>JAZRVY010000051.1:0-9935 GCA_045599405.1 Anaeroplasmataceae bacterium
CTGAAATATTCTATAGTATATTTATCAATAATTGGTGTTATATTTATATTCGCAATATGCTTAATAAAAACAGTTAATTTATTATCTGTTATTTCGCCTAGCTTCTTTTATGGATTGATTACCATATTAACATTATATTTAATTGCTACAATTGTATTATCAACAGTATTTCATGATAGAATAAAGCCTACTATTATCCTTATATATTATAAGGTATATGATATGATAGCCTTTATTCTTACTACAGTTGTGTTTATAACATTTATAATAATGTTTATATTAACACCTACAACTGTAGTAGGAACATCAATGGAATCAACATTCCAAAGTGGTGATAAGCTAATGGTATGGCACCTTGGATATTCACCAAAAAGAAATGATGTTGTAGTAATACATGTAAATCATAAAAAATATAGTGTTTCTGATGAGACATTATACATTAAAAGATGTATTGCAGTAGCTGGTGATAAGGTATCTACTAAAAAGGTATCTAGTAAGATTAATTTATATGTTAATGATAAATTAGTTGATGAATATGATATTAATGGTGATTCATATTTAAAAACGACTGTATATCCTAATGATGTTACGAATGATGATTTAGTCATTAATGGTGATGAATTTAGCTATACAATAAAAAGTGGATATTCATTAGTCCTTGGAGATAATAGACATGGATCTATTGATAGTAGAAAGATAGGACTAATAGATAATCACGATATTTTAGGTAAGGCTATATTTAGAGTATTGCCTGCTAATAAAATTGGAAAAATTAAAACTAATATTTTAAAGTAAGGAGTTGAAAGTATGGCTATAATTCAATGGTATCCAGGACATATGGCTAAGGCTAAAAGAGAAATTAAAGAAAAGCTAAATGTAGTGGATGTTGTAATTGAACTTAGAGATGCTAGAATTCCACTATCTAGTAAAAATCCTATGGTTGATGAAATTGTAGGAAATAAGCCTAGATTAATAATATTAAACAAAGCTAATATGGCTGACAAATCAGAAACTAAAAAATGGATTGAAGCTCTAAAAAGTGATAATGTAAGAGCCTTAGATGTAGACTCTACAGATAACTATAATATAAATAAGGTTACAGGAGCCCTAAAGGAAGTGCTATCAGAAAAGATAGAAAGGGATAAAGAGCGTGGTAAATCAGTAACCCTAATTAGAGCTTTAGTGCTTGGTATTCCTAATGTTGGTAAATCTACATTTATAAATACCCTCAGCAAAAGAAAGGCTGCAAAGACTGGAGATAAGCCAGGAGTTACAAAGAGTCAAACATGGATTAAGATTAATGATGAGCTAACACTTCTTGATACTCCAGGTATTTTATGGCCAAAATTTGAGGACCAGGAGGTAGGAGTTAAGCTTTCTATTTGTGGTTCTATTAAGGATGAAATTGTAGAAATGGGTGCTGTAACTATGCAGGCCTTACAATATATGATGGATTTATATCCTGATATGCTATGTCAAAGATATAACATAAATAAGGATGACATAGAAGGAAAAGAGCCTATTGATGTATGTGACATGATAGCTAAAAAGCGTGGATGTCTAATCAGAGGTGGTCAAATTGATTATGATAGAGTCTGTACTATTATAATTAATGATGTAAGAAGCGTAAGAATAGGGGCGATGACTTTTGAAAGAGCAAGTTGATCTTTATAAATACGAAAATGAATTATATGATAATAAAATTGAACTAGTTTGTGGATGTGATGAGGTTGGAAGAGGACCTATTGCGGGACCACTTGTAGTAAGTGCTGTAATATTACCTTCAGGTGAAAGAATTAAGGGGCTTAATGATTCTAAGCAGCTATCAGAAAAGAAGCGTAATGAGCTTTATAAGGAAATTACTAAAAAGGCTATAGCTATTAATACTATATTTATATATGAGGATGAAATAGATTCATCTGATATATATAGATGTACACAATCAGCAATGATGAAGGCTATAGAAGGTCTTAAGGTTCCTGCAGAATATGCGCTTATTGATGCGATGCCACTTCCAGAGCTAAAGCTTCCACATCAATCATTAATTCATGGAGACGCATTATCTGCAAGTATAGCTGCAGCTTCAATAATAGCTAAGGTTACTAGAGATGAATATATGACAAAAATGGATGTTAAATATCCAAATTATGGATTTG
Organism: Anaeroplasmataceae bacterium; assembly: GCA_045599405.1. Classification (GTDB taxonomy): domain Bacteria; phylum Bacillota_I; class Bacilli_A; order Acholeplasmatales; family Anaeroplasmataceae; genus UBA3206. The sequence continues at coordinate 2,157 of JAZRVY010000051.1, forward strand.
CAAATCATAAAGGATATTGTACAAAGGCTCATGTAGAAAATCTTGAGAAATATGGACCTTGTGAGATTCATAGAAAAACATTCACACCAGTCAATAAATTTTTCTCAAATCAAATTGAAATGACTTTTGATGATGATATTTTTAAGTAAAAAAATTTTTAAATTTGTCCTAATTATTAATAATTAGGGCTTTTTTTTGACCAAAAAGGCACTTGAAAACTCTTTTTTTAAGGCGTATTATTTTACTTGAATATTGAAAGGAGTCTGGTAGCATGAAGAAAATTATAATTGTTGAGTCGCCTACAAAGTCAAAGACAATTGAAGGATACATGGGAAAAGATTATAAGGTTATTTCTTCTGTAGGACATATTAGAGACCTTGCTACATCAGGCTCTGATGGACTTGGAATTGACATTGAAAATAACTTTACTCCAAACTATATAATAATAAAAGGAAAAGAGAAGCTAGTTCAAGAATTAAAAAAGGAATGTAAGGGTAAGGAAGTTTACCTTGCAACCGACCCTGACCGTGAAGGAGAAGCTATTAGCTTTCACCTTGCTGAGGTTCTTGGATTAGATAAGGATAAGCTTAATCGTGTTGAATTCCATGAAATTACTAAGCCAGTAGTTCAAAATGCATTTTTAAATCCACGTAAAATTAATATGGATTTAGTATATTCTCAGGAAACAAGAAGAATGCTAGATAGAATTATTGGATTTAAGGTGTCTAAATTACTTCAAAATAAGATTAAAAGCCAATCAGCAGGAAGAGTTCAATCTGTAGCATTAAAGCTTATTTGTGACCTAGAAAATGAGATTACAAGCTTTGTTCCTACTGCATATTACGAGGTAACACCTTCAATTGATGGTAAGAAACTTAAGCTAGTATCCTATAATAATGGAAATAAGGATACTATTGTTGATAAGGGTATCGCAAATTCATTATATAATTCTTTAAATAAGGAATTTGTATGTGATTCTATTGAAACTAAATCAATTAAAAGAGAATCAAAGCCACCATTTACAACATCAACTTTACAGCAAGAGGCTTTCAATAAATTAAATTTCTCATCTAGTAAGACTATGAGTGTTGCTCAAAAGCTATACGAAGGAAAGAGCATTGGATCTGAGCATGTCGGACTTATTACATACATGCGTACAGACTCAACACATTTATCTCCTTTATTTGTGGGAGCTACAAAGAAGTTTATTGAGGATAATTATGGTAAGCAATATGTTGGATTTGCAAAGGAAAAGAAAACTTCCCTTGCCCAAGAGGCACATGAGGCTATTAGACCAACATATATTGATAAGACTCCTGAATTATTAAAGCCATATTTAACTAATGATGAATATAGATTATATAAGCTTATTTATAATAAGGCTATTACATCATTAATGTCGGCTGCAAAGTTTAATCAAAAGGTTGTATATTTTAATAATACAAATTCAGTATGGTCATTAACTGGTCAGCAAATGACATTTGATGGATATACTAAGGTATTTGGTAAGGAAGATGAGGATAAGAACGAAATTCTAAAGGATTACCAGGCGGGTAATTCATATGAAAGTGATTCTATCTCATTTGAGGAGCTATTTACTAAACCAAAGACTAGATATACAGAGGCTACCCTAATTAAGGATATGGATAATAAATATCATATTGGTAGACCATCTACATATGCTACTATTATGAAAACAATTTTTGATAGAAAATATGTTGAGGTAGTTGAAAAGAAGCTAGTTCCTACTGAACAAGGAATGATAACTAGCAAATGCTTAGATGAATATTTTGGTCCTATTATTAATGTTAAATATACAGAGGAAATGGAAGCAGACCTAGATAGTATTGCAAAGGGTGAAAAGGATAAAAACCTAGAGCTTGAGGGATTCTATAAGGACTTTATGCCAATCTTTAATCATGCAAAGGAAAATATGGAGGCTATTTATCCTAAGCCTACAGGTGAATCTTGTCCATTATGTGGAAAAGAGCTTGTAATTAGAAAGGGTAGATATGGAGAATTTGTAGCTTGCAGTGGCTTCCCTAAATGCAAGTATATTAAGCAAGATCCAAAGCCAGAGCAGGAGCAGCCAAAGGCAACTAATGTTCCTTGTCCAAATTGCAATAAGGGATATTTCATTAAAAAGCAAGCTGGAAAGGGTAAGAATGCAGGAAAGACATTCTATGCATGTAATAATTTCCCTAAGTGTAAAACTACATTCTCTGATGAGCCTATTTTAGAAAAATGTCCAACATGCGGTGGTCTTCAATTAAAGAAGGAAGATGGAACTATCTATTGCCAAAGCTGTGAAAAGAAGAATGATTCATACGTAGAGATTAAATGTCCTAAGTGTAATAAGGGATATTTAATCAAAAAGCTAGCTACTAGAGGAAAGAATCAAGGTAATTATTTCTATTCATGTAATAATTTCCCTAGATGTAAAACTTTATATAATCAAGAGCCAACTAATCAAAAATGTCCTAAGTGTAATTCAATGATGCTAAAGGATGAAAATGGAGTATTAGTTTGTTCAAATGATGCATGTAAATAAAAAGCACTTTTCGGTGCTTTTTTATTATTTAATTTTATGGTATACTTTTATAGATTAGGAGTGATTTAAATGGGATTATTTGGATTATTTAAATCAAAGGATAAAGTTAAGAAGCAAAAGTATAAGATGGGACTTCATAAAACTCGTGAGGGAGCTTTAGGTACATTAAAGGAAGTCTTAAACGCTAATACTAAAATAGATGATGAATTATTTGATTCATTAGAAGAAATATTTATCATGGCAGATATTGGAGTGGATACTGTAGTTGATTTTATTGATAAGCTAAAGGATGAGGTTTATCATAAGAAAATTGAAGATGCTACATTACTTCAAGAAATGATTATTGATAAGATGTTTGAAATATACCTTAAGGGAGAGGTTGTAAATGCTAACCTTGATATTAAGGAGGATCAATTAAATGTTATTCTATTTGTTGGTGTTAATGGAGTAGGAAAGACTACATCTATTGCTAAAATTGCATATCAGCTTAAGCAGCAAAAGAAAAAGGTGCTACTTGCAGCTGGTGACACATTCAGAGCTGGAGCTATTGAGCAGCTTGCAGAATGGGCTAAGAGAATTGGCGTTGACATTGTTACAAAGCCAGCAGGTAGTGATCCATCATCAGTCATGTTTGATGCTTGTGTTAAGGCTAAAACCGAAGGATATGATGTATTATTATGTGATACAGCAGGAAGATTGCAAAATAAGGTTAATCTAATGGCTGAGCTTAATAAGATTAAAAGAGTTATTGAGACTAATGTTCCAGGTGCACCACATGAAACATTACTTGTTGTTGATGCGACAACTGGACAAAATGGTATGATTCAAGCTAGAGCCTTCTCTGAGGCTACAAATGTTACAGGAGTAATCCTTACAAAGCTTGATGGTACTGCAAAGGGTGGTATTGTTCTTGCAATTAGAAATGAGCTTGGAATACCTATTAAATATATTGGACTTGGAGAGCATTTAGAAGATCTAGAGCCATTTGATATTGAACAATATCTATATGGATTATTTGCAGACTTCTTTACTGAATAATATGGACATTATAGAAAGAGAAACCTTAATTGAGCTATTTGATACATATAGAGAGCTACTTACAGATAAGCAAATAGAATATTTTGAGAACTATTATTTCTTAGATTTATCTTTAGCTGAAATTGCAGAGAATTTAAATGTATCAAGAAATGCGATTCATGATATGCTAAAAAAGACTGAACAAAATCTTTTGAATTATGAATCTAAATTAAAAATTAATGAAAAAAATAAAAAAATCTTAAGTATTATTAATAATAGCCCTAAAACAAATGAATTAGAGGAAATACAAAAGATTATTGAGGAGTGAAATTATGGCATTTGATGGACTATCTAGTAGACTACAAATGGCTATGCGTCGAGTTACTGGACGTGGTAGACTTAACGAAAACGATATAGAGGAAATGCTAAGAGAGGTAAGATTATCCTTACTTGAGGCTGACGTTAACTACAAGGTTGTAAAGAGCTTCCTTGCAAAGGTTAAGGAAGAGGCTATGGGAGAAAAGATTTTAAAGGGTCTTAATCCTGGCGAGCAGGTTGTAAAGATTGTTCGTGAGCAGCTTCGTGAAACTCTTGGTAGTGAAACTGTAGAATTAAATATGAAATCCTCTGGAATGACAGTTATTATGATGGCCGGACTTCAAGGAGCTGGTAAAACTACAACTGTAGGAAAGATAGCTACATTCTATAGAAAGAAATATAATAAAAAGCCTTTCTTAATTGCTGCAGATATTTATAGACCTGCCGCAATTGACCAATTAATTCAAATTGGTAAGCAAATTGGTGTACCAACATTTGATATGGGAGCTAAGGAAAAGGCTCAAAAGATTGTAAAGGAAGGACTTAAAAAGGCTCAGGAAGAGGGATGCGATTTTGTAATAATCGATACAGCTGGACGTTTACACATTGATGAGGAATTAATGGATGAGCTAGTTGATATTAAGGAGCTTGCAAGCCCAGATGAAATCCTTCTTACAGTTGATGCCATGACAGGACAGGATGCAGTAAATGTTGCAAAGAGCTTTAATGAAAAGCTAGCTGTAACTGGTATTGTGCTTACAAAGATGGATGGAGATACTCGTGGTGGTGCTGCATTATCTATTAAGTCTATTACAGGAGTTCCTATTAAACTTTCATGTATGGGTGAAAAGCTTGATGCCATTGAAATATTCCATCCAGATAGATTAGCTGATAGAATTTTAGGAATGGGTGACGTGTTATCATTAATTGATACAGTTACTGAAAATGTAGATGAGGATGAAATGATGAACATGGCTGAAAAGCTAATGTCAAACAAGTTCAATTATAACGATCTACAAAAGCAAATGAAAATGATTAAAAGAATGGGATCAATTTCAAAAATATTAGGATTCTTACCTGGTATGAAGCAAATTAAAGAAGCTTCTAAGAATATTAATGATGATGCACTTGATTTCATTAACGTAATTATTAATTCTATGACAGAGGAGGAAAGAAAGAATCCAGAGCTTATTGATCAATCTGCAAAGCGTAGAGAAAGAATTGCAAAGGGATCTGGAAAGACTGTCATGGAGGTTAATAAGCTAAGACAAATGCTAGAGCAACAAAAGAAGGCTATGAAGCAAATGTCTCAAATGTCTGAAACTGACCTTAAGAGAATGCAAGGAGACTTACAAAATGGAAAAATTCCATCTAATATGGGTTCAGGAAACTCTGTAAGCCATGGTAAGGGTAAGGGTAGAGGACAAGCTAAGTTCTTAAGATAATAAAATTAAGGGAGTGATTTTATGAGGCTAATAGCTTCTATAAAATCATTTTCTCATTTTAAAGATATATATAATGTAGTAGATGGAATAGTTATCAGAAATGATAAATTCTCAACATCATATAATACTAGCTTTGAAATTGAGGAAATGAAGGAAATAATTGAATACTCTAAAGATAAGCAAGTAATTATTGATATTACTACAATGTATACTAATGATTTAATGAATGAGCTAGAAGAGTTTATTAAGTTTTTTTTAGAATATGATGTTTATTATTTATATTCTGATATTGGATGTCATACATTACTAAAAAAGTATAACATCCAAAATAAGGGAATATATGATCCAAAAACATTAATTACCAATAGCTATGACTTAAATCATTACCTATCTACTGGTATGAACGCATTATCATTATCACTTGAAATACCTACATCTGATATTGATCAAATCATATCTAAAAAGAAAGGTAATGTATGGTATAAGTGCTTTGGATATCACCAAATGTTTCACTCAAAAAGACATTTAATAAGCGTATATGAAAAGCACCTTGGTCATAAAATTGAAATGAATAATGATAGTAGCTATCTAAAGGAGCAAACAAGAAATGAGCTTTATCATATAGTAGAAACACAGCATGGTACATTATTATACAGACCATATGTTGTAAGTATGCTAGAAAAGCTTTCTACTCTAAAGAGCTGTGATTATTTATTTATGGATAGTATGTTTATGAATGAAGAGCTATTTAATAATGCCTTACATATTTATAGAGATACATTATCAAATAATAAAAATTTAAATGAATCTTTAAATGAATTATCTGAAATGTTTCATATTGAAGCTGGATTTATGAATGAGGATTCTGTATATATTAAGCCGGAGGTGACAAGATAATGAAAAAGATTGAATTACTTGCCCCTGCTGGAGATTTAGAAAAGCTAAAGATAGCAGTAATGTATGGAGCTAATGCTGTATTTATTGGTGGTAAAAGCTTTTCACTTAGATCAAGGGCCTCAAACTTTACCTATGAGGATATAAAGGCTGGATGTGAATTTGCTCATTTGCATGGAGCACAGGTTCACGTTACTTGTAATATTCTTCCTCATGAGTCTGATATGCTAGGGCTTATGGATCATTTAAAGAAGCTTGAGCAGTGTGGAGTTGATGCTGTAATTGCTGCATCTGCTCATATCCTTAAAATGGTTAAGCAGCATACAAAAATGGAAGCGCATGTATCAACTCAGGAAACATCAATAAACTCAAATACTGTAAGCTATTGGGTAGATAATTTTCATGTAGATAGAGTAGTGCTTGGAAGAGAGCTATCTATTAGTGAAATTAAGGATATTTGTGATAAATCACCTGTAGATATTGAAGCCTTCATACATGGAGGTATGTGTGTATCATATTCTGGTAGATGTATGCTATCAAATAATATGACAAACAGAGATGCTAATAGAGGTGGATGCGCACATTCATGTAGATGGAATTATGATTTAATTATTGATGAAAATAAAATCAACCCTGATGATGAATATTTTGCAATGAGCTCTAAGGATTTATGTGCAATTAGAGAAATACCTCAAATGATTGATGCTGGAGTTGATTCCTTTAAGATTGAAGGAAGAATGAAATCTCTACATTATATCGCAACAGTAGTAAAAGCCTATAGAGGTATAATAGATGAATATCAATCTACAGGTACTGTAAAGGATTATGATAAGTATATTGATGCTATAAACAAGGCTGAAAATAGACAAACATCATATGGATTTTTAAGAGGTAATATAGGTGTTACTGAGCAACTTTATAATGCTAGAAGTGAACAACCAACTCAAGAATTTATTGGTATAGTTACAAAATATGACAAGGAAAATAAAATAGCCTATATAGAAGAAAGAAACTTCTTTAAGGCTGGTAGTGTTATAGAAATATTTGGTCCAGATAAGGAAGCTGTTTATATAACAGTAAATGAAATATTTGATAAGGATAACAATGTACTAGATGCAGCTAGACATCCAGGTGAAATAGTTCATTTTAAATGTGATATAGAGCTTAATGAATATGATATGATGAGACTTGTTAGAGATGAAAATAGTACTAAATAATAAAGAGATAGAAGTATTTTATACTATTAAAAGAACAAATAGAAATACTTGGTTTAGATTTAAAAATGGTAATTTATATATAACTGGTCCAAAAAAGCTATCTGATAAGCAATTATTATCAGAAATAGAATCAATAAAGGATAAATTAGAGGTACTTCAAGGTAAAGCTAATACTAAAAGGGAACCATCTAATACTATTCATTATTTAGGAAAAGAGTTAAATATTAGTATAATACAATCTACAAGAAATAGTATTGAAATAGCTAATGATACTATGATAATTCATACTAGAAACATAGATGATTTATATGTATCAAGAATAGTAAAAAAATTCTAC
>JAZRVY010000052.1:0-5954 GCA_045599405.1 Anaeroplasmataceae bacterium
AGATTTCGTTTTTAATTTTTTCATATACACCACTTGTAAGTATTCCATTTATTACTAGGTCATCTATTTTAGAATATGGTCTACCATTAATTATTTGTTGGGCTCTAACACTTCCTATACCCTCAAGTGCTGAAAGCTGCTCGGCAGTAGCAGTATTAATATTAATTTTATTTTTATGTTCTATAACATATTTCTTATTATTTTCTACCCTTTCATTACTATCAAAGGATTTTAAATCAGAGTATGGAGTTAAATATGGTGTAATAGCCTCACCTAAGGTGCTGTTAGAAAGGACCTCTAGCTCTCCTTTTTTAGTTACCTCTCCTTCTAGATAGATGGTATATATTTCTACCTTATTTTGATATCCAATATTAGATTTATCATTCTTTTTTATCATAGATATTAGTATTGGTATTATTAACAAAATAATACTTATTAGAAATATAGAATAATAAATATATTTCTTCATAAAAAAATCACCTCACTATTATATATAGTCAGGTGATATAAGCTTTTACTAAAAAATTTTCAATTTTGACTAAAATTAGTCTCTTTTATTAAGCTCTTCCTCTACATCTTTCCAAGTAATACCTACCTGTTGCATCATAACAGTAAGGTGATACATTAAATCAGCAACCTCGAATACTGTGTCTTGCTTTGAGTTTTCCTTAGCAGCGATGATAGTTTCTGTAGCTTCCTCTCCTACCTTCTTTAGAATCTTATTCATTCCCTTATCAATTAGGTAGTTAGTGTATGATCCTTCCTTAGGATTAATAGCTCTATCATTGATAGTAGCATATAAATTATCAAGGAAATTTCCTTCAGTCTTAATTTTAGTTCTATTGATTGTAACCTCTACATCCTCAGTTAAATCTCTATAGAAGCATGTAGCATTTCCTGTGTGGCATGATATTCCATTTACTTGCTCTACTTGCATTAATAATGCATCTCCATCACAATCAATGCTCATTCCCTTTAAATATTGGAAATTACCTGATTCTTCTCCCTTCTTCCATAGCTTATTACGAGAACGAGAAAAATATGTACATTCTCCTGTAGCTAAGGTAATACGAAGAGCCTCTTCGTTCATATATGCAAGCATTCTTACCTTCTTTGCATGATAGTCTTGTACAATTACAGTTACAAGTCCCTTTTCATCCCATTTTACTTCATTAATTAATTCTTCTTTTGTCATATTTCTATCTCCTTATAATCTTACAGGAATATTATTTTCCTTAAGATATTCCTTAAGCTCCTTGATTGGTAATATATTAAAGTGGAATAACGATGCAGCTAATGCAGCATCAGCCTTAGCCTTTTCAAAAACATCCTTAAAATGTTCCTTAGATCCAGCTCCACCTGAAGCTATTACTGGAATATTAACAGCCTTTGAAATCATTTCTGTAATATTAAGCTCATATCCAGCCTTAGTTCCATCAGCATCCATACTAGTAAGTAGAATTTCACCCGCTCCTCTTTGCTCACATTCAAGAGCCCAAGCTACAGCCTCACGACCAGTTGGTGTTCTACCACCATTGATGTATACCTCATAGAAGCTTCCATTCCATTTTACATCTATAGCTACAACTATACACTGATTACCATATTTTTTAGATCCTTCATTAATAATATCCGGATTCTTAATTGCAGCTGAATTGATAGAAACCTTATCAGCTCCAGCGTTAAGGATTTTTCCAATATCGTCAATTGTTCTAATTCCTCCACCAACAGTAAGAGGAATAAATACTACCTCTGCAGTCTTTTTAACTACATCTAGGATTATATCTCTTTTATCGCTTGATGCGGTAATATCAAGAAATACAACCTCATCAGCTCCACAATCAGAATATCCACGAGCTATTTCTACAGGATCACCTGCATCTATTAAATTTACGAAATTAACTCCCTTTACTACACGCCCTTCTTTAACATCAAGACATGGGATAATTCTTTTTCCTAGCATATTATTCACCAAATTCCTCTATAGCTTCCTTAAGATTTAATGTACCCATATAGATAGATTTACCTAAAATACATCCATAGCAACCAATGCTATTTGTACCTCTTACATCATCTATAGTGTGCACTCCACCAGAGGCTATAATATTTAATCCCGTATTATCAACAAGCTTCTTTGTTTGATCAAGATTAACACCTGATAGCGTACCATCCTTAGAAATATCTGTAAAAATAACATATTTTACTCCGATACTTTCTAGAATTTTGCAAAACTCAAGTGCATCCATATCACTTTCCTCAATCCATCCCTCAGTAGCTACATGGAAATTCTTACAATCAACTCCAACAACTACCTTTTCTGGACCATATAGCTTAATAGCCTCCTTTACAATTTCAGGCTTCTTAAGCGCAATAGAACCAAGTATAACTCTATCGACACCTAAATCTAAAATATTCTTTATATGATCTAGTGTTCTAATTCCTCCACCTAGCTCTACCTTAATATCAACATTATCTATAATTTCCTTTACTGCCTCTAAATTACGGCTAATTCCGTCCTTAGCTCCATCAAGATCTACTAAATGAAGATATGAAGCTCCCATTTCCTTCCACTTCTTAGCCATTTCAACTGGCTTACCGAAAACAGTTACCTGATTATAGTCACCCTTAAATAATCTAACTGCTTCTCCATTATGTAAATCAATTGCAGGATATAATTTCATTATAAATCACCAAAATTCTTTAAAATTTGTAGTCCAATCTTTCCACTCTTTTCAGGATGGAATTGTGTAGCATGGACATTGCCCTTTTCTACTACAGCACCAAATGTCTCACCATATGTAGCACATGCCACTATAGCTTCACCTGTCATTTCTAGTCTATATGAGTGTACAAAATATACAAATGAATTATTAGGTATTCCCTTTAGGATACCAGAATCATTCATAATAGTAAGATTATTCCATCCCATATGTGGAACCTTTAGCTTAGTATCATTATCTACACCACTAAACTTCTTAACCTCACCCTTAAGTACTCCAAGTCCATCATGAACACCAAATTCATAATCCTTTTCAAATAGCATTTGCATACCCACACAAATACCAAGAACATGAGTACCCTTTTCAATTACCTTATCTAATACCTCTTTAAATCCTCTAGCTCTAAATGTATCTATAGCATCCTTAAAGGCACCAACACCTGGTAATACAACCTTATCGGCATTCAATATAACATCCTTATTAGATGTAATAACAGCATCAAGACCGATAGATAGAAAGGCATTTTTTACACTATGTAAATTACCAATTCCATAATCAATAATAGCTATCATTATAAAGTCCCCTTTGTTGAAGGCACACCCTTAATTCTAGGGTTTAATGTTGTAGCATCTCTTAAAATCTTTCCAAGTGACTTAAACATAGCTTCAATAATATGATGAGCATTCTTTCCTCTATTTACAATAAAATGTAAATTGATTTCTGCGTTGTTCGCAAAGGCTCTCATAAACTCCTCTACTGTCTCTGTTTCAAAATCTCCACAGAAAGGAGCCATGAATGTATAATCCATCTCAAAGTATCCTCTACCACATAAATCACATCCAGCAGTTACAAAGGCCTCATCCATACACATATTGAAAGATCCATATCTCTCAATACCCTTCTTATCTCCAAGAGCCTCCTTAAAGGCTTGTCCTAGAGCGATTCCTGCATCCTCTACTGTATGATGTGTATCAACATTTAAATCACCCTCAACTGCTAAATCCAAATCAAATAGGCCATGCTTTGTAAGGCTATTTAGCATATGATCAAAGAATCCAATACCTGTAGAGATATTTCCTTTTCCTTCACCATCAAGATTTAATGTTAGCTTAATCTTTGTTTCCTTAGTATTTCTTTCTACACAACTTTTACGCATATTGACGCACCACCTTCATAAACCTTTCGTTTTCTTCCTTTGTACCTAAGCATACTCTGCAGTATGGCTCATAATTATATTTCATCTTTCTGATATAAATTTCATTATTATCACATTCAGCAATAATCTTATCATTAAGCTTCATCCAAAGGAAATTAGCCTTTCCTGGATATACCTCAATACCTAAGTTTTTTAGTTCGTTGTACATAGCCTCTCTAGCTTCATTGAAGTATATTACTCTCTCTTTATATAAATCCTTATTTAGGATAATAGTCTTAGCCATTATTTGAGTAAGTGTATTAACATTATATGGAGATCTAACTGTATCAATTAAATCTATATTATCCTTCTTACTCATTGCATATCCTAATCTTATAGAAGCACCTGCATATAGCTTAGAGAATGTTCTTATAATCATTAGGTTATCATATTTATTAATTAAATCTACTAATCCTTCACCATTAAATTCAACATAAGCCTCATCTAATAATACTAATCCTTCAGTAGCCTTAACAATTGATTCAACCTCATCTCTTGTAAGCATAATTCCTGTTGGATTATTAGGTGAACATAAAACTGTAAGCTTTGGATTATTATATTTAATAGCCTTTAGCATATTACCTAAATTAAAGGTAAAATCACTATTAGCATCAACCTTAATAGCCTCAGCTCTATATATCTTTGCATATTCAGCATACATAGAGAACGAAGGATTCATCACAACAACCTTAGTATTCTCTTCACATATAGCATTGAATAGGCATTGAAGTATTTCATCAGATCCATCTCCTAGGGCAATATTTTCTACCTTTAGGTTATAAGTATCAGCTAAAGCCTTCTTTAGCTCATATCCATTCATATCAGGATATCTATTAAAATTAACCTTTTTTAGCTCCTGAGCAAATAAATCAAATATCTTATCAGGAACATTAAATGGACTTTCATTAGCATTTAATATAGTACCACTTGTTAAATATGGAGTTGAATAAGGAACCATTCCCTTTAAATCATTACGTAAATACTTCATATAAGACACCTCTCATAATATATGATTATATCATAATTATGATACCTAAACAATATGAGTTATTACCATAATAAAGCAAAAAAATAGAAGGATTTCTCCTTCTATTCTTTGTTTCTTAATCAATTAGACATTTAATAGTCTGCAGATAGATCCGTTTACAATCATGCAAACTAAATCTAAAATCCAAACTAACCATCCTAAGAAAATACGAATAATTGCTGCAATAATCTTTCCTTCCATGATTCTTGTGACAATTCCGCAAATCCATGCTGTAATTGGGATGATAGCTAAAATGATACTAACTAATCTTCCTAATCCAAAATAATCCTTTGAGCTTGCTGCCATAATTAATTTCTCCTTTTCCTCTTTAAGATTTGTAAATATTATACCACTATAATTTTAAAAAAAATAGTGATTTACCAAAAAAATTGTAAAAAATCATTAACATTTTACACACTGTGTATATTTGTAAATTATCTATACTTTTTCATTTTAAATTAGCTATTGAAAATAAAAAAATAATGCTGTAAAATATAGTTGACGGAAATAATGAGTCGTCAAAGGAAAAAGGGGATGCGTCAACATCCCCTTTTTATATGAAGTTAATTCAAAAAAAAAAAGAGGCCATCCCATTTGGCCTCTTTATTAATATTTATACTGTTCCCACTCATTAATGTGCATGAGAATTATAAAGAAAAAAGTCAGAACACAAAAACACGCACATTCTCTCAATATAAATACTTAGTAAGATTTATGGTATTCTCCCTCTACCATGGCTACATTATAGATTAATGGTTGCAACAAAAATGCAACAAAAAATAAAAATCCGCACCTTCAAGGCGCGGTTTTTCGCCTACGCCTTCAAGGCCGGTTACTGGCGGCCCCGATTTCAGGGCCTTTTTAATTGCCAAATTGCCTTTGTCACTCTTACTTACCCGTAAACGGGTCTTTATACTCCTTTAGACTCTTCTTATCTTCGAGTTGATCTTCTAACTCTTGATTTCGAATATAATTTTGGACTGTTTTCTTGTTTAGACCTACGGTCGAAACG
>JAZRVY010000053.1:0-14140 GCA_045599405.1 Anaeroplasmataceae bacterium
CCATTTATTATTTAATATTCCAATAAAGTATATCGATTATATAATCATCTGGATTAAGCTTTTTATAATTCTTTTTAGGTAGTACTCTAATAGCTATAGTAGTTTCTAATTTATCCTGATACATAAAATCATAATAGATATTAGTATAATACTTATCATCCTCTGTCATAGTAAGATGAATCATTTCTAAATCCTTTTTGTTGATGTTAGAATTAGTCTCTAGATTATATTTTTCTACAATAGTAGTATAAGCTATATTGTTGGCTGATTTAGTTTTAACCTTACCACATGATACTAATAATAATGATATTAGTAATCCAAATAATATAAATATCTTTCTCATAGGAACACCTTTGCATATATTATACCAAATATAATATATAAAAATAAGTACAAATATGATAATATATTTATAATGATTGAAATCTTATGAAAAGGTGATAAATATGAAGAAAAAGATTTTAAGTGGTGTTGCACTTGCAGGATGTCTTGTTGGACTTGCAGCGTGTGGTTCCGGGGATGCAACAAAAAAGGTTGAGCTTCTTGCGAATATGAATGATGTTCAAATTAATAGTGCTGAGGTTTATAAGGCTAAGGATGCCAAGGGCCTTTTAGAGCTAATTAAGGATATTACTCCAACAAAGGAAGGATATAAGTTTACAGGATGGTATATCAACAAAGGATGTACTACAGCCTTTGATGAAAATACTGATTTTAGTAAATTAGTAGACCTTGATGGTAATGGAGCTTTAAATTTATATGCTAAGATGGAAGTTGATGTTATGTATACAGTATCATTTGATGCTGGTACTATCAAAATAGATTCTGTTTTAGTATCTGAGGGTAATAAGGTAGATGCTCCTGAATTTAATTTACCTAACGGATTTGAATTTAAGGGATGGTATAGAGACTCAAGAAAGAAAGAGGCTTATGATTTTAATTCAGAGGTTACTAAGGATATGACTCTTTATGCTAAGTTTAGCTATAATCCTACAGAATTAGATAAGGTGGCTTTATCAGATAAGGGATATGCTGAAGTAAATAATACCTTTGAGGATTTTTCTAAATATGAAAATACATCTGCATATAGAAAGGTATCTAACGCAACAGAGCTAGCTCAAGCCTTAAAGGATGCGAGAATGGAATATACTAATACTATTACTAGTATGGAAACATTTGATAATATCGATAAGAATTATATTGTAAGAGAAAATGTTAGAAAAGTTGGTGGAGGAAACTGGCTACCAGCTTTAACTAAGGGACTTTATTTAAAGGATGCTGATGGAAATTACAATAAGATTCCAGTAGATACTCCATGGGATGAAAATGATCCTGTATATACTAAGGATTTAACATATTATGAGGATTCAACACTTCGTAAGGTTGAGTATACTCAAACCGTAACTAAGGAAGCTACAGTACATGTAATTGAAATTACTGATGATATTGATTTAGGATATAAGAAGCTATCACAAGAGGCTATAAGTACTGGTGTATATTCAAATTGGACTAAGACTACTAGTGAATCAGAATACACAATGACTGATTTATTTAAGGAATATGGTATTTCAAAGGTATCTGTAAGTAAGAGTAGAGATTTACTTATTTATTCTAAGAATGGAGCTAGATTAACACACGGTGGATTTGCTGTTGAATCTTGTGATAATGTAGCCTTTAGGAATCTAGAAATGGATGAAATATGGCAATGGGAGGATGCTTCAAAAGCTTCAACTCGTGCTGTTGGAGATATGGATGCCTTCGGATGGGCATATTTCAAGATTGGATTTAGTGGACATATTTGGATTGACCATTGTACATTCGGTAAATCATATGATGGTCAAATAGACGTTTCTAACCCGACATACAACACAGGTGGAACATTATATAGAGCACCTTATGGAACTAATAATGAAAATGGAGTACATATTTCATATTGTGATTTCAAGGCTGGTAGTGACAATAAGGATGGATACCTATATAAGATGATGATGCAAATAGAAGAATCTTATCAAAAGGGTGAAAAGAATTATTTATACTATAACACTTTAAGAAATAATGGATTCTCATTTGATGATATTTTATATGGAGTTGCTATTCCACAAAAGAAGGCATTCTTACTTGGAGATTCTGGTGATGATGTATATTATAATCAAAATCTAAGAGTAAGTATTGCTAATTGTAATTTTGTTAATATTGAGGATAGAATTCCTAAGGTAAGAACTGGTGTCGCATATATGTATAATTGTGTTGTAGACAATAGTGCATATTATCAAAGAAGAGCTGATTTAAGGGCTAGAAATGCAGCAGCATTTGTAAAAGATGTTAATAGTACTTGGAAGCTAGCTTTAGTAAGCCAAGCTATATTACCAGGTAATATGGGATCTATTGCTGCAAAGAATTGTGTATTTAAGGGTGTTGAATATTTACTTAAGGCTAATGATGATAGCATTAAAAATCAAACAGAGATTCCTGGAATCTCTGTTAGAGGTGGATATAAGATAGATAACATTAGCTATCAAAAGGGAGCTAATGATGCTGTAATTACAGATCCAGCATTAATACCTACTGAAGGATTAATGTCTACTAGCTACTTTACATGGAGAACAGAAAATGGAGAGGCTCCATTCACAGTTCAAACAGTAGCATTAGACCAAATGGCTAACAACAATCTTCATATGGGAATTGGTTGTGGAGTAAAAGAAGGTTTAAATATTTGGTTATAAAAATTATTGAGGTGCTTTGCACCTCTTTAATCTTAGAGGTAATAATATGAATGATATTATTTATAAAAGATTTGCAGATGTGGCCGTTAAGGTTGGTGTTAATCTACAGCCAGGTCAGGATGTAAGCATTTATATTTCTACAAGACAAAGAGAGTTTGCAAAATATCTAGTTGAAGCCTCATATAAGGCTGGTGCTAGAAATGTTAATGTTGAGTGGAATGATGAGGAAATTTTATATTTAAAGTATAAATATGGTGATGAGCAATATTTATCTAGATTAGAGGATTGGGAGGAAGAAAAGCAAAAGCTTAATGTAAAGAATCTTCCTTGTAGAATCTTTGTTGATGATGATAATCCTAATGCGTTTGATGGTCTAGATATGGGTAAAATAATGAGAATTGGAAAGAACAGACGCTCTAAGCTAAAGAAGTATAGAGATATGATAGATGGTAAGGATCAATGGCTTATCATATCTGTTCCTTCTGTAAATTGGGCTAAGCTTGTTTTCCCTCATGATAGCCAAGAAAAGGCTTTAAAGAAGCTTTGGGATCTAATTATTAAAACAACTAGAATAGATACGCCAAATTACCTTGAGGTATGGCAAAAGCATGTGTCTAGCCTGAAATCTAAGGCTAGAATGCTAAATGATTTAGATTTAAAGAAATTAAATTATAAAAGTAGTAATGGAACTAATCTAGAAATATATTTAAATCCAATGCACCTTTGGCAAGCTGCATCTGAATATAATCAATCTAATATTGAGTTTGTAGCTAATATGCCAACTGAAGAGGTATTTACAATGCCTAAAAGAGATGGTGTTAATGGAGTAGTATATTCTACAAAGCCACTTTCATATAATGGTTCCTTAATTGAGGATTTCGTTATATGGTTTGAAAATGGTAAGGCTGTTAAATATACAGCTAAAAAAGGCTATGATGTACTAAAGGATATGCTAGAGACTGATGAATCAGCATCCTATTTAGGAGAGGTAGCACTTGTACCTTATGATAGTCCAATTAATCAAACAAAAACATTGTTTTATAATACCCTATTTGATGAGAATGCGTGCTGCCATTTAGCCTTTGGTCAAGCCTTTAAGGATAATCTTAGAGGATACCTTACAATGACAGAGGAGGAAGTAGAATCTAGTGGTATGAATAAATCTCTTATTCATGTTGATTTTATGATTGGTGCTCCTGACCTAGAAATTAAGGGATATGACCATGATGATAAGGAATATATCATTTTTAAAAATGGTGTATGGAATATTTAATATTTTTATTGACATTAATATATGATAGGAATAGAATAATAGTATATTAAATAATAAACCGCATAATAATGGGAGAAAAACATGCTTATCGCATATAGAGAGCAAGGGATGGTGGAAGCCTTGCAGTATGAGGGTATGAAAATGGGCCATTTAGGGAGCAAGGAACGATAATTATCTAGTATTTGCTACGTTCGCTTACGTTAGTAGCTAATAATGTGTTAGCATTATGAGTGCATAGATGAATAATCTATGAAAAAAGGTGGAACCACGGTTATATATCGTCCTTGAATTATATTTCAGGGACGTTTTTTTATTTTTTAGGAGGAATAAATATGCAACCAACATTAGAATTATGTAAAGAATTAAAGGATTATAGTGTAATACCAGTATCAATTGAAATTATGTCAGATATTAAAACTCCAATGCAGGTTTTAAAAAATCTAAAGGCAATTTCAAAAAAGCACTATCTATTAGAGAGTGTTACAGATGGTAAGTGGTCTAGATATTCCTTCCTTGGTTATGATCCTATAATTGAAATTAAATGTAAGGATAATAATGTTACTATTCTTGAGGATGGAGAGGAAAAAACATTCTATAGTAATAAGCCTATGGATGAAATTAGAAAGATTATTTCAAAATTCAAATCTCCATATTTTGATTATTTACCAGATTTTACTGGTGGATTTGTAGGATATGCATCATATGATACATTTAAATATGCAGAGCCAACTCTAGAATTTAAATCTCCAGATGAGGCTAAATTTAATGATTATCATTTTATGCTATTTGATAAGGTTATAGCCTTTGATTTGCTTAGACAAAAAATTGTATTAATTGTTAATATTAAAACTGATAATATAGAAGCTAATTATAAAAAGGCACAAAAGGAATTAAATGAATTAGTTACCTTAATTAAGGCGGATTTCCATCCTAATATTCCTGAAAATAAGATTTATGAGCCTATTAAGGCTAATGATACATTTGAATCCTATAGCCAAAAGATTGAAAAGATTAAAAAGCATATTGTAGATGGAGATATATTCCAATGTGTATTCTCAAGAAGATTCCAAGGAAAAATGAAGGGTGATTTATTTAATACCTATAGAGTACTTAGAACCTTAAATCCAAGTCCATATATGATTTATATGGATACAGAGGAGCTACAAATTGCAGGAGCTTCACCTGAAACCCTAGTTAAAAAGGAAGGAGACTTACTTCAAACATTCCCAATTGCTGGTACTCGTCCTAGAGGAAAGACAGAAAAAGAGGATATCCTTTTGGAGGAAGGCCTAAAAAAGGATGAAAAGGAGCTTGCTGAGCATAATATGCTAGTAGATTTAGGAAGAAATGATATTGGTAGAATTTCTAAATTTGGTAGTGTTGAGGTAGTTAATTATCAATATATAATGAGATTTAGTCATGTAATGCATATTACATCAACTGTAAATGGTACTATAAAGGAAGGATATGATGCGATAGACGCATTATCATCAATACTTCCTGCTGGTACATTATCTGGAGCACCAAAGATTAGAGCTTGTCAAATTATTGATGAGCTTGAGCCTGTAAGAAGAGGTATCTATGGTGGTGCCATTGGATATATTGATTTCAGAGGCAATTTAAATACTTGTATTTGTATACGTACAGCTATTAAAAAGGGTGATGATGTATACGTACAGGCTGGTGGAGGAATTGTTCTTGATTCTAAGCCAGATATGGAATATCAAGAAACAGAAAATAAGGCTAGAGCTGCTATTAAGGCTATAGAGATGTCACAAGGAGAGATACTATAATGATTTTAGTTGTAGATAATTATGATTCATTCACATAT
This sequence comes from Anaeroplasmataceae bacterium, assembly GCA_045599405.1. Taxonomy (GTDB): domain Bacteria; phylum Bacillota_I; class Bacilli_A; order Acholeplasmatales; family Anaeroplasmataceae; genus UBA3206. Next base: position 5,828 of record JAZRVY010000053.1, read on the forward strand.
AACCTATATCAATTTATAGGATCAATTAATCCTGATATTAAGGCTGTAAGAAATGATGAGCTTACAGTAGATGAGATTGTAGCACTAAAGCCATCTCATATCATCATTTCTCCAGGTCCAGGAACTCCTAGTGAGGCTGGAATAATTGAGGAACTTATTGGTAAGGTTAAAAATATTCCTATATTAGGAGTGTGTCTTGGACACCAAGCTATCTGTGAGGTGTTTGGTGCTGATATTGTTCATGCAAAGGAAATAATGCATGGTAAAAGAGATATCTTAGATATTGATAACAATAATCAATTATTTAAGGGCCTTGGTAATAAAATTGAGGCTGCTAGATATCATAGCCTAATAGCTATTAATGTACCTGATTGTCTAGAGATTATCTCTAGAGATAAAACAGGTGAGGTCATGGCTGTTAAGCATAAGGAATATAATATTTTTGGAGTACAATTTCATCCGGAAAGTATTATGACACCTGAGGGTATGACAATTATTAGAAATTTCTTGGAGGTTAAATAAAATGGATAATAAATATATTTTAGAAAAGCTTATTGCAGGTAAGGATTTAACATATAATGAGGCTTATGAGGCCTTAGATAATATTATGAAGGGATCTCTAGATACAGCTTATGTAGCAAGCTTACTTACAGCTCTTAGAATTAAGGGAGAGACTGTAACTGAAATTGCAGCATGTGCAACAGCAATGAGAGATAATGCTACATTACTTCCTAACAACAAGGATGGACTTGATATTGTAGGTACAGGTGGAGATAATGCACATACATTTAATATCTCTACTATAGCTTCATTTATTATTGCGGCTGCTGGTGTAAAGGTTACAAAGCATGGTAATCGTTCAGTATCATCACTTTGTGGTTCAGCAGATTGCTATGAGCAACTAGGTGTAAACATTAAAACAACACCAGAAAGAGCTGAAGAGATTGTTAAAAAGACTAATTTAATTTTCATGTTTGCACAAGTATATCACTCAGCTATGAAAAATGTAGGACCTATTCGTAAGGGAATGGGAATAAGAACAGTATTTAATATTTTAGGACCTCTTACTAATCCTGCTAAGTGTGATAACATTTTACTTGGAGTATATGATGAGTCATTACTTGATTTAATGGCAAATGTATGTAAGGAAATGGGAATGAAGAAGGCTGTAATCATTCATGGTGATGATGGTCTTGATGAGGTTACTCTTACTACAACAACAAAGATGACAATCATGAAGGAAGGTCAAATTACAAAATTTACATTTGATCCAAAGGCTTATGGATTCTCACTTTGCAAGTCTTCAGACCTTGTAGGTGGAACACCAGAAGAAAATAAGCAAATTGCACTTTCAATCCTTAAAAATGAGCTTAAGGGACCAAAGAGAGATTGTGTAGTTATTAATGCTGGTATCGCTATTTACCTAATGATGGAGGATTTATCATTAGAGGAAGCTTTAGCTTATGCTGATAAGATGATTACATCAGGTAAGGCATATCAAAAGCTAGAACAATATATTAAAGAAAGTAACTGCTAATTATGATTTTAGATGAGATAGTAAAAAAGGTTGAAATCAGATACCAGGATAAGCTATCTAAGATAGAGGGAATTAAGGAGCTAGCTTCTAAAAGAATCATTGATAATCCAAGATTCTTTTATGAGGCTATAGAAAAGCCTGGGATTTCATTTATTTGTGAATGCAAAAAGGCATCTCCATCAAAGGGTTTAATATCACCTGATTTTCCATATTTAGAAATAGCAAAGGAATATAATAAGTGTGCTGATGTAATATCATGCTTAACTGAACCTTATTATTTTCTTGGTAAGGATGAGTATTTAACTAATATAAAGAAAAATGTTAATATACCAGTACTAAGAAAGGATTTTATCCTTTATGAGTATCAAATCTATGAGGCAAAGGCTATTGGAGCTGATGCTATCCTTTTAATATGCGCAATATTAGATGAGCCAACATTAAAAAGATATTTAGATTTAGCTCATAACCTAGGACTTGGAGCCTTAGTTGAGGCTCATGATGAAGCTGAGGTATATATGGCTCTTAGAGTTGGTGCTAGGGTTGTTGGAGTTAATAATAGAAATCTTAAGGATTTTACTATGGACATGAATAACTCTATCAAGCTTAGAAATTTAGCACCTAGCTCTGTTAAATTTGTATCTGAATCTGGAATTAAAACTAGAGATGATGTTAAAAAACTAGAGACTAATAATGTTGATGCGATTTTAATCGGAGAGACATTAATGAGAAGTAATAATATTTTACAAAGTGTAAGTGAATTAAAAAATGACTAAGATTAAAATTTGTGGATTAAGAAGAATAGAGGATGTTGATTATGTAAATAAGGCTAAGCCTGATTTTGCTGGATTTATCCTTGCTCCTGGCTTTAGACGTACAATTGACATAAACACTCTAAGAGTGTTAAAATCTTCTTTGGATAAAGAAATAAAAGCGGTAGGTGTATTTATTAACGAGGATATAGCTAATATTGTTAGTTTGGTTAATGAAAAGCTTATTGACATAGTACAGCTACATGGTCATGAGAATGATCTTTATGTTAAACAATTAAAGGAAGCTATAAATGCTCCTATAATTAAGGTTTATGAGGATAGTGCATATTGTGATTATGTAATGGTTGATAATATAAAGCCTGGAAGTGGTGAAAGAAGTAATGATATAATCATCACTAATAAGCCATTATTTATTGCGGGTGGACTTAATATCGGCAATATAAAGGATGTACTAAAGCTAAAGCCGTATTGTGTTGATATATCAAGTGGTGTAGAAACAGATGGGTATAAGGATGAGGCTAAGATTAATGAAATTGTAAGGTTGGTGCGTAATTATGAGTAAAGGTAGATTTGGAGATTTCGGTGGACAATATATTCCAGAAACTTTAATGAATGCCGTTATTGAGCTTGAAGAGGCTTATGAAAAATATTCTAAGGATCCAGAGTTTATCAAGGAGCTAGATGATTTATACAAAAACTATGCTGGTAGACCATCTATGCTATATTATGCTGAAAAGATGACAAGGGATCTTGGAGGATGCAAGATTTATTTAAAGCGTGAGGATTTAAATCACACAGGTTCTCACAAAATTAATAATGTACTTGGACAATGCTTACTTGCAAAAAAGATGGGCAAGAAAAGAGTTATTGCTGAAACAGGAGCAGGTCAGCATGGAGTTGCAACTGCAACAGCTGCAGCATTAATGAATATGGAATGCGAAATCTATATGGGAGAAGAGGATACTAAGAGACAAGCTCTTAACGTATTTAGAATGCAGCTTCTTGGAGCTAAGGTTCACCCTGTTACAAGTGGTACTGCAACCCTAAAGGATGCAGTAAATGAGGCTATGAGAGAATGGTCTAATAGAATGGATGATACATTATATGTATTAGGTTCAGTAATGGGACCACATCCTTTCCCAACAATTGTTAGAGATTTCCAAAAGGTAATTTCTAAAGAAATTAAGGAGCAAGTAAATGCACTTGAAGGAAAGAATCCAGACTATGTGCTTGCGTGTGTTGGTGGAGGATCTAACGCTATGGGAGCATTCTATGAATTTATCCAAAATCCAGAGGTTAATTTAATTGGATGCGAGGCTGCAGGACGTGGCGTTAATACTGCTGAAACAGCAGCTACAATAGCTACAGGATCGGTAGGTATTTTCCATGGAATGAAGTCGCTTTTCTGTCAAGATAAATATGGTCAAATCGCGCCAGTTTATTCAATCTCTGCAGGACTTGATTATCCAGGAATTGGACCAGAGCATGCCAACCTTTATGCAATGGGAAGAGCCCAATATGTACCAGTTACTGATGATGAGGCTGTAAATGCCTTCCAATATTTATCAAGAGTTGAAGGAATTATTCCTGCAATTGAATCTTCGCATGCTGTTGCTCATGCTATTAAGCTAGCTCCAACATTACCAAAGGATAATGTTATGGTTATTAATATCTCTGGTAGAGGAGATAAGGATGTAGCTGCAATCGCAAGATATATGGGGGTTGATTTACATGATTAATTTTAAGAATTTATTTAATGGTAAGAAGGGATTTATTCCTTTTGTTACTGCTGGTGATCCAAATATCAATAAAACAGAAGAGCTTATCTATGAATTAATTAAGGCTGGTTCAACATTAATTGAAATTGGAATTCCTTTTTCTGATCCTACAGCAGAAGGAAAGACAATTGAAGCTGCTGATGCAAGAAGCTTAGCTGCTGGTACAACAACAGATAAGATTTTTGATATGCTTAAAAATGTCAGAAAGAATTATCCTGATTTTCCGCTTGTATTTATGACATACTGTAACCCTGTTCATACATATGGTTATGAGAAATTCTTTGCAGCATGTAAGGAGGTAAATATTTGCGGAATTATTATTCCTGACCTTCCATTTGAAGAAAAGTCAGAGGTTAAGGATATTGCTTCTAAATATGATGTAGCTACAATCTCGTTGATTGCTCCAACAAGCCGTCAAAGAATCGCAATGATTGCAAAAGAGGCAGAAGGATTTGTATATCTAGTATCTTCACTTGGAGTAACAGGAGTAAGAGATACAATTACTACAGATATTAATTCTTTAGTTACAGAAATTAAGAAATATACTGATATTCCTGTGTGTGTAGGATTTGGTATTAATAATGCAGAAAAAGCTAAAAAGATGACTGAGGTAGCTGATGGTGCTATTATTGGATCTGCAATTGTTAATATTGTTGCAGCATATAAGGAAAATTCTAGCAAGCCAGTATATGATTTTGCAAAGGAAATTGTAGACGCTTTAAATTAAGATTAATTGACCACTAAAATAAAAGTGGTCTTTTTTTTATATTTATGGTATTCTTATTAAGGTGATAAATAAAAATGAAGAAATTATTTGGAATAATCTTTTTAGCATTATTATCTGTATTTATGCTAACAAGCTGTGATAGAAGTATTATTGCAGGAGAAACAACAATAACTGATATGGAAATATCAACACCTACATTACCAGTTGTACTAGATTGTGGTAAGAATGGTACAATGACTATTAATGAATTTACACTTGGTAAAATAACTTATAAGGCTGGTATAGGATATATATTACCCTTTACAATTAAGGCAGAAACATCAGGAGATTACTTCAAGGTAACCCTTGCTCACTATGATGAGGATGGAAATGAGCTTGGTAAGGATAAGTATGAATATCTAGTTTATAAGCATCAAATTACTTACATAGATGTACTATCAATAGATAGAAAAACTACATCTGTTCAACTATTGCCAAATTATGATTAAAATTGAGCCGAAAGGCTCTTTTCTTTTGCTAAAAATAATGGTAAAATTATAGTATACTATAGTTTTAAAATCTTGAAACTAGTGTTTCTACCAATGTAAAACATATTTGACATATTGAACAATATATCATATAATGATATTTGGTAAAGATTTTTTTACTTGAGAGGTTCTTATGAAAAGAAAAAGGAAAAGACTCATAATAATATTTAGCTCAATACTTACAGTAGTAATAGCTGCGGTAGTATTTTGTGCTATTACTGGATTAAATCCGATATTATTTATTACAGGAACAAAGGCTACTGGTAGTGAGGTAGTTTCAGATACAGAATTAGAAACAGTCTCAAAGGAAACTCCACATGATGGATCAACACCTTCAGACTATAACGCAATAGACAATTTTGCATATCTATATTACAAGTTCTTAAATGAAAGTAATGTATCATCTATTACAGATGGTGCGGCTAAGGCTAAATATAATGGAATGAGCGTAAATCAAAATGTTTATGATTATCGTTATAATGTTCCGGGATTTAGCTACCTAGACACAAGAAGTACTTCAACATTTGTAAAGTTATTTTCAGAACAATTCTTTACGACTGATAAGGTTTTATATAGAGAAGGAACTAGTGCTGATTATGATAAATACTCAGTTAAGGCTCGTAGCCTAAATCAAGAGTTTAATATGTATGGTTATGGACCACAATATTTGACAGGTTACATTGTTTGTCAAGAAACTATTATCAATCAACCAGAGGTAATAAAGAATGCTGATGGAACTTATACATCAACTTATGTGCTTGACCCATCAGTTGCTCCTTTCTATTATCAAAGAAAGGTAAAGACTTCAGCTTCAATTGCTGATTATCCTAGATTTGAATCTTGTGAAATAACTTATACCTACAATGACAAGTGGGAGGTTATTACAAGCGATATAAATGAGGTTTACTCAATTTATAAGATGAAGTCTTGGATTTTAACTAATAATCGCTGTACAGAAACATTCACATATTTTGAAAATGGTAGCATTCCAAAGTATGACTTCTATAAGAATTACTTCGATATGGAAGTTGAAAGTGATGAGACTGGAACTGGTGAGGTAGAAGAATTTGAAATGGGTTCTCTAGATTATATTGGTACTCTAGGTGGACTTATTAATGGTAAATATTTAAATCTTAACTGCAACGTTGAACTAGATGGTAAGGCTTATAACGCTGCTGCAGTTGTAAATTTAATTACATACGAAACTCAAATTAAAATAGAAGATACATATATTGTTTATAAAAATGATAAGGTTTATTATAAGGGTAATTCAAGTAAATACCTAGATTTAAATGATATTACGTATTTAATTGGATTATTTAGCAACCTGGGACAACAACCAGTATCTATTGAAGCTCCAAGTAATTTGCCAGCTATTGATACTGAATCGTTCATTTCTGGAATGATGGATGATTTAACAAATGGTACAGTTACTCATGATGGAAATTATACAATAGTAGATGTTGTACTTCATGTGAATAATATTGAGCTACCAGTTTATTTTAGATTCTATACACCTGATGACGAAACTATTGAGTTTATAAATCTAGGTACAAGCTATAGCTACTTAGGACATGACCTAAAGCTAGATGTGGCTATCACACAAGATGATGCACAGCTAGTTACTATAGATGATTCATATTCTCATATTGATATGGCTATAAATACGGATGTATCGATGAATGTATTATTCAATGATGAATTATATTTAGTAGATGGAAGCTTATATATCAATTTACAAGATATGACAGCATCATTTGTAGCTAATATTTCAAATGAAAAATATGAAATTAATCTTGAGGCTATTTACTATCAAGATAGCTTATATGTCACATTTGGAAATAATAAATTTGTATTAGCTGTAAGTGATATTGAATCAATAATTAAGCTAGGTTTACTAATGAATGCAAATTCAGAAGTACCAGCTAAGGATGATGATATTGCTAATCAAGCTATGTATTATCTATCAAAGGTAGTAGTAAGCTTATCAGATTCATTGGAAATTAAATATACAGATAGTATTGAATTAGATAGTGTTACAATTTCTAATATCCTAGTTAGACTATCCCTTGCAAATGCTAATATACCTTCAATTGGAGATACATCAAGCTACATTAAATTATCAAATGTAGAAAGTGTTTATAATGCTATAGCTTCACTTGATATGAATAATCTAATTATTAATGCTGCTACTACAATAGCTTATAATGGATATGTAATTGATGTTGAAGCTTCATATTATATGGATGGAAATGTAGTAGAGGTATCTGGTATTTATGACAATAAGAGCTTTAATTTAATTTATTTAGAAAATACAATTTATGCAACTTATGATAAAACTTCATATTATTTAGATATTAATGAATTTATTATGTTAGCTGAGTCATTAGGATTAAGTTTAAATAATGAAGCTCCTTCAATTACTCTTCCAGAAATGTCGTTAATTGACATTGCATACACTATCTATTTAAATTTAGTAGTATCTAACAATAATGATAATTTATTAATTAACTACTTAAATTACACATTTGAATTAAATGCTGCAGATAATAATTTGGCTATATTTGTATCTGACGTTGAATACAATGGAGTGTCTTTCACAAACACAGTAGCTACAATAACATCTGGAGTATATGAGAATAATATTGATGTAGAATCTTATAATAAAATTACAACAATAGAAGAAATTAAGATTGATGCTAATATTATTTACCAAGGACAAGAATATATCCTTGATGGTACAGCTTATGTAAATTTAAATACTATGGAGCTTCAAGCTACTTTAGTAATTACAAATAATCAAAAGGATATTAATGTTGAATTATATTATGTAAATGAAATGATTTACCTTAATGTAAATGATATTTATTTAAAGGCAAATATAAATGATTTACTTGATTCAAAGCTAGAGCTTGAATCAAATGAATCAGGTACAGATTTATCAACTTTAAATTTAATCCTATCTTACATTACT
>JAZRVY010000054.1:0-6722 GCA_045599405.1 Anaeroplasmataceae bacterium
AGTTACACCATCTCTTAAATTAATTGATACTCCAAGTAATATTATGTCAGATAGTAAAACCTATTTAAGATATTATTGCTTCGGGCTTGGATTTACATATTTATATAATGTAGTAACATGTATGTTTCAATCACTTGGAAATAGTAAAACCCCATTATTTTTCTTATTATTTTCTACAATATTAAATGTTATTTTAGATTTATTATTTGTAGGATTATGTGATATGGGAGTTTTAGGATTAGCTCTTGGTACCTTTATAGCACAAGGATGTGCTATGCTAGCATCCTTATCATTTTTATTATTTAATCTTAATAAATCCTTAGGTAGAGATTTAGATTCTAAGGCTTTTGATTGTAAGATACTTAAAAATATATTAGTTATAGCAATACCATCTATTATTCAGGGTGCTACTATAGCTGTTGGTAATTTCTTTATTCAAAAGAAGATTAATTCATATGGAAGTGATTTAATTGCTGGATATGGTGCAGCATATAAGCTATGCTATGTTGTTGTTAATATATTTGGTGCCTATAATAACGCGCTATCAAATTATACTAGCCAAAATATAGGTGCTAATCAAATGAATAGAATAAAAGAAGGCTATAAGTGGTCATTATTAGTAGAAGCATCATTTGCATTAGTAATGAGTGTAATTATATGCCTATTACCAAATGTTATGCTGCAAATTTTTATGAAAAAGGGTTCATCAATAGGGGCTATGAAATATGGTAAAAGCTTTATATATTTAGTAGCTCCATTCTTTATCTTTATGGGATTTAAATCACCTTCGGATGGTATTTTAAAGGGAAGTAAGGATATGAGAGGATTTATGCTAGGAACCTTTGCTGATTTAATTGTAAGAATCGCTTTGTCTTATATATTATCTTATTATATTGGATATAGAGGTATTTTTATCGCTTGGCCTATTGGATGGCTTATTGGAGCTATAGTATCTAATATATGCAGGCTTGCAGGTAGATGGAAAAAGATTAATGGAGTTGTAGATAATATTTAGATTATATGATATAATTTAGGTATATTTGGGAGGGAAAATAAATGTATAGTTATATTGTTTTAGCTGTGTATGCAGCAATATTATTATTAATGTCATTTGTAACATTTATATTATTCTCTAAGGATAAGAAAATGGCACAAAGTGGTGGAGGACCTGTAAGAATTAAGGAAAAAACCTTACTTGCAAGTGTCGCACTAGGTGGTTCACTTGGAGGATTTATTGGAAGAAAGGTTTGTCATCATAAGACAGATAAGAAGTATTTCTCATTTACAATTTATGTATCAATGTTATTCCAAATTGCAGTACTAGCCTTAATGGTAGTATTAGCTATTATGTAGGAGGTTTGAAATGGCAGAGAAGACAGCTTTACAAAAATCACATTCAAAGGCTTCAAATGCGAAGCTAACATTAATATGCTTCCTACTTAGCCTAGGAGCAGCAGCTTTATTTGCTGGACTTGCGTTAATTCCAGTATTTAAGCTAATTGGTATTATTACTGCAGTAGCAGGAGGAGTGCTTGCGTTCCTTATGTGGATGGCAGTAGGAAAATTCACAAGATAAGAAAAGGCACTACGGTGCTTTTTTTATTTTATAAAAGAGAATGATTAATTTGTCTAGCGTGAACAGGTGTATGTTAATGAAAGACAATATTTGTAGTATGATTTTGAGTCAAACACAAAATAATTTTTATTAAAAAAATGTGTTGACTTATAGTTTTTTAGTAATAAAATGTAGTAGTATTTTTAAAAAAAAGGAAGATGAAATTTTATGACAAGAGTTTATAACTTTAGTGCAGGTCCAGCTGTTTTACCTGAGGAAGTATTAAAAGAAGCAGCACAAGATATGTTTGATTATAAGGGATGTGGAATGTCCGTAATGGAAATGAGCCACAGATCTAAGATGTTTGATAATATTATTAAGGAAGCTGAGGCTGACTTAAGAAAGCTTATGAACATTCCAGATAACTATAAGGTATTATTCCTACAAGGTGGAGGAAGCCAACAATTTGCTATGGTTCCTATGAACCTTATGAAAAATAAGAAGGCAGGATATATCTTAACTGGTCAATGGGCAAAGAAGGCTTACCAAGAGGCTAAGATTTATGGAGAGGCTGTTGAATTAGCTTCATCAGCTGATAAGACATTCTCATATATTCCAGATTGCTCAGATTTAGCTATTACTGATGATATGGATTATGTATATATTTGTGAGAATAACACTATTTATGGAACTAAGTATGCAACTTTACCAAATACTAAGGGAAAGATTTTAGTTGCTGACCAATCATCATGCTTCTTATCTGAGCCTGTTGATGTTACTAAGTATGGTTTAATTTTCGCTGGAGTTCAAAAGAATGTTGGACCAGCTGGAATGGTTGTTGCTATCGTTAGAGAGGATTTAATTACTGAGGATGTATTACCTTATACTCCAACTATGTTAAAGTATAAGACACATGCTGATAATGATTCTTTATATAATACTCCAAACTGCTGGTGTATTTACATTTGTGGACTTGTATTCAAGTATTTACTTGCTAATGGTGGACTTGAAGGAAGCAAGGCTAGAAATGTTGAAAAGGCTAAGATTTTATATGATTTCTTAGATAACTCTAAGCTATTTAAGGGAACAGTTGAGAAGAATTCTCGTTCGTTAATGAATGTTCCATTTATCGTAAACCCTGATGTTATTACAGATAAGGAAGAAAAGGAAGCTATGGAGGCTAAGTTCATTAAGGCTGCTAAGGAAGCAGGACTTGAAAACCTTAAGGGACATAGAACAGTTGGAGGAATGCGTGCATCTATTTATAACGCAATGCCAAAGGCTGGAGTTGAAGCTTTAGTTAAGTTCATGGCTGAGTTTGAAAAAGAAAATTTAAAGTAATTAAAAAAGGATGATTAAAATGACAAAGATTAATTGTTTAAATGCTATATCTAAGGTTGGACTAGGAGTTTTAACTGCAGATTATGAATTAGTTGAAAAGTTTGAGGATGCTGATGCTGTACTTGTAAGAAGCCAAGATATGAAGGAAATGGATCTTGGAAATAAGCTTGTTGCAGTTGCTCGTGCTGGTGCAGGAGTTAATAATATTCCTCTAGATAAGTGTGCAGAGAAGGGTATTGTAGTATTCAATACTCCAGGAGCAAATGCTAATGCTGTTAAGGAGCTTGTAATTGCAGGTATGCTATATGCAAGCCGTGATTTAGTTGGTGGTATTGAATGGGTTAAGGCTAATGCTACTGATGAAAATGTTGCAAAGACACAAGAAAAGGCAAAGAAGGCATTTGCTGGAACTGAAATTTTAGGAAAGAAGCTAGGAGTTATTGGACTTGGAGCTATCGGAGTTTTAGTTGCTAATGCTGCAGTTGCACTTGGAATGGATGTTTATGGATGTGATCCATATTTATCAGTTCAAAATGCATTAAACCTAAATAATAAGGTTAATATTGTTAAGACTAACGAGGAAATTTTCAAGACTTGTGATTTCATTACTGTTCATGTTCCATTATTAGATTCTACAAAGGGATTTGTTAATGAGACTGCAATCAATATGATGAAGGATGGAGTCGTATTATTAAATTTTGCTCGTGATGTATTATATGATGAAAAGGCTGTAGTTGCTGCTCTTGAGGCAGGTAAGGTTAGAGCTTATGTTACTGACTTTGCAAACACTACAACAGCAGGAAAGAAGGGAGTAATTGCAACTCCACATCTAGGAGCTTCAACTGAAGAAGCTGAGGATAACTGTGCTGTTATGGCTGCTAAGGAAATTATGGATTACATTGAGAATGGTAACATTACTAACTCTGTAAACTATCCTGCAGTTGATGCTGGTAAGAAGACAGATGCTGTACGTATTACAGTTTGTCATAAGAATGTTCCTAATATTATTGCACAATTTACAACAGTTTTAGGAGCTGAATCAATCAATATTTCTAACATGGTTAATAAGAGCCGTGGAGATTATGCATACACTGTACTTGATGTTGCTTGTGTTAATGACAAGGTTGTTGATGCACTTACAGCTATTGCTGATGTATATAAGGTACGTGTAATTAAGTAAGAGGTTTTATAATATGAAGCTAGGAATGCCTATTTTATTTGAATATGAAACAATAGAGGATAATATTAAGCTTGCAAAGGAGCTTGGTCTTGATTTTATTGAGAATAATTTAAACTTTTCATATGGTAGAGAGGCATTAGAAAATCCAGAAAAGCTTAAAAAGCTTTTAGATGATGCTGGATTATTTCAAACTCTTCATTTCTATGATGAGACTGATTTCGCATCATATCCAGAGGTTACTGATGCTTATTTAGGATTGCTAGAGAAGTATGTAACTCTAGGTGGTAAGTGTAATTTAAAGTTTTTAAATGTTCATTTAAATAAGGGACCTGTATGTACAATTTCAGGAGTTAAAAACTATATATATACAAAGGAATGGGATGCTTATAAGGCTAGACTTACAGGAGCCTTAAAGAGAGCTAAGGATATTTGTGATAGAAATGGTGTAACTTTAGTTATTGAAAATGTAAATCATAATGCAGTTATTCCTTATCTTGATGATGCATATGTTTTCTTAAAGGAAGCTGGATTTATGTTTAATTATGATATTGGTCATGATAAGACTAATGATTATCAATTAAAGGCCTTAAATGAAAAGCTGGATTTACCATTTAAGGAATTTCATTTCCATGATTGTGATGACAAAAAGCATGATCATTTAACATTGGGAAGTGGATCAATTGATTTAAAGTATTTCAAAAATCTTGCAATTAAGAATGATGCGGTAGTTCTTGTTGAGGTTAAATCAAGTGATGATTTAAGGGAATCAATTCCATATTTTAAAAGTTTATAATGATAGGGGGAGTTATTTAACTCCCTTTTATTTATATATAATAATAAATATGATATAATAATTGTAGTGTGAGGTATATTACTATGAACGATGTATTAAATATAATTAAAGAGCGTAGAAGCGTTAAAAAATATTCTGATAAGGTGGTATCTAAGGATATTATTGAAAAAATAGTTGAAGCTGGTACATATGCACCAACAGGTAGAGGACTACAATCTCCAATTATTTTAGCTATAACTAATAAGGAAATTAGAGATGAGCTTTCTAAAACTAATTGTGAGGTTGGTGGATGGGATTTAAAGTTCGATCCGTTCTATAATGCGCCTGCTGTTCTTGTTGTACTTGCAGATAAGGCTACAGGTACTCATTTATATGATGGAAGCCTAGTTATGGAAAATATGATGATCGCAGCTGCATCACTAGGTGTTGATTCCTGCTGGATTCATAGAGCTAGAGAAACATTTGAGCTTCCAAAATGGAAAAGCTATTTAAAGAGTCTTGGTATTGAAGGAGATTATGAGGGAATTGGAAATCTAATTATTGGATATAGAGATGGACAATTAGCTGCTCAAAAGCCAAGAAAAGCTAATTATGTATATTTTGTAGAATAAGTATGCTAGAATATTATAGGTGATAAAATGGCACAGCTAGAAAGATTACAAAAGGTTATGGCCGCAAGTGGTGTAGCCTCAAGAAGAAAATGTGAAGAATTAATTACTCAAGGTAAGGTTAGAGTAAATGGTCAAATAGTAACTGAACTTGGTACTAAGGTATCTTATAATGATGAGATTTTAGTAAATGGTAGATTAATCTCAAAGGAAGAAAAGGTTTATTATGTTTTATATAAGCCAGTTGGATATGTTACTACTGTAAAGGATGAGTTTGATAGACCAACAGTTATGAATTTAATTGGTAAGGAAGATTTACAAAATAGAATTTTCCCTATTGGAAGATTAGATTATGACACTTCAGGAGTTTTATTACTTACTAATGATGGTGAATTAGCTAATAGATTATTGAAATCTGATAACTTTGTTCATAAGACTTATGTTGCAAGAGTTGAAGGAATTATGTCTCCTGGTGAGATGGTAAGACTTCAAAGAGGTGTAATGGTTGACGGAACGAAAACAAAGAAGGCGTATTGTGAAATTGTTTCAACAGATAAGGCACATAATTCCTCGCTTGTTAGATTAACTATCTCAGAGGGTAGAAATAGACAAGTAAGAAAAATGTTTGAGGCTGTTGGTCATCCAGTTAAGCATCTAAAGAGAGAAGCATTTGCTGGAGTTACCCTAGATGGTATGATTGAGGGTATGTATCGTCAACTATCTATTAAGGAAGTTAAGGTATTATATTCTTATAATAAATAATAAAAATATAGGCTCATTGAGCCTTTTTTTCTTTTATATTGGCTAAAAATCAATAAAAAACGGCTGATACAAAATTATGAAATCGCTATCATAATGAAAATGATGAAAAAAGTTGTTGACATTGGTTATACCCGAGCATATAATGTATAAGGTTGCTGTAAAAGCAGTAGCTAATAAGTCTTTGAAAACTGAACAATGATATGACAAACAAGCCAAGCGAAATTGAATTACAACAAATCAATTCTAGGAAAACAATAAAGAAACTAGAGCAGATAGGAAAAGCTAGGTGAACTAGCACAAACAATACATTATTATGAAGAGTTTGATCCTGGCTCAGGATGAACGCTGGCGGCGTGCCTAATACATGCAAGTCGAGCGGGAGTGCATGCACTCCAGCGGCGAACGGGTGAGTAACACGTAGGTAATCAGCCCTTAAGACGAGGATAGCTTTTGGAAACGAAAGATAATACTGGATAGGATATC
>JAZRVY010000055.1:0-5520 GCA_045599405.1 Anaeroplasmataceae bacterium
TAATTATGGAAATTATTATTAAGAAGTCTACAAATTTAAAAGAAAAACCAGCTTCAGATATCTTAGGATTTGGTAAATATTTTACTGATCATATGTTTATTATGGACTGGGATCATAATATTGGATGGCATGATGCTAGAATTGTTCCTTATGGACCACTTCAAATGAGCCCAGCATCTACATCATTACATTACGGTGCTGAAATTTTTGAAGGAATGAAGGCATATAGAACTGCTGACGGAACTATTCAATTATTCCGTCCTTATGAAAATGCTAAGAGAATGAATTCATCTGCAGATAGATTATGCTTACCATATCTACCAGAGGATGATTTTGTACAAGCAGTTAAGACTTTAGTTGAGCTAGATGCTGATTGGGTTCCATCTGCAAAGGGAACTTCATTATATGTTAGACCATTTATGATTGGTGATGATCATACTCTAGGAGTACATGATGTACACCATGCAATGTTCATTGTTATTTTATGTCCAGTTGGATCATATTATAAGGAAGGACTAAACCCAGTATCAATTATGATTGAAACTGAGGATGTAAGAGTTGCTGGTAAGGGTGGAACAGGATATACTAAGTGTGGTGGAAACTATGCTGCATCAACTCGTGCTGGTAAGAAGGCAGAGGAAAAAGGATATTCACAAGTTCTATGGCTAGATGCTGTTGAAAGAAAGTATATCGAAGAGGTTGGAGCTATGAACGTTATGTTCAAGATTAATGGAGAGGTTGTTACTCCTGAATTAGTTGGTTCAATTCTTCCAGGTATTACAAGAAAATCTTGTCTTGAGGTATTAAAGAGTAAGAACATTTCAGCAGTAGAAAAGAGAATTACTGTTGATGAGCTACTTGCTGCTGTTGAAAGTGGAGCTTTAGAAGAAGCTTGGGGAACAGGAACAGCTGCAGTTATTTCTCCAATTGGAAAGCTTTGCATTAATAATAAGGAATATATTATTAACAATGGTAAGATTGGTGAGGTTTCACAAATGCTATATGATGAAATTACTGGAATTCAATCTGGTAAGATAGCAGATAAGTTTGATTGGACTGTTAAAGTTAAATAATATTTATTTAAAAAGGGCATCTTTTAAAGGTGTCCTATTTTTTTGCCACCAAGTATTGACATTATCCTTTTTTAGCCTTATAATACTAACAAAGATGGAGGAATGCAACATGTCAAATAAAACAAGAATTATTAATATTTTAGAGATTTTAAATAAGTATACTGATGAGGATCATGATATATCTACTAAGGAAATAGAGGATATGCTAAGAGAGAATTATCAAACAGATTCTAACAGAAAGACATTATATAATGATATTAATACCTTAATTGAAGCTGGATATGATATTGAGGTTATTAAATCTACTCAAAATAGATATAAAATGCTATCAAGAACATTTGAATTAAATGAAATTCAAATTATTGTTAGTGCCCTACAAACTGCAAAATGTATCCCTACAAAGCTAACAGATGATTTAACTAATAAGTTTTATACATTAATTAGTGATAATCAAGCTAATGATTTAAAGAGAAATAGTGCTGTTAAGGTAAATAATAAGCATACAAATAAGAATGTGCTTGATTCGCTTGAAAAGATTATTTATGCAATGAAAGAAAAGAAGCAGGTAGCTTATGACTATTTCAAATTTGATGTAAATAAGAATAAGACTACTGAATCTAGATGCGTATCTCCATATGACCTAGTATTTAATGATGGATTCTATTACATGATAGGATATGATGAAACTAGAGAAGCATTTAGAACATTTAGACTTGATAGAATGGAAAATACTAAGGTTGATTTCGATAAGGCGTTATTTGAAACAGAATATAATTCAAATATACATATCAGTAAGGAATTTAATATGTTTAGTGGGACTACAACAAAGAATGTAGAGCTAAAGGTTCATAATGATATGGTAAATGCAATGCTAGATAAATTTGGTGAATCAACAATTATTCAATCAATAGATAATCAGCATTTTAAAATGGTAATTAAGGCTGGATTTGATGGAGCAGCAACTGATGAAATGTTTTATGCATTTGCTGCATCCTATGGTGATAAGCTTGAAATTGTTAGCCCACAAGAGGTAAGAGATGGTTTCAAGCAATATATTAAGAAGATTACTAATTTATATAATTAGGGAGTGATATTATGTATATTTTTAATAATATTAGATTTAAAGAGGTATATGATAGCGTTAAATCAAAGGGTGATTCGATGGTATCATATCTAATAGATTTTGCATTACGCCATCATTTTGTTGGAAATTTAATTCATTTATATATTGCATATACACTTGCATATAATGAAAATCCATACACTATTTCATGTGAAAACAATGGTAATATGCTAGGAAAGCTAGATATTGTACTTCATGATATGAAGGAATTTTACGATATTTATAATGATGATTATTCAAAGGTGCCATATATCAATGAGGTACTTGAATTTGATATGATTAGACAAGAAAAGGTTTATTATGATGAAGAGGTTATTGATTTAGTATATGAGCTAAATAATAATTTAGAAAAGTGTAAGGATGTAGGTGAATTTTATAATGTTCTTATGAAATTCTATCATCAATATGGTGTAGGTGAATTTGCATTTCATAAGGCATTTAGAATCTCTGATGATGGAGAATTAATACCTGTAAAGAATGTTACTAAGGTTGATTTTAATCAATTAATTGGTTATGAATGGCAAAAGGAAAGACTAATTCATAATACAAAGGCCTTTGTAGATGGTATGGATGCAAATAATGTATTGCTATATGGAGATGCTGGTACTGGTAAATCAACATCAATTAAGGCTTTAATTAATCAATTTTATCCTTGTGGTCTTAGAATGATTGAGGTTTATAAGCATCAATTAAATCAGGTTGCAAACTTGCTATCAACATTTAAAAAGAGACATTATAAATTTATAATTTATATGGATGATTTATCATTTGAGGAGCATGAAATAGAATACAAGCATCTAAAGAGTATCATTGAGGGTGGTCTTGAGGCAAAGCCTGCAAATGTTCTTGTATATGCAACAAGTAATAGACGTCATCTAATTAAAGAAACAACTGCTGATAATGGTGGTATTATGGATGATCTACATAGAAATGAAACAAAGGCTGAAAAGCTAAGCTTAGCTAGAAGATTTGGACTTCAAATTATGTATATGTCTCCTACAACCAACGAGTTTAAAAATATTGTAAAAGAGCTTGCAAAGAGATATGATATCTCAATGCCTGAGAGTGATTTGCTTGCAAAAGCTTCTGCATGGGAGCTCCGTTATGGTGAGCTTTCTGGTAGAACAGCTGAGCAATTTATTAAATATATAGCTAGCGGAAGAACTGATATTTAATTATGAATGAATTATATTTAAAAAGAATGAAGGAATATCTAGGAGAAGAATATGAGTTACTACTTAATGCTTATAATCAAGCTCCAGTCAGAAGCATTAGATTAAATAATATTAGCTTAGAAAAGCTTAAATCTAATTTAGATATTCCCCTAGAAAAGATAGAATATGATTTAAATGGATATTATCTTTTAAATGATAATAAATATGGTAATCACCCATATCATCATTTAGGAGCAATATATTTCCAAGAGCCATCGGCAATGATGCCAGTTAATTTATATAACTTTAAAGGTGATGAATTAGTAATAGATTTATGTGCATCTCCAGGCGGTAAATCATCTCAAATACTTCAAAGAATACCAAATGGAGTTTTATTCAGCTGTGAGCCAAATAAATCAAGAGCTCAGGTTCTTTTTGGTAATTTAGAAAGAATGGGATTTAAAAACGCAGTAGTTATTAATAATAGGCCTGAGGAAATAACAAAATATTTTGAAGGTATTTTTGATGTAGTCCTTGTTGACGCTCCATGCTCTGGTGAGGGTATGATGAGAAAGGATAAGGAAGCTGAGGCTGGATGGAATATTAATAATATTGCTGAATGTGTAGAAAGAGATAAAATCATCCTTGATAATGCTAATAAGCTTTTAAAGGAGGGCGGACATTTAATATATTCAACCTGTACCTTTGCTAAGGAAGAGGATGAGGATATGATTGAATATATTTTGAGTATGGGATATGAAATAGAGTCCGTTCCAGAATATATTAAAGCTCATACTAAGGAAGGATTCCTTCCTAATACAAGAAGATTTTATCCTTATGTATCAAGAGGAGAAGGACAATTTATGTGTCTTCTTAAAAAGGTTTCTAAATCTAATGAATATTATAGAATAAGAAAGCCAGATAAGCTTAATAGTGAGCTTAGTATAGTTAAGGATTTCATTAAAGAAAATACATCATATGATTATAATAATATAATCAAGGAGGGTAATAGATACTATATTCCTTGTACTAATTATGATTTTAAAGGCTTAAATGTGCTTAATTATGGTATAGAGCTAGGCGAGGTATCTAAAAATAGATTTATACCATATCATCATTTATATAAGGCTTTAGGAAATTACTTTAACAATAAGGTAATATTAGATGTTAATGATAATAAGGTTCTTCATTATCTTCGAGGAGAGGAAATTACATGTGATGCTCCTAATGGATATGGTGTAATATTAATAGATAATATTCCTTTAGGTGGTTTTAAGGCTTCTAATAATCAGCTTAAAAATCATTATCCAAAAGGGCTTAGAAATATTAATTTAATAGAAGAATAACAAAAAAGGAGGTTGTCCTCCTTTTTTTAGTCTGTAATGTATTTTAATATTGCCTTATTGATTTCAGTTTTATATTTTTTTGAATTTTCATAGAAAGTAGCTGGTATATACATTTTAGTTGTTTTGTATAAAACATTCTTGGCATCCTTTGGCTTTATATTGATTGATTTGTCGAAATTCATTTTAACAATAATACTAAAGTAATCAATAATTAATCTGAAATCTATATTTCTAATTGTATATAATGATGCAGTTTTTATTTCTTCATTGAAAAAATCTAAATTTGATAAATTATATATCCTAGAAGCTCCATATATTGAAATTTTATTTAAAAATATAGGTAAGTGATATTTTTTATATAATAATTCGATTTTTTCTTTTGTAATAGTTATTTTTCTATCCTTAATATAAAAAATTAAATCTTTATTTTCTTTATTAAAGTAGCTATATAATGATTTTTGAACAATTAAATGAAGTGTTTGCTTGGATATATCATTAGTCATTTTATTTATTCCTGAATCAAAAAAGAATTCTGTAAATAAAGTATCTGGTATATCAGTCTTTGATAGCAATGTATCAGCCTTTGATGCTCTTGTTTCATCGGAATAGAATCCTGCACCTTGATACATTAGAAATACATTTTTCTTTTTTAAATCTGCAATAGAAGATGTTAGCCCTAATAATAATTCTGTAATTGAGTAGGCACCTTTATATTTTTTATCATCCTTAAAAAAATCATCAATTATTGTAATGTTTTCTGTAAAATAAGCAGAATCTGATAATATATAATACTCTTTATAATCATCAGTAATTTTATTAATAAC
>JAZRVY010000056.1:0-6496 GCA_045599405.1 Anaeroplasmataceae bacterium
CTACATATAAATCATCATCGCCTATATATTCTGAAAACAATTTGATCTTATATGTTCTATCTACATCTATTCCAGTAAATGTTTTACTATTCTCTTCAATTCCATAAAACTCCGCAAAATTCTCATGACAATAGAACGAAAGGTTCTCAATTTCAGAGTAAATTGTATTGTAATTTGTATACTCATATGATACATATAAATTTAAATTTTTTATATTTTTAAATGCATTTTTTGTTATAGTTTTAACATTACTTGGAATAAATATTGTTACTTCATTTAAATTTGAAAATGCATTCGATGAAATAGATTCAATACCAGATAATTCTTGAAGCGATATCTTAACATCATATGTTGTTGGTACATAGTATGTATTTGTTTCTTCATCATTTTCTTCTTTATTATTATCTTCTTCTATCCTTTTAGGCGGTTCATATCTAACTAATACTTTTCCAAGTGTTAAAAATCCGCTTTCACTCACTTTAAATTCATTTACAAATCCTGTATTGTCAAGCGCATTCTCTCCTACTTTTACTATTTTATCGCCTATAATTGTATTTAATTGAATACTATCCTTGAACGCATTAGAATTAATTATACTAACATTATTTAAATTTATCTTTTTTAATGAAGTATTGCAAAATGCATTTCTATCTATTTCTATTGTACTATCGATTACACTATATTCTGTGTTTGTCTTTCCGTTTGGATACCAATACAAACAGGTTTTATTGCCATTATAAAGAATCCCATCCAAATCACTACTATATTTGTTTGAACTAACATTAATGCTTAAAAGTGAATCACAACCTCCAAACGCATTATCATACGCGAGATTTTCGAGATCACTTCTAATATTAATTTGTTGTAAGTTATCACATCCAGCAAAAGCATAATCCTTTATCGAAACAACACTTTCAGGAATGTTTACAGTAATCATTTCATCACTCGACATGAAAGCTCCATAGCCTATCTCACAAACGGTTTTACCTTCTAATTGAGCTGGAACATTAACCTCTGTTTCATGTCCTAAATACATATATATTCCAATATTATTATCATCAATATAATAAGTTGCATATTTAGGTATTTCTCTTTGAACATCAAAAACAACTTCATTATCATTTTTAATGTCTAATTTTATATTTTTACTAATATAATTTATAAATGTTTTGTCTTTAGTTTCTAAATTGTGAACAATAGGTATTTGTGAGTCATCAGCAAGTTTATTAGTATTGCAATTATATGGTGAAAATATTTTTTTATAATTTTTAAAACCTAAATATCCTTTCCCTAATTGAGAATCTAAATCAACCATTCCATCATTTAACCAGATTATACCTTTTTTAAAATTAAATTTACTCTCCAAATATAATGTATTAACCAATTCCTCAATCATACTACATTTATCATTATCGTAAATTGATAAAGTATTTATTAAAAGTAACGCAAGGTTATTCCAAATCTTTTCTTTATAATTTGATATATTATAACTATTAATTTCAATCCTTAATAATTGTGAATCTATAAGTGTGGCTATTGCATAATCTATCAATTTAAACTTGAAATAATCATCAAAGCATTCAATCGTTTTCTTTGACATAATTATTTTTCTTAAAAGACTATAGGTAGTTGCTCCTCCCATCGCATGAACATCAATATCACTATATAATTCATAGTTGTTGTTCCATCTACTCATGTATGAATTATATAATTCTTCATACACTATATCTAATTCACCTGCTTTATCGCTTTCACGATTAGAATACGATGTTCCTATTTTACAATCATTATATTCAACATCTATTTTAGCAGTTGAAGAACCCACATATGGTGTCCCCATACTAAATATTTGATTAACCATATCTGGGTGATCCATAGCGTATAATAAATTTATTAAACCACCTCTTGAATGCCCTATTAGATTGATTTTAGGCAATAAACCGTCATTATTATCTTTTATATCTTTAACAACTGTACTAATGGCCTTATCAAATTCAAAATATGCAGCATCATTAGAAGCATACGAATTATCTGTTTCATATAACAAAATAGTATGATATGTATTATTCGGCTCATAATTATCAATAAAACAATTTGTTATATCAAAATTATTGTATGTAGAACCAAAAACTTTCAAATGTCTTACGGTGACATTCCCTTGCATTCGTGAGCATAAAATATTAATTAAGTTATTTAAATTTGTAACTTCACTATAATTATTATCTTCGTCTGTGATTTTTACGAAATGACTAGCTGTACCTCCTAAACCAGGTGTAATTATTGTTAATAATACATCGTCATCCACAAAATTACTATTTCTATGACTCAAATCATAATGTGATTCATTTACTTTATGTCTCGAATCATACTCATATGTATTTGTCATATTTAAATAATTGATAGATAAGCTTTCTGCATTAGCTCTAATATCAAATAACAAAAATATTACCAATACAAATGTTATAATCATAACCTTTTTAAAAATATTTTTCATATTTACTCTCCACTTATAATTTTTGTTATATACACTCTATCCGTATTTGCAAAAAAATATTAGCACGCATTATAACATATTTTTTGAGAAGTTGTTAAAAATACTCAGCATTTTACTTTTTTACCTGTATCTTTAGGTATTTCATATTTATTTCTCTAGCTACAGCATGTGGATTTTCTACATGCTTAAAGCGAAGACCTGTTTGATTTTTAAGTACTATTACTACTGATGGATAATATATATTAGGAAATTCCATTTTAGCATATGCATGATCTATTTCCTTCCATAATATCTTTTCATCATTAAAATATATTCCATCCTTACCTATAGAGAATTTTTCTTTAGGCTCTATTAATAATATTATTAAATAAATAAGGAAGAATATCCCTATTAATATACCCCATATTGTACCTAGTATAATTGTTTTTATACCATTATCTCTCAGGTATATTGCAAATAATATAGATGATACAAAGCATAATACTATAAAAAATATTGGAGCTATATAAATAGTTTTACTTTTTTTATATTCCTTCATAACTACCTCAAATAAGAAAAGCTCCTAAAATTAGGAGCTTATTTTTTTAGAATATATCGTGTAATACGATTGTTTGCTTACGATCTGGTCCTACTGAGAAGATTGCAACCTTAACTCCTGTAACCTCTTCAATCTTTCTTAAATAATTTTGAGCATTAACAGGAAGCTCTTCGAATGATGTTACGTTAGTAATATCCTCTGTCCATCCTGGCATATCGATATATACTGGCTTACATCTATTATATTCCTTTAATGTAGATGGAATATAATCAATAACCTTTCCATCTAATTCATATCCTGTACATACCTTAAGGTTATTTATACCTGTAAGTACGTCAAATAGCATTAATGATAAGTAATTAAGACCAGATACTCTCACAGCATTCTTAATTACAACAAGATCTAACCATCCAACTCTACGAGGACGCTTTGTAACTGTTCCATATTCATGACCACGCTCACGAATATACTCAGCTAAATCTCCATCTAGCTCTGTTGCGAATGGTCCTTCTCCTACTCTTGTAGTATAAGCCTTGCAGATACCAAGTACGTTTTCTACATACTTAGGAGCAATACCTGTATTTAATGGTACAGAAGCTGCAGTTGGGCTTGATGATGTAACATATGGGAATGTACCATGATCAAGACATAGCATAACTCCTTGTGCACCCTCAAATAATACCTTCTTACCTTGAGCGATTAAATCATTTAATAATACTGAAGTATCAGTTACATATTTAGCAATCTTCTTTCCGATTTCTAAATATTCATTATAAAGTGGCTCAAACTCTAGCTCCTCAAGCCCGTACATCTTAAGCTCCATATTCTTAATTAATAGAGTTTGAGATAATCTCTCCTTGAAGTACTCAGCATCAAGTAAGTCACCAATTCTAATTCCGATACGTGAAGCCTTATCTGTATAGCAAGGTCCAATACCCTTCTTTGTAGTACCAATCTTATTATCACCCTTTAATGATTCAGAAGCACCATCTAGCATAATATGATATGGCATAATGACATGAGCTCTATTAGAAATAGCTAATTGATAATTAGTAATTCCTCTTTCCTCAAGTCCCTTTAATTCATCAAGCATAGCCTTTGGATTGATAACCATTCCATTTGCCATTACATTAACAATGTGTGGAGTAAAGATTCCAGATGGAATTGATTGAAGCGCAAACTTCTTACCATCAAAATTGATAGTATGTCCTGCGTTATTTCCACCTTGATAACGAACTACTACATCCGCATTTTGAGCGATGAAGTCAGTAATCTTTCCCTTACCTTCATCTCCCCATTGAGTTCCTACAATTACTAATGTGTTATTTTTCATAATAATACACCTCTTTTTAACATATAGATTATACAATATTTATTAAAATATTGATAGGTTAAAATTATATTTTAACTACTAATTTTTTCTAAATACTTACATAACTCTATTAAATATTCTTTAGACTTATAGCTTTTCTTATTTAATACAATTTTTAAAATGTTAGATGTTGCTGTAAGCTTTAGGTTCTTAGTTAAGGCTACAGCTTCACTAAACATCTTGCTACCACCAATTTTAACACTATTTTCAATTGACATACATAAGCTTATTGTATCAGCAGCATTTTCTATCTTATATACGCCAACCTTCTTACATAAATTATTAAATAATTTATCATACATATAGTATAGTAGTTCCTCTTGGTAGCTACCAAATCTATCCTTAAGCTCATCCTTTAGAGCCTCAAGCTCCTTCATAGATGAAATCTTATCAATCTTTTTATGCATTTCTATACGCATTTCATCATGACTAATATATTCCTGCTCGATATGATGAGATGCATGAATTTCATATAAGGATGCATCCTCCTCTTTTTGCTCTTTGCTGTTGCCATTTCTTGCCGCAAGCTCTTCTTCTAAAATTTGCATATAGGTCTCAAGACCTACAGATTCTATATATCCCGATTGCTCACTTCCAAGTAAATCTCCAGCTCCTCTTATAGCTAAATCTCTCATAGCGATTTTAAAACCACTACCAAGATCACTATTTTCCTTTAATGCCTCTAGTCTCTTTTGAGCATTATCTGTAAGCTTATTTTTATTATCATACATCAAATATGCATAAGCGATTTTATCGCTTCTTCCAACTCTACCTCTTATTTGATATAGCTGTGATAATCCAAGTCTATCAGCATTATGAATAATGATTGTATTTGTATCAGGTATATCTAGTCCTGTTTCTATAATTGTAGTACATACTAATACATCATAATCCTTATCAATAAAGCTAATTAGAGTATTTTCTAAATCCTCCTTGGCCATCTTTCCATGTCCAACACAAATTCTCGCATCTGGAACTAGCTTTGATATATGACTTGCAATAGTATCAATATCCTCTACCTTATTATACATATAAAAGACCTGACCACCACGTGCAATTTCTCTTTCTATCGCATCTCTAATAATAGCGTCATTTCTTTCTAATACATATGTTTGTATTGGATATCTATTCTTTGGTGGAGTTTCTATCATAGATAAATCCTTAATACCAACAATAGACATTTGAAGAGTTCTTGGAATAGGTGTTGCAGATAATGTAATAGCATCTACATTTATCTTTAGCTTTTTGATCTTTTCCTTATGAACAACTCCAAAGCGTTGCTCCTCATCTATTACAAGCAATCCTAAATTGTGATATTTTATCTTATCAGATAAAAGCTTATGCGTACCTATTATTACATCTACCTCACCGGTAGCTAGCTTTGCTAGTATTTCATTTGTCTTTTTAGTAGATATAAATCTATTTAAAAGCTCAACATGAACACCAAACTCATCCATACGCTCCTTAAAGGTATAATAATGCTGTCTAGATAGTATTGTAGTTGGAGCTAGCACTGCAACCTGCTTACCATCTAAAACAGCCTTAAATGAGGCTCTAAGGGCTACCTCTGTCTTACCATATCCAACATCTCCACAAACAAGTCTATCCATAGGCTTTTTGCTTTGCATGTCTCTTTTAACATCCTTTACTGCCTTTTCTTGGTCTGGTGTTAGCTCATACACAAAGCCATCTTCAAATTCTAGCTGCTCCTTTGTGTCTGGCGAGAATTCAAATCCATCAGCTACGCTTCTATCAGAGTATAGCTTTATAAGCTCCTCTGATATATCATGAATCTTATTTCTAACTCTAATCTTTTCTCTTTTCCATTGGGCTGTAGTTATATCATTAACTCTAACAAATGAATCCTTTGGATTATTATACTTTTGAATTAAATCTACTCTTTCAATAGGTATAAATAACGCATTACCCTTTGCGTATTCTATATAAATATAATCTCTCTTAAGACCCTTTTCTTCCTTTGTCTTGATACCCAAATATTTACCAATACCATAATCATAATGAACTACATAATCTCCTATAGCTAGCTCATCATATCTTTGAATCTTAATAGTATTTTTATATACTGATTTAT
>JAZRVY010000057.1:0-10118 GCA_045599405.1 Anaeroplasmataceae bacterium
AATCGTATATAAATGTCCCGTTTATATATGAAAAGAAGCTATTTTTTCTTTCATTTAAAAAATAAATGTAATAACGGGACATTTTTCCCGTTTGTTGTCTTATTGACAAAATATTGCTTATGAAAGGGTTTACATAAGAAAAAATAATGTTAAAATGAAATCAGTTTTTTAGAACTAAAAAAGGAGAATTAAGAAATGAAGAAAAGAAAACTATTAGCAGGTCTAGCACTTCTAGGAGCATCATTCTTTGTGTTAGCATCTTGCGGAAACAACAAAAAGCCAGATAATCCAGCAGACCCAGGTACTGGAGAAGTTGGAGGAGAAACAGGTGGAGAAACAGGTGGAGGAGTTATCGATGAAATCGATGAAACTTTAACTGCCATCAAGATGGGTGATAAGACATATGAAACACTAGCTGCAGCATTTGCTGATATCCCAACTGATTCAACTGCAACATATGTCATTCAAATCCCTAAGGGAACTCATAATGTTCCTAATGGAATTAACTACAATGGATCAGCAACAATCTACCTAAAAGGTATGACAAATGAAAAGTATGGAACTGATGTTATTATCAAGGGACGTGGATCTAACATGGCTAGCATGAGAGCACGTGAAATGATTGAAATCCAAGGAACAGGAAATATTTATTTAAAGAATCTAACTCTTGAAAGTGATTATTTCAGAAGTGAAACAACTAAGGACGTACAAGCAGAGGTACTTGGTACAGATACTAAGGGAAATACAGTTGCTATCAACTGTTCATTCCTATCACACCAAGATACACTAAGAACTGCTGGTAAAGCATGGTTCTATGGATGCTACATTGAAGGAGATACAGACTTCTTATGGATGGAGCAAGCTGGAACAGTAGCATTATATGAGAAGTGTGAAATTGTATCTGTATATGATCCAATGGCAAAGACTCATGCATCATATGTTACTGCACCAAGAATGGGAATCACTTCAAAGGTTGGAAAAGGACTAGTAATCTATAATTCGACTGTAAGAGAAGCAGAATTAGGACAAGTTAAGGCAATTGCATTATCAGCAAAGAGCAATATTAAACTAAATCTTGCTCAAGGTGATGTATTAACAGTTGAAGTTGCTCGTTCTTCAGGTAAATTAACTATTAATGGTACTGATAAGCCAATTACTAATTCAGAATCTGAGCAAATTACTTATACTGCAGAGGCTGATGGTGAGATTACTATTACTGGTACAGAAAACAGAGCATTCATTACAAAGATTAAGGTTAAGAATGGTAATACAACTAAGGTTGATTATGACTTCAACAAGCTTGTAGAGGAAAAGAAGGGTAGTGCAGAAGCTATTAAGGATGATGCAACTATCGCAAATACTGAGGATATTACATTCACAGAGTGTAAGGCAAGCTTCGGACAAAAGACATATCTTGCTCGTTCTCCATGGACTTCAGGATATTATAACCAAGTAGCATATGTTAACGTTGATGTTGAAGGTGCTGAGGTTACTCCATGGTACGGATCAATGTGTCCAGTTAATCTTCCACAAACAATCATTGGATGGAAGATGGATCAAGCAACAGCTACAAAGGTAGGATATGCTGGAAATAATGATATCTTAAGCGCAGACGATGTTGCTAAGGAATTCGCTGGAAGAAATAATATTATTAACAGAATTTACAACACTGGTAAGCAAAAGTACGAAAGAGATAATAATTATTGGGATCTTAATGCATTAATCGCTGAATTCGGATGGGCTGTAGATGCAGATACATCTAAGGATGTGAATGATGGAGAAGTTGCTGGAGCAACTACAACTTATCTATTTGATGGATCTGCTGATCAATCAGCACTTTGTGTTGGATTTGCTAAGGAAGCAGATAAGGAAAATGCTGACGGAACTGTTCAAAAGAAGCCTCACTACAAGGGTGCTGCAGGAAATACAATTACAGTTCCAGTTGAAGGAAAGTGCTATGTAGAAGTATATGGATACTATTCAGGAGTAGCAGAGGTTAAGGCTGATACTCAAGGTGCTGCTGTTGCATTCTTCAACAATGGATCTACAAGTGTTGAATTAGAACAAGATTACATCGTATACGATTCTGCTGCTAGATCAGTAACAATCACTGCTAAGGGATCAACTTATATCACTAAGATTGTTGTTGTTAAGGATGATACAATTTCAGCTGCGACTCCAGTTTCAAGTCTTGAAATTTCATCAAGCAGCAAAAACTTTACTGTTGGTGTAGGTGTAACATTGACTGCTACATCAAATAAGGATGCAACTAACCAATCAGTTATTTGGTCATCATCAGATGAAACTGCTGCTACAATTGATCCTTATACAGGAAGAGTTACATTCAAAAAGGCTGGAAAGGTTACTTTCACTGCTACAGCTCTTGATGGAAGTGAAGTTTCACAATCATTAGAAGTTACTGCTAAGAGTGCAAACTGGACAGTATGTGAGTGGTATACAACTGATGGTACACTTGATTCAGAAGAAGGATGCGTAGAAATCGGAAACTTCGATCTTACAACTTCAGAAAAGAAGGATATGAAGAATGCAGATGGTGAATATGATAACTATACATTTGAAACTTTAGCTGGTTCTGTTACAACTAAGACTGGATTAAAGTTAAATTCAAAGGGTAAGGTTCAACTTGCTTTAACTAAGCCAGTTACTTTAACAGTAATTATTGGTAAGGTTGGTAAGACTGTTGCAGATCCATCTGTATATCTAGATGAAAATACTAAGGCTACATATTTAACTAAGAATGTTGACGGAGTATTAACAACTTATACTTATAGACTAGAGGCTGCAGGTACTTGGACAATTGAAAGAGGAGATACATCAAGTGAAAATGATCCAATTATGTATATGAAGGCTGAGGTTGATGCACAACCAATTAAGTCATTAAGCTACAACTTCTCTAAGCTTGAGGATATCCCAGCTGCAGGTTTACCTGTTGATTCAACAAACGAGATTAAGTTTGAGGGATGCTTAAGCCATGATGGAAATCAACATATCATCATGAAGGAAAACAATGCTGTTACTATTAAGCTAGCTAAGGGTGCTACATTAACAATCGGTATGAATTATTCATCAAGTGAAATTACAGTTAATGGAACTGCTGTTGCATTAGTTGACAATAAGCTTGTTTATACAGCTACTGCAGATGGAGATGTAGTAATTAGAGCTACACAAGCTGGTAAGGCATATATCCAAACTATCGATGTTGCAACTTATATTGATACATTATCATATAACTTCTCTAAGCTAGAGGATATTCCAGCTACAGGAGAGGCAGTTGCTTCAACTGAAGAAATTAAGTTTGAAGGATGCTTAAGCCATGATGGAAAGCAACATATCATCATGAAGGAAAACAATGCAGTAACAATTAACCTTGCTGCTGGAAGTACATTAACAATCGGTATGAATTATTCATCAAGTGAAATTACAGTTAATGGAACTGCTGTTGCATTAGTTGATAATAAGCTTGTTTATACAGCAACTGCTAACGAAACAGTAGTAATTAAAGCTACACAAGCTGGTAAGGCATACATCCAAACAATTGATATTGCTAAGGCTGTTTAATTGCCAGAAATAATAATTTTAAACATTAAAGATTAAGGTTTTTCCTTAATCTTTTTTGCTTTTTTATGATATAATTATATCGGTGATTTATATGTTAAATATCGGTGCGCATTTATCAATATCAAAAGGGTTTTATGCAGCAGCTAAGGTAGCTAAAAGCATTAATGCTAATACATATCAATATTTCTCTAGAAATCCTAGAGGAGGAGATATGAAGCCTCTTGATTTAAATGATATTAATAAAACTATAGAATTTATGAAGGAAAATAGCTTTGCTACATTGCTATGCCACGCTCCATACACACTTAATGCCTGCAGCAGTAAGCCAGAGGTAAGAGAGTTTGCGTATAAGGTGTTTAAGGAGGATATAGCTTTACTTGAAAATTTTCCTAACGCGTTATATAACTTCCATCCAGGAAGTCATGTAGGACAAGGTGAGGATGTGGCCATTCCAATGATTATAGACACATTAAATAATGTAATGTATGAAGGAATGTCTACAACTATTTTACTTGAGGCTATGGCTGGTAAGGGTAGTGAAATAGGAAAAACATTCCAGGAACTTAAAGCTATTATTGATGGTGTTAAGCTTAAGGATAGAATAGGTGTTACTATAGATACCTGTCATATCTTTGATGGTGGATATGATATAGTAAATAATTTAGATGGTGTTCTTGATGAATTTGACAAAATAGTAGGTCTTAAATATCTTAAGGCCTTACATATCAATGATTCAAAGAATCCTATTGGATCTCATAAGGATAGACATGAACAAATTGGTAAAGGATATATTGGTCTTGATACATTTGTCAATATAGTAAATAATCCTAGATTGAAGGAGCTACCGATGTTTCTAGAAACTCCTTGGGATAATGAATTGGATTATAAAAATGAAATTGATTTACTTAGAGGATATAGTAAATAAAAGCACTTTTTAGTGCTTTTTTTATTTAATAATACATAGTATTATGGTCATTATGAAAATGTTATCTATATAATGACAAAAAATAGAATTTAGTGTATAATATTTTGTTGTTAATGCAATATATGCAAATTGCAAGAAAGGAAGCTTTAAGATGGATAGAAAAAGTTTATTTCTATGGATGATAATATTAACTGCTCTAGCTGGTTTGATAAACGCTCTTGCAATATGCTATTTTGGAACTACAGTATCACATGTTACTGGTTTAGTATCTAATGTATCAATTTCTATTTCAAAAGGAAATTGGTCAAATATGTGGTGGCTACTTTCAGTCATACTATCTTTCCTTGTTGGAGCTATAGCTGCTGGAATAATAACTGCTGAAAGAAAATTCTATTTAAATATCACCTATGGAATAGTAATTTTATCTATAGGCGTTATATTAGCCTTAGGTGTATTCATATTAAAGGATAGTACTAAAAATCTAGTAAGATTATTTGCCTTATTAATGGGACTTCAAAATGGTATGGTAGTATCATTTAGAGGGGTTGTAGTTCGTATGACTCATATGTCTGGTAATCTTACAGATCTTGGAGTATTTATTGGTTATAAGATTAGAAGAAAATCAAAGGAAGATTATATAATGGGTATCATACCATTTACCGCTTTAATAATATTTATTATTGGTGGAGTTGCTGGTATGGGACTATATCATTTAATGAAAATAAATGCTTATTATGTTGCAGCCTTAACTTATTTAGTTTTAGGAGGAGTATATTTCATACTTCAAAGAACATGTAAGGATAGAGACTTTAATGGTATAGATGATGAGCTTGAAAAGGCTATGGATGAAGTTAATGAATAATAAGGAGTGAAATTATGGCACACACTTTAGAAATAAAAGATTTATATGCAGAAATAGAGGGTAAGAAAATACTAAAGGGATTATCCTTAAAAATGAACACTAATGAGGTTCATGCGATAATGGGACCTAATGGTACAGGAAAATCTACATTAGTAAGTATTATTATGGGTAAGCCTAAGTATAAAATCACTAGTGGTGATATATTACTTGATGGTGTATCAATTCTAGATAAGTCAGTAGATGAAAGAGCTAGACTAGGAATATTTTTAGCTTATCAATATCCTAGTGAGGTTGCTGGTGTTACAAATAGTGATTTTGTAAGAACAGCGATGAAGGCTACATCTGGAAAGGATGTATCATTATTCAAATTCATTAAGGAATATGATAAGGCTTGTGCTGATTTAAAGATGCCAGATGATTTATCTCATAGATATTTAAATGAGGGATTTAGTGGTGGAGAGAAAAAGAGAAATGAAATTCTTCAAATGAAAATGCTAAAGCCATTCTTTGGATTACTAGATGAGATAGATTCAGGACTAGATGTAGACGCTCTACGTATAGTTGGTGAGAATGTTTATGATATGGTTAGTGAGAACTTTGGATGCTTACTAATTACTCATTATCAAAGATTATTAGATTATATTAAGCCTAACTTTGTACATGTTATGATCAATGGAAAGATCGTTAAAACAGGTGGTAATGAATTAATCACTAAGATTGATCAAAATGGATATGATTGGGTTAAGGAAGAATTAGGTATTGAAATTATTAAGGAAGAGGAAAAGGACACAATGTCACACGCAGTGCTTGGTAGCTGTGCTCATTCTTCAAAGAAATAATGAAAGAAATAATTCTTAAGGATAATGAAATATTAAATATAGAGGAATCTAGTGAGACTATTAATATAGTTGTTGAACCTAATTCTCATGTTACAATTAACGAAAGAAATTTATCTAATTGTAATGTTAATTTATATATTAAAGAGGATGCTAGCTGTAAATATAATAGCTCTTATGATTTAAATACTATCGTAAAGAGAAATATTGAAATCATGAAGAATGCTGAGCTATATATTGAATCTATATATTTAAATTCAGTATCAGATGATACAACAATAGATGTACTTGGTGTACATGCTAATGTTAGCTATAGAAACCTTTGTGTATCAAATAATTCTATACAAACGTTAAACACAACAATTAATCATAAGGCTTCAGATTCTAATAGTACTATTAATAATATTGGAGTTGCGATAGATAACTCTAAGGTATTATTTAATACTATAGGATTTGTTAAAAATACTGAAGCTAGATGTGATTGTAGACAATTAAGTAAGGGTATAGTTCTTGGAAAGAATTCAACTATTACATCTAAGCCTATATTACTTATTGATGAATATGATGTAAAGGCTTATCACGGAGCTACTATTGGTAAAATGTCAGATGATGAATTATTTTACCTAATGAGTAGAGGCTTATCTAAAAAGGAAGCCTTTATGTTAATGCTAGATGGTTTAGTAAAACCATTTGTAGATAATATCAGCTCTAATGAAATTAAAGATGATATTAATACTAAAATATATACTATGTTAGGATGATAATTATGCTAGACATAAATAAATTAAGAGATGAGTTTCCAGTACTTAAGGATAATCCTAATCTACATTATCTAGATAACGCAGCATCAAGTCTAAAGCCTAAATGCGTTATTAATAAGCTAGATTACTATTACAATAAACTTGGAGTAAATGTTCATAGAGGAGTATATAATCTTAGCTACGAGGCTACAGATATGTATGAAGAGGCTAGAGAGAAAATAGCTAAATTCCTTAACTGTAAGTTTGAGGAGGTAGTATTTACTCGTGGTGCATCATCAGCTCTTAATTTAGTAGCACTTAGCTATGGTATGAAGTATGTTAATGAGGGTGATGAGGTTATAACATCACAGCTTGAGCATCACTCATCACATATGCCATGGTTTAATGTTTGCAAGCAAAAGAAGGCGACATTAAAATATGTAGAGCTAGATAGTGAAGGACGTATTACTGTTGAGAACTTTAAAAAAGCTCTTACAGATAAAACTAAGGTAGTAGCCTTAACATATGTAAGTAACGTAATGGGATATATCACTCCTATAAAGGAAATAATTAAGATATGTCATGAAAGAGGAATTGTAGTATCAGTAGATGGTGCGCAGGCTGTTCCTCATATGAATATAGATGTTAAGGATTTAGATTGTGATTTCCTATCATTTTCTGGACATAAGATGTGTTCAGCAACAGGTATTGGAGTATTATATGGTAAACTAAATTTATTAGATAGTATGGATCCTGTAGAATTTGGTGGAGATATGGCAGATGAGGTTGACCTTGATAGTCAAACATATAAAGCAACTCCATATAAATTTGAAACAGGTACTCCAATAATTGCGGGAGCAATCGCTTTAGGTGAATCATGTGATTTCCTAAAGAGGGTTGGGCTTGATGAAATTGCAAAAAGAGAAAACTATTTAGCTTCTATAGCAAGAAAGAAGCTAATGGAGCTTGAGGATGTAGAGGTTTATAATCCGACAGCAGAGACTGGAGTAGTCGCATTTAATATTAAGGGTGTACATCCTCATGATGCCGCTTCAGTATATGATAAAAATGGTGTATGTATAAGAGCAGGGCATCATTGTGCACAGCTAATAACTAAATGGTTAAACCAAATATCAACTACAAGAGCTTCATTCTATTTCTATAATACAGAAAAGGATGTAGAGGCTTTAGTTGAAAGTGTAAAAGAGGCAAGAGATTTCTTTCAAAGCTTCTAGGAGGTAATTATGAATAGTCATAATATTGAACAATTATATAAGCAAGTAATTATGGATCATTATAAGAATCCAAAGAATAAGGGTCTTATAAAGGACAATGGTTACTATCCAGTACATTTAAATAATCCTTCATGTGGAGATGATATGAATGTATCTATTAAAATTGAAGGAGATACAATTATCGATGTAACTCATGATGGTAAGGGTTGTTCAATTTGCTGTTCAAGCGCCTCAGTAATGTCTGAGACATTAAAGGGAAAGACTATCAAGGAGGCTAGTGAGCTAATTGAGGGCTTTTATACTATGATTAAGGGTGAGGAAATATCTGAGGATATTGAAGAAAACCTAGGAGAAGCTATAGCTTATACAGGAGTTAGCCAATTCCCTGCAAGAATTAAGTGTGCAACACTATCTTGGAAGGCTATTGAGAAGGCTATTAAGGAGAGTAACCAATAATGGATAATAAAGAAAATTTAGTTGGTGACTATAAGTATGGTTTTAAGACTGAAACTAAATCTGTTATTGATTCTGGTAAAGGACTTTCTGAGGATGTAGTTAGATTTATATCTAAGGCTAAGAATGAGCCAGATTGGATGCTAGAATTCAGACTTAATGCTTATAAGCAATTTGTTAAATTAAATAATCCTAAATGGGGACCTGATTTAAGTGGAATAGATTTTAATGAGTATACATACTATATTAAATCTACAAAGGGTACTGAAACTAAATGGGAGGATGTTCCTACAGAAATAAAGGAAACATTTGATAAGCTGGGAGTACCAGAGGCTGAGCAAAAATATTTTGCAGGAGCTTCAAATCAATTTGAATCTGAGGTTGTTTATCATAAGAATCTAAAGGAGCTTGAGGATATGGGTGTTATCTTTACTGATACAGATACAGCCCTTAGAGAATATCCAGAGCTTATGAAGGAATATATGGGAAAGATTGTTCCACCAAGCGATAATAAATATGCGGCATTAAATAGTGCTGTATGGTCAGGTGGATCTGTAATATACGTTCCAAAGGGAGTAAAGGTTACAAAGCCAGTACAATCCTATTTTAGAATCAACTCAGAAAGAATGGGACAATTTGAAAGAACCCTAATTATTGTAGATGAGGGTGCGTCTATTCACTATGTTGAGGGATGTACAGCTCCTCAATATTCAAAGGATTCCTTACATGCGGCAGTAGTAGAAATCTATGTTAAGAAGGATGCACATTGTAGATACTCTACAGTTCAAAACTGGGCCAACAATATTGTTAACCTAGTTACAAAAAGAACCCTAGTAGAGGAAAATGGACATATGGAATGGATTGATGGTAATATTGGTTCTGGAATTAATATGAAATATCCTGCATGTATCCTAAAGGGAGATGGAGCTAAGGGAACTACCGTATCTATCGCCTTTGCTGGTCCTGATCAATTCCAGGATACAGGAGCTAAGATGATTCATATAGGAAAGAATACTACATCAACAATTATCTCTAAATCTATTTGTAGAGGTGGAGGAAGAGTTAATTATCGTGGTACTGTATCATCAACAGGAAGCGCATTTGGATCAAGAAGCCATGTAGAATGTGATACATTAATACTTGATGGTATTTCAAAGAGTGATACTATACCTACAAATAGTGGAGCTAATGATGATATGTATATTGAGCATGAAGCTACTGTAAGTAAGGTTAATGAGGAACAATTATTCTATTTAATGAGTAGAGGTCTTACAGAGGCTGAGGCTACTGAAATGATAGTAATGGGATTCATTGAGCCATTTTCAACAGAGTTACCTATGGAATATGCAGTAGAGCTTAATAGATTAATTAAATTAGAAATGGGAGGGTCTATTGGATAGACCCTTTCTTTTATGTTATAATAGATGTATCTATTAAAAGGGAGGTATCATATATGCTAGATAAATACATAATAATAAAATCTAAAGA
>JAZRVY010000058.1:0-7652 GCA_045599405.1 Anaeroplasmataceae bacterium
TACTACTGGTATAAATGTTAGTATAGAAGAAGGAACAACAAAGCTTATTGGATTACTTAAAACATCTACTAAGCATTATATTCAAAGATTATTAGAGATTATAAATAAGATAAAATAGTATGATTCAATTACAAGAAAAAAGATTAAAAGAAATATTAGATATATGCAATGTCAAAACAATTAAATATATAGATGGGACTGTAAATTATAACGGTACACTTGCTAATAAGGAAATACTTGAAATAGATGATTTATCCTTTGATGATTTTATTTTGAAATATGCTAATGAAAGCAATATACCGCTTTTATATAATAGCTATGAATATGAAACTGGATTAGAATCTAGAAATGAAGCAGCTATAAGAAAATATGGTATTAACGCTTCATTATTTTTATTACCATTTAGTGATGCTGTTTTAGGACTTATAGGAAGGTTTTTAGATGAATCTTATGAGCCTAGCTCAACATATAAGGAAAGAAGCTATGAGCTTTATAAGCTTATATGTATGGAGCTTGATGATTGCTTGGTTGTGTTTGATATGAATGATTTTGAATATTAAAAATTATTTAGTATAATAATATTATAAATTACGATTTGAGGTGCAAATATGCCTAATTATGAAGAGAGAGTTACAAATGTAAATTTTAAGATGGATGAGAATTTTAACATTGTTGAGTGTAATAGAAGCTTTCAAAGATTCTTTGATTGTGAGACTCAAAATGTTAATTTAAAGGATTTGCTTGAAGAAAAGGATTTTTTAAATTTTAAGGAGTTTATTAAAAACTTTAAGCAGGATGATAATAACCATCAATTTATAATAAATATTCAGCCTAGGTTAACAAGAATAAATTGCTTATTTCATGTTGAATATTTAAGGGGACAATATAATATTGATGTTACACAGCTAGAGTATAATAAAGAAATTTATTATGAAGCCTTACTTGCAAATTCTGAATATAGAACAATACTTGATAATGTAGATTTATATTATTGTATATATGACTATTTAACTGAAGAGTATCAATTTAAAAATACAAAGGGTATTGGGAATATTTATAAGGGATCATTTGGGGAAGTAGTTAAGATTTTAAAGGATAGATTTGAGCTGGATGTTATTGCAAATAAGCTTGAGCTTATTAAGCTTGAATCTGATGTTGAGTCGAAAAGTGCAGGAGATGAGATTGTTATCTCTACATTGAATAAGCAAATTAAGCTTAGAACTACATTATGTAAGGTTGGAGAAAATGATTATTTTATAATCACATTTATTCCTGTTAATGGGAAGCTATCATTTACAGATAGCTCAAATAGAAATGATGGGCTTACAGATGTACTTAATAGAAAGAATATTACTAGCATTTGTCAACATATGATAGGTCAGCCTGAATATAGTGGTACATTAATGATTATTGACGTTGATAGATTTAAAGAATGTAATGATACCTTCGGTCATGCGTTTGGTGATCAGGTTTTAGTTGCACTAGCTAAGGTTTTAAAGGATTCTGTTGGAAGCCATGGATACATAGGTAGATATGGTGGAGATGAGTTTGTTGTCCTTCTTGATGTTATAGAGGAAGAGGATATTAGAAATATCGCAAGAAATATTCGACTTGGAATTCAATGGGCAATTCCAGCTCTTGAGCCTGATGCAGTAGTATCATGCTCTATAGGATGTGCTAGATTCCCGCTTCATGCCAGTACATATGATGAGGTATTTTCACTTGCAGATAAATGTTTATATATAGCTAAGAATAAGGGTAGAAATTGCTATGTTATTTATAAGCCAGAAATTCATGATCAGGTTATTGTAAAATCAGAAGAGGAGCAAACTAAGAAATCTACAGGTGAGATTTACATGAATATTGCTCATGGAGCTTATGAGCTTTTAACTAAGCTAAGAGAAACAGATAATTTCCTTCCTTTATTTGATGAAATTCAAAAATATGGTCAGGTATCAAGAATTACCTATTATGATAAGAATAAAAAGATGCTATATACTACGGCAGAGGATTTAAAGGATATTAGAAAGCCTTATTTAAAGAATGAGGATTATTATAAGTACTATAATAAGTCGGGATTCCTACTTATGGATAATGTAAATGCATTAGATACATTAGATAAATCTTTCTTTGATATGTATTTAAAGAATAATATTGCATCTACACTAGAAATAGATATGAAGGATAAGGGATTGCTGTGCTTTGATGTTTATAAGCCTGCTAGAACATTTAAGGATTATCAAATATTATTCTTTTTAAATGTTGCAGAGGTTATTAAAAATAAGTAATTGACAATATAATAATAAAAGTTTATAATTTTGATAAATAAATAGAGGTAGCGGTGCAAATGAGTACTATATGGAGAAGGCATTCTATGAAATATAGGAAAGGTAATCATCGCCGAATGAATATATAGGCATATATAGATCATGGGATTATAGAAAATATCTATAATACTCCTACAATATATTTTGTAGAGGCGCTAATTATAATTTTAACTTTAATTTATAAGGGTGCCTAGGGTACCCTTTTATTTTACACATGGAGGTATATATGGAATTTAAAATTGGCGATATTACATGTAGTGACCTAGCAAAGGCTTATGGTACTCCACTATATGTATATGATGAAGCAAATTTAAATAAGATAATGGGAGAATACATTAATAACTTTAAGTCAGATAAATTTAAGACCACAGTTTTATTTGCATCTAAGGCATTTGCGTGTATGGAAATGTATAAGCTAGTTAATAAAAATGGTCTTGGAAGTGATGTTGTATCTGGTGGAGAGCTATATGCAGCCTTAAAGGCTGGTGTTAATCCAGATAAAATATATTTCCATGGAAATAATAAGCAAAGATATGAGGTTGAGTTTGCGTTAAATAATAATGTTAAAAATATAGTAGTAGACTCACTTGACGAAATATTATTATTAAAGGATATTTGCTGTGATTTAAAAAAGAACTGTAATGTATTATTTAGAATGAATGTTGGAGTAGAGGCACATACTCATAAATTTATTGTTACATCTAATATTGATTCTAAGTTTGGTATGCTACTAGATAGTAATGATATTAAAGAATCACTTGCTGTTATTGATAGCTGCCAATATCTAGAATTAGCTGGATTCCATTCACATATTGGAAGCCAAATATTTGAAATTGATGCATTCTATGCAGCTATCGATAAGATGGTTGATTATTTAAAGAAATTTAGTAAGCCACTTGTGCTTAATTTAGGTGGAGGATTTGGAGTTAAATATACGAATGAGGATCATCCGATTCCAGTACCTACAGTAACAAGTCTCGTTGTTAAGCATGTTGAGGAGGCATTAGCCAAAG
Organism: Anaeroplasmataceae bacterium; assembly: GCA_045599405.1. Lineage (GTDB taxonomy): Bacteria > Bacillota_I > Bacilli_A > Acholeplasmatales > Anaeroplasmataceae > UBA3206. Next base: position 3,341 of record JAZRVY010000058.1, read on the forward strand.
CTAATATTACTATAAAGGAGCTTATTATTGAGCCAGGTAGATCAATTGTAGCAGAAAGTGGATATACATTATATACAGTTGGTAATACTAAGGTTACACCAAATAAGAAATATTATTTCATTGATGGTGGTATGGCTGATAATATTAGGCCTGCATTATATCAGGCGAAGTATGATGCGATTATCGCTAATAAGGCTGATTTAGAGAAAACTGAATCAGTATGTGTGGCTGGAAAGTGCTGTGAGTCTGGAGATATCATCATTGAAAATATAATGATGCAGCCAGCCCAAAGAGGAGATATTATGTGCGTGTTTACAACAGGTGCATATGGATACTCAATGTCTAGCCATTATAATAAAGCACTTACACCTGCGGTTGTATTTGTAAATGGAAATAAGGCTCGTGTTGTTATTAAGCGTGAGACTTATGAGGATTTATATAAGAATGATTGCAGTGAAGAATATACAAAGTTTTAGGAGGATTTTAAAATGACACAAATTAAAGGATCAATTGTAGCATTAATTACACCAATGAACGCTGATGGTAGCGTTAATTATGAGAAGCTAGGAGAGCTTATTGAATTTCATATTGCAAATAAGTCAGATGGACTTGTAATTTTAGGAACAACAGGAGAGGCTTCTACATTAGAATTTGATGAGGAAGAGAAGATTGTTGAATACTCTATTAGAAAGGCTAATAAGAGAATTCCTATTATTATAGGAAGTGGATCTAATTGTACAAAGACAGCTATTGATTATACTGTTAAGTATGGAAATATGGGAGCTGACGCATTATTAGTTATTACTCCATATTATAATAAGACTAATGAGAGTGGAATGATTAAGCATTTTGAGGCTATTGCTGACGCTTCGCCAAAGCCAATTATTATGTATAATGTTCCGGGAAGAACAGGATGCTCAATTTCTATTCATGCTGTTGAGGTTTTATCTAAGCATCCTAATATTATTGGTATTAAGGAAGCATCTGGAGATTTAACTTATGCTGGTAAGATTGCTAGATATTTAAATGATGATTTTGTTATGTATTCAGGTAATGATGATATTGTAGTACCATTAATGAGCCTAGGAGCTTCAGGAGTTATTTCCGTATGGGCTAATATTATGCCAACAACAGTACATAATATGTGCTATGACTATATGAATGGAAATGTTGATGCTGCTAGAAAGGTTCAATTAAAGTATCTTGATTTAATTCATGGATTATTCCTTGAGACTAACCCAATTCCAGTTAAGGCTGCCATGAATTATTTAGGATATAATGTAGGACCACTTAGAATGCCACTGGATGAGATGTCTGAGGGTAAATTTGCACAATTAAAAATTGCATTAGATGAGATGAAGGGGACTTTATAATTATGAATGTAGCATTAGTAGGTTATGGAGCAATGGGTCAAATTGTTCATAAGAACATTAACCCAAATGATACAGTAGTAGGTATTGTTTCTTTAGATAAGCTTTCAAGCTTATTTGAAATTAAGGAAAAGATTGATGTAATTATTGATTTCTCTAATCCAGCTAATTTAGATATGATTTGTGAGTATGTAGAAAAGAATCATACTCCAATTGTTATCGCAACAACTGGATATACAAAGGAGCAGGTTGAAAAGATTCACAATCTAGCAAAGGTAGCACCAGTTTTATACTCTGGTAATTTCTCTTTAGGAGTTATATTACTTAATAGAGTTGTTAGAGAGGTTACTCCAATATTAAAGGATAAGTTTGATATTGAGGTTATTGAAAAGCATCATAACAAAAAGATTGACGCTCCAAGTGGAACTGCAAAGATGCTAGTAAGAAGCATTGAGGAGGCAGGAGACTTTAAAGAGGTTTACGGACGCGAGGGAGCTTCTAAGAGAGAACCACTTAAGGAGATTGGTATTCATGCAGTTAGAGGTGGAACTATCGTTGGTGAGCACTCAGTAATTTTTGCTGGACTTGATGAGGTTCTAGAGTTTAAGCATGAGGCACATAGCAAGAGCATTTTTGCTGTTGGAGCTGTACAAGGAGCTTCATGGATTGTTAGTAAGCCAAATGGTTTATATAACATGGAGGATGTTTTATTTAATTAATTATAAGAAGTTAGGTTTTATGCCTAACTTTTTTATATATTTATGGTATAATGATTTTAGTTTAAACAAATGAGGTATTTATATGTTTGGAAAAAAGAAAAAGGAACAAGAGATTTTAGAGGAATCAAAGCAAGAATATGTAACTGAAAATGGTGAGGTTTCAGCACCATCAGAAGAGGAAATTAAGGAAGCACAGGAGCTTGAGGCTAAAATTGAAGAAAAGAAGGAAATTAGAAAGGAAAGAAAATATGCATTTATTAATGCACAATTTATCCTAAAGATGGTTGCCTTCGCAATCTTATTTGGACTTTTCTTCTGGCTATTGTTTGATAAAGGATCTAGAGGAACTATTATCATTACAACATCAGGAGCCTTAATTGGTATTTTATGCCTTGCAAGAATTGTATGGCTATGTATGGATAAGAAGTCATCTAAGAGATTTAAGCTAGTAACATTAATTGAAATATTATGTGATGCAGCAGCTGCTGTATTCTTATTGATTGCTGGTGTTAAATATCAATCAGGAGATAAGGATACAAAGGGATTTATTAGCTTTGTAGAGAAAAATTATAGATATTTCGTAGGTGGTGTATTATACGCTAGAGGAGTATTACATTATTTTGCGGTAACTATGTTTAAAACTAAGTCTACATTTATGAATTATGTCGTTAATATGGCATTTATAACTGTTGGTACTTGGTTTATTGCAGATAAGAGAATGACAGTATCTAATTTAGGAATGGTTATTGTAGTATTAATTGCAATTAGCTGTGTATACCTAGGTGGAGATAGTTTATATGCATATATTAAGTTTAAAAATGGTAATGGTAATGGAGAAAAGCGTATCAAAAAAGAAAAGGCTAAGGAGCAAGAAAAATCTCCTGAGGTAATTGAAAATGCCATTATTGAGCCAGAAGTTGAAACTAATGATTCTGTAAATGTTAATTAAAAATATTAGGGTGGATTTATCATAATCCACTCTTTTTTTAATGTTAATATTGATATTTTAAAGGTTAAATAATATAATTTTATATGTATTTACTTATGGAGGTAATTATTATGGATAAGTATAAAGTTGGAATTATTGGTGCCACAGGAATGGTTGGACAAAGATTTATTACTCTTTTAAATAACCACCCTTGGTTTCATATAGAGCTACTTGCTGCAAGTGCTAACTCAAAGGGAAAGAAGTATGCAGATGCAGTAGGACAAAGATGGGCTATGGAAACTGAAATGCCAGCAGAGGTAAAGGATATGGTTATCCTTGATGCAACTGCAGATGCAAAGGAAATTGCATCAAAGGTTGATTTCATTTTCTGTGCTGTAAACATGAAAAAGGATGAAATTAGAGCACTTGAGGATATGTATGCTAAGCTTGAGTGTCCTGTTGTTTCTAATAATAGTGCTCATAGACATACTGCTGATGTACCTATGATTATTCCTGAAATTAATGATAATCATTTAGAGATTATTGACGCTCAAAGAAAGAGACTTGGAACAAAGAAGGGATTTGTTGCTGTTAAATCTAACTGTTCACTTCAATCCTATGTACCAGCATTAGCTCCTTTAATGGATCTTGGAATTGATAAGGTATTTGTATCTACATACCAAGCCATTTCAGGTGCTGGAAAGACTTTTGAGACTATGCCAGAAATTGTTGATAACTGTATTCCATATATTGGTGGAGAGGAAGAAAAGTCTGAGGTTGAGCCTTTAAAGATTTTCGGAACTATCAAGAATGGTGAAATTGTTGATGCTTGTGAGCCTCAAATTTCTGCACAATGTGTTCGTGTAGCTGTTTCTAATGGACATTTAGCTACTGTATTCTTAAAGTTTAAGGGAGAAAAGCCTTCTAAGGAGACTATTATTGAAAGATGGAGAAGCTTCAGTGGAGCTCCACAAGCTTTAAATTTACCATCAGCTCCAAAGCATTTCTTAACTTACTTTGAAGAGGATAACAGACCACAATCTAAGCTAGATAGAATGGTTGAGAATGGAATGGGAGTATCTTTAGGACGTTTAAGAGAGGATTCAATTTTTGATTATAAGTTTGTTGGATTATCTCATAATACATTACGTGGTGCTGCTGGAGGAGCTGTATTATTAGCAGAGCTTCTATGCGCTAAGGGATATATTACAAAGTAATAAAATTTAGAGGCCTAGGCCTCTTTTTTTTTACTTATAATATAAATATTATTTACAAAATTAATTTTTATGTTATAA
>JAZRVY010000059.1:0-6032 GCA_045599405.1 Anaeroplasmataceae bacterium
TTTCTGATGAAGAAGATCAATTATTATGGAGTGCTGGTGGAGTAAATAAATTAAAGACTTATGATTTTATCTTGTCTTCTGGTGATTTAAAATCAGAATATTTAGAATATTTAGTTAAGGATTTTAATGATGTAAATCCAACATTAATAATTAATGTACTTAATAAGTTTTATTCTAATAGTAAGTATATAGATAATATAGCTAAGGTAAAAAATATTAATCCTGATTTTATTATTTTTAATGAATTATATAGATATAAAATGATTTGTATAATAATTGCTAATCATTATATAAATCAAGAGGATATTAATTCATCATTTGATGAAAGAAGTGATGCATACGCAGAAAGCCTAGCGCAATCATTATATGATGGATTATTATTGAGTAATAATCATTTTGATTCAACAGTATTTTTATCTAATCCAATTATCTCTAATGCGATAAATATATCTAACATATTAAATGATAAAATAAAGAAATTATTATCTAATGAGGGCTTAGATCCTCTTCATAGAGTATGGTGTCTAGAAATTAAAAATATATTAGATTCGTTTGAATCTATGTTTATATTGTTAAACCAAAATAATCCTAGCCAGGCTATGGGAGTATTTAGACAAGCCTTGCAGCAATATATAACAATGAAGGCTGTAGAAATGAATCCAAGTTCCATAGATTCATTCCTTGAGCATCAGGATATAACAATAAAGGAAGCTCTACATCAATTATCAAAAGAACAATTAGATGAATATTTAGAGCAAAATGGTTTAAATTATAATAATTATAAATCCTATTTAAATTATGGATGGCTAGATTCAGTAGAAGCATTTCAAAAGCTAAAGAAAGAAAATCCTAAGACTAAATATAATATAAAGATGGTAGCAGTAGTATCTGATACCTTAGAATTCTATGAGGCGATGGATTTTGCTAGTAATTATGTACATTCTAATTTCGTATTTATTAATATGAATTGGAATATTATTATTAGAGAGATACTTGATGGTGTGTATAGTGAATATGATTGGGTTATTGATTCATATGTTAGATTATTTAATGATCCACTTATTATTAATGGATTTGAATATATACCATTATATATAGCTATAAAAGAAAGAATGCTAGAAATATTAAAGAATAATGAGAATTTTGATTTCCATATAGTATAAAAAAAGCTTACCATGTGGTAAGCTTTCAGTTTTTTATAGTTCTTCAATCATCTTGTTAGCACCAATGAAGACTGATCTAGATAAAACTCTTGTTAGGTTATCTAATGTTGTATCAATGTCTCCACGAAGCCATCTAAAGTATGTGCTAATGATTCCTGATACATAAAAGGAAACATATAAATCAATATTTAAGCTTGAAATATGATAGATTTCCTTACAAATACGTTCAACAGCAGCCTTTAGTATGTTTTCAAAAATGTGCTCAAAGAATGAATATGAATCATTCATTGCGATGCTTCTTAGGAATGATTCCTTTGAAAGAATTAAATTATTAAGATCCTTGAAAATTTCAGTGATATCATAAGCCTTACCATTATTAGTATACTCATCAAGATATTTAAAGAAGGTAGAAGTCATTTCCTCCTCAATCTCCTTTAATACATCATCTAATGATGTGTAATGTAAGTAGAATGTTTTACGACCAATATCAGCATGATCTGTAAGCTCTGTGATTGTAATTTGGCTAACAGTTTTTGTTTTCATAAGGTCCATTAATGATTCTCTAATGTTTCTTTTTGTTTTTAATATTCTTCTGTCCATGTTTTTTCACCCTCTTTATTATACAATAAAAAGGTATTTGTTGTCAATTATACATCGGATAAAAAATTACCCATTGAGTTAGATTGGCATTTTTATTATAATATCATCGTATGTTGAAATGGAGAGATTAAATATGAAGGATTATATGATTTTTGTTGACTTATCTGCTGATATGTCAGCTGAGTATGCAAAGGAGAATAATATTGGATTTGTGCCAATGCAATATATGATTGGAAATCAAGAGAAGATTGCCCAATATATTGAAACAAAAGAAAACCTAAAAGCATTTTATGATGCACAAAGAAATGGTTCTGAAACTAAGACTACTCAAATTACACCTTTCCAATATGTAGAGTTTTTTAAAGAATATTGTGAAAAGAATATTGATATTATGTATTTTACATTATCTAGTGGATTATCAAAGACTTATAGTAGTGCATTACTTGCAAGGGAGGAATTACTAGAATCCTATCCTGAAGCTAAGATTGAGGTTATTGATTCAAGAGCTGCGACTGGTGGAATTTCGGTTTTAGTAGATAAGGCCTTAAAGAATAAGAATAGTGGTATGGAAATTGAACAAAATGCTGCTGTTATGAAAAGGGAAGTAGAAAGAGTAACACATTGGTTTGTTGTAGAGGATTTAATGTTTTTAAAGCGTGGTGGAAGAATTAGTGCAGCAACTGCAGTATTTGGTACAGCTTTAAATATTAAGCCTATATTAATGGTTAATAGTGAGGGTAAGTTAGAGTCAGTTAGTAAAAAGCACGGTATGAAGAAGGGGCTTTTAGATCTTGTTGATAGATTTATTGCTGACTATGATGATACAAATAAGGTTGTTTATATTTGTCATTCTGATGCAGAATCAAATGCTGAATTTATTAAAGATAAGTTACTTGCACATGACCCAGAGCTAGATGTTAGAGTTTTAATGCTATCACCTATTATTGGTGCTCACACAGGACCTGGAATGTGTGCTGTATGCTATCTAAGAAAGCAAGCTTAATTGAATAATATTTTTATAAAATTGGTTATTTGTTATATTTATTCGACTAAAACGCTGAAATGATATACAACAATTAGCTATGTATTGATTTTATAAAACTGTAGGAATAAAATAATAATTGTAATAGAAAAAAACAATTACAATGACGTAAAGACTAGAATCTTTGCGTCTTTTTTATTCTCGGAGGTATTGTTATGCAAAAGAAGGAAAGAATATTAAATGAATTAGATGAGGTCATTGGATTAATTGAAACAAAGAGTCCAAAAAGAATCTCAAAGGAAAAGAAGGTACAAATGGTTAAGGAGACATTAGTTAACTTTAACGAATATGTATCACCAGGTTGGTTAAAATATAGAAAGAGTGTGTCTACTGATGATGCTGGTGGAGCTATTTTAGAGTGGACAGATGAAAATCAATATGTGTATGGTTTAAAGGGAGAAAAGTTTATTGACTGTCTTGGAGGATTTGGTATTTATACATGTGGACATAGAAATGAAGAAATCCTAGAGGTTGTAAAGGCTCAGCTTGAGCATCAAGCTCTACATTCACAAGAGCTACTGGATCCACTTAGAGGATATTTAGCTAAGGCTGTTGCTGATATAACACCAGGAGATTTAAAGTATTGCTTCTTTACTAATGGTGGTGCAGAGGCTGTTGAAATGGCTCTTAAGCTTGCAAGAATCGCAACTGGTGGTAGATGGTATATTTCTACAGTTCACGCATTCCATGGTAAATCTATGGGAGCTGTATCAGTAGGAGGAAAGAGTACATATCGTATTCCATACGCTCCAATGGTTCAACAGGTAGTACATGTTGAATATGGAGTTGCAGAGGATATTAGAAAGGCTATTTATAATCTTATTGAGGTTGGTGAAAAGCCAGCTGCAGTTATCCTTGAGCCAATTCAAGGAGAGGCAGGAGTAATCGTGCCTCCTAAAGGATATTTACAAGAGGTAAGAAAGATTTGTGATGAAACAGGAGTAGCCCTTATCTTTGATGAGATTCAAACAGGTATGGGTAGAACTGGTACTATGTGGAGATGTGAAGCTGAAGGCGTTACACCTGATATTATGACATTTGGTAAGGCCTTTGGTGGAGGTATAATGCCAATAACTGGTATTATTTGTAGACCACATATGTGGACAAAGCAGCTTGTTGATAACCCATGGCTACTTGGATCTCCAACATTTGGAGGAAATCCACTAGCTTGTGCTGCAGCACTTGCAACTATTAGATACATGCTAAAGAACAATGTTCCAGAGGAATGTGCTAGAAAGGGTAAAATTTTAAAGGATGGATTAATTTCTCTTGCTAAAAAGTATCCAGAGATCATCTGTGATGTAAGAGGAGAGGGATTAATGCTTGCAGTTGAATTCCACGATACTAAGTTCGGATATCAGGTATCTAAGGGTATGTTTAAGAGAAGAGTCTTAACTGCAGGAACATTAGTAAATGCTAAAACTATTAGATTTGAGCCTTCTGTATTAATTACTGAGGAGGATATAGCTCTAGTAATAGAAAGAATGGATCTTGCATTAGATTGTACAAAAAGAACATTTAATTTATAGTAAATAAAAGCCTCGTTTGAGGCTTTTTTTATGCTAATAATATAACTCGCAGATTTTACATTTTCTTATACGGAAAGGAATTAATAATTTGATATTGCGTGTTCGCAGCGAACAAGTTTACTATCAAATTGAGAAGAGTGAAAATGAAAGAAAAAGAGTTAGAAAAGAAGACAGGATTAAGTAGAAGACAAATAATAATGCTTCAAAAGCTTGTTATTGAAAGAAAGAACAAGGTTGTTGTTGGTATATCCTATGATTATTCAGAAAAAGAGGTTGAAAGCTTTATGCTTGCAAAGGTATTTAAGGATTGTGGATATACTTATACAGAAATAAAGGAAATATTACAAGTATTTAATACAAATAAGATAGAGGTGATAAATAAGGCTAAAGAAAAGGTTAAAGAAAAAATAAATGAATTAGAAAATGTATTAAATGATTTAAATAATATGAAAGGAAAAGGTAATTAAAATGAAATTAAAAAAATTATTATTAGGTTTAGTACTAATGGTATCGCTGCTACCATTAGCTTCATGCCTTGGAACAGAAAAGGAAAATACTGACGTGACTGGAGGATCTAGTACAGGAGGTAGTGGCTCATCTAGCTCTACATCTACTAAAATGCAATATGAAGCTGGTAACGTAAGTGTAGATTTTTGGGAAAGCGGTCTTGGCATAAGATATATGAGAGTTGCTGTACCAGTAAAGAATACTGGTGATATAAATATATACTTGGATAGTATTTCTATTGATATAGAAAATGTTTCAGGAAATTTACTTCAAACATTATCACTTGTTGGAGCTTATCCAGAATTTATAAAGCCAGGTGAGACTGGATATTATTATGAAGAGCATAGCTGTGACTTTACTGATACTAATGTGAAGGCTATTGCTCATGTTAGCGTTGAAAAGGCCAAAAGAGATGTAATTAGATATGACGTTAGTGATATTTCTATTAAGTCAGATACATATGATGGTATAAAGATAACAGGTAGAGTAGCTAATGATACATCTAAGACAGAAACTTTAGCCGAAATTTCAATTAATTTATATGATTCAAATGATAGATTAATATGTGTATGCTATACATATTTAAATAGTGATTTAAATTCGGGATCTAAGGTTGGATTTACTGTTACTCCATATATGTATAGATATATGACTGTATCTGATATTGCTAGATATGAAGCCTATGCATATCCAGGACTTGCATTTAACTGGTAACAAAAAAAGCCTCGTTTGAGGCTTTTTCTTTTAGTTAAAATATGAATCATTATCATCATTATAATTTCTTATATAAGTTGTAGATATTGTATAGTAATAAAATAATGATAATAGACCAAGAACAATTCTTGATAAAGATATATATTTATCTCCTAAAAATTCAAACATACTTGCAAGATCATATGCAATTACAATTCCCATAAATATAATTGTAAATAGATTCAATTTTTGCTTATTGATTGATATTGTAATTAAAACTAAGCAAATAATACTCCACATAATTGATGGAATATTATCTCTCTCACTATTTTTAAGCACTTCATATACATCAATAACAATATTAGATAGTAAGAAGAAGGCTACTGCTAGCTCAAGTCCTAAAATACTAATCTTATTTTGATATCCTATAACAATAAATACTATAGCTGATAATGATAGTAATCCATAGCTAATTAGCTTTATGATTAGATAATCACT
>JAZRVY010000060.1:0-2784 GCA_045599405.1 Anaeroplasmataceae bacterium
AGACTACATTAGAAATACACATGTTGTAAGTGGAGAAGCTGGTGGAATAACACAAGCAATTGGTGCATATCAAGTTATGGTTAAAGATAATCCAATTACATTTATTGATACTCCGGGACATGCTGCATTTACTGAAATGAGAAGAAGAGGAGCTAATGTTACTGATATAGTAGTTATAATAGTTGCTGCTGATGATGGAGTAATGCCACAAACTAAGGAAGCAATTGAGCATGCTCAAGCTGCTAAGTGTCCTATTATTGTTGCTGTTAATAAGATTGATAAGCCAACAGCTAATAAGGATAGAGTTATGGAGGAATTAACTCATTATGGATTAATTCCAGAGGAATGGGGAGGAGATACAACATTCGTTGAAATCTCAGCTCTAAAGGGACTTGGAATTTCTGATTTACTAGAAATTATTAATTTACAAGCGGATGTTATGGAGCTTAAGGCTAACCCTAAGAGACTAGCTACAGGATCAGTGCTAGAGGCTGAGCTTGATAGAGGTAAGGGACCAGTAGCTACATTCCTTGTTCAAAATGGTACATTAAAGGTTGGAGACTACATTGTAGTTGGAGATACCTATGGACGTGTAAGAACAATGGAGGATGACCGTCATATCAAATATGAGGATGCATCTCCATCCATGGCTGTTCAAGTTACAGGACTTGAAACTGTACCATTTGCAGGAGATAGATTCATGGCTCTTTCTGATGAACGTACAGCTAGAAATATTGCGGCTGAACGTGCTCAAAAGACAAAGGATAAGGAGCAAGGAGCTAAGGCTATAAGCCTTGAGGAGCTATTTGCTAAGAATGATGGTTCTGCAAAGGAACTAAACCTTATTGTTAAGGGAGACGTTCAAGGATCCGTTGAGGCCCTTAGAGGTTCACTAGAAAAGATTAATGTTGAAACAGTTAAATTAAATATCATTAGATGCTCAGTTGGAGCTATCACAGATACAGACGTATCATTAGCTGAGGCTTCAAATGCAATCATCATTGGATTTAATGTACGTCCTACAGGACAAGTTAGATCAACAGCTCAAGAAAAGGGAATTGAAATTAGATTATATTCAATTATCTATAAGTTACTTGAGGATATTGAGGCTGCAATGAACGGTATGCTAGATCCTGAATACGAAGAGGTTGTTACAGGTTCTGCTGAGGTTCGTAACCTATTTAAGATTTCTAAGATTGGTACAATCGCTGGATGCTACGTTACTGACGGAGTTATCAATAGAGACTCATTAATGCGTATTATTCGTGAGGGTGTAGTAATTTATGAAGGAAAGACTCAATCTCTACGTCGCTTCAAGGATGACGTTAAGGAAGTTAAGGAAGGATACGAATGTGGTATCATGATTGAAAACTTTAACGACATCAAGGAAGGAGATATCTTTGAGGCTTCTATAATGAAGGAGATTAAGAAATAATGGCTGGAATAACTTTAAAGAGACTTGAAAGTAATGCCTTTAGAGAGCTAGCCCTAATCTTAATGAATGACACTAAGGATAGAAAGCTTAAAAATATCACAGTAACAGAGGTAAGAATCACTAATGACCTATCATTTATGACAGTATTTTATACATGTCTAATTGATAAGGAAAGAGAAGCCTGTGCAGAAGCACTAGAAAAATCAAAGGGCTACCTACGTAGTGAGCTTGCTAAAAGACTAAAGGCTCGTAAAATGCCTAGCTTAATCTTTAAGTATGATACAGCTCTAGAATATGGTAATCATATTAATGAGGTATTATCTAAGCTTAACATTAAGCATGACGAGGATGAAGAAAAATAGTATTGTTTTTATAACAATACTTTTTTTTATTATATTAATTATGATATAATTAACTTACAGGTGATTACTATGAATAATGTATTTTTAGATGTAGAAAACGGTGATGATAGAGCCTTAGAATCATACCTAAAGCTAGAAAATATTAATATTCAAAACGAAAATGGTGAATCATTACTTCATTGTGCAATCAAACATGATAACGATTATGCGGTTGACCTACTAATTAAAAATTATATTGATTTAAACATTCAGGATAATACAGGCGCAACCCCACTAATCTATTCAATATTGTACAATAAGGTAGGTTATTTCAAGAGACTAGTAAGAGAGCATGCTAATTTAAATATATCTAACAACAAGCATGAATCTCCTATTATGGTGGCCTTAAATAGAAATAGAAATGAAATGGCTAAAATTCTATTTGATGAAAAGGTTGATTTATCTATTAAAAATAAAAATGATGAGAATATTTATTTTTCTGTAGTTAAATCTCATAATCTAGAGCTTCTTGATGAGATGCTAAAGGATAATGAAAAATATCTAAATTCGGTTAACTATACAAAAAGAACATTACTGCATCAAGCAGTAATAATCTCTGATATAGCTATAGCTAAATATTTATTAGATAGAGGATTATTATCAAACGTAGAGGATAACTTTGGAGAAACACCATTATTTTTTGCTGTAAGAAACAACAACAAGGAAATGGTATCCCTACTTATGGAATATGGAGCATTACTTGGTAAAACTAACAGTTTCTTTGAAACAATAAATGATATTGCCTCAGAGGATATGAAGGATTTTATTGCTTATAAGCAAAGCTCTGTAAAATATGATAAATATATTAAAAAATATCCATTACATGTAGCTGTTATATATAATGACTATAATAGATGTAAGCAGCTACTTAATAGATACCTAGTAAATAAAAAGGATGATTATAATCTAACTGTATTAGATTATGCTAAAAAGCTTAATCATATTGAA
>JAZRVY010000061.1:0-17384 GCA_045599405.1 Anaeroplasmataceae bacterium
GATATTTGTCCTTCTCTTAATAATGATATATTTCCATTATCTACCTTAATTACAGTAGATGATATATTACTAGAGCTTTCATTTGTTTCATATATTTTATCTACTAGATTATTATATTCCTTGTAAATATCATTATACTCATTAAGTGGTACATTACCACTTTCATTTACAGATGTAGTAGCCATAGGACCCATTTTAGTTAATATATCTAGAGCTATTTTACTATTAGGTATTCTAACACCAATAGTATCAATACCCATAGATTCCTTAATATTATCCTTAGCTCTTAATACTATTGTTAAGGCTCCTGGTAAATACTTATTAATAAGCATCTTGGAAATCTCATCTACATATGCAATATCATTTATTTGAGACAACGAATTACATAATACTGCAAGTGGCTTATTTAAAGGCCTATGCTTAATATCATATATTTTTTTAATAGATTCCCTATCAAACACACTACATCCTATTCCATATACTGTATCTGTAGGAAAAATAATAAGCCTTTCCATATTAGAATCCAATGACAACAAATGTCATTCTATCCTTTCCTTGTAAATCCTTAAGTGTTTCTATCTTAGCATCTGGGAAATAGGCTCTAGCTATAGTCTCTATTTCATTTTTCTTATCATATCCATGCTCAAAGGCTATGATAGCTTGATCATTTAATATTTCCTTAGCCTCTCTTAATATAATATGATAGAATTTAAGTCCATCTACTCCACCAAATAAAGCAATATTTGGTTCATTATCACGTACTATATCCTCAACAAATTCGCTATCTGGAATATATGGAGGATTTGATACTAAAATATCAAATTTTCTACCTTTAAGTGGCTTTAGCATATCACCCTGTAGTATTTCTACATTAGCATCTAGCTTTAACATATTAGATTTTGCAACCTCTAAGGCTTCATTTGATATATCAGTGATAGTTACATTCATGTTAGGCTCCTCTAGGGATAATGTTATACCGATACATCCACTACCTGTAGCTACATCTACAACATTAACCTTTCTACCCTTCATAAATTCATCATATTTAAATAATAGGTTCTCAACTAATTCCTCTGTTTCAAATCTAGGAATTAATACGCCTTCATTTACATTGAAGTTATATCCATAAAAAATTGCTTCTCCAATAATATATTGAACTGGTCTATTTTTAACAACATATTCATCAAGAAGCTCCTTATATTTTTCATATAGTCCTTCTTTAATTTCCTCTCCTAGCTTTGAAAAAAGCTGAGGGCTAGTTAATCCTGTTGCGTATTCAAGTAAGTATAAAGCTGCAGTCTCTTCCTTATTATTGTTAATTACATATTCAGTTCCTTCTTTATATAATTGTCTATAATTCATAAAAAATTACCTCTATAATATAAATATTATACTATTGAATGAAAAATATTTCTATAATAAACAAAAAGACTCAGCATAAACTGAGTCTTTAATATCCAATTATCTCTTCTCTTTAATACGAGCAGCCTTAGCAGATAGTCCTCTAATGTAATTTAACTTAGCACGACGTACCATACCTCTTCTAGTTACTTCGATCTTATCGATAGTTGGTGCATTGATTGGGAATGTTCTCTCAACTCCTACACCGAAAGACATCTTTCTAACAGTGAATGTTTCACTAACTCCGTGTCCTTGCTTCTTGATAACTAGACCTTCGAATACTTGGATTCTGTGTGTAGATCCTTCAACGATCTTTACGTATACCTTAACGTTATCTCCAGGTCTGAAAGCTGGAACGTCCTTGATATACTCAGCTGTAATCTCATCGATTAAAGCTTGTCCCTTTGCGTTTGCCATAATATTTCAACTCCCTACTTCCAAAGCTCATAGATACTAAATAGTAATAAATTCCAGCGGAGCATTGTGCTTTGACTACAATGTAGCCTTGATAATTATATCAAATATAATATGTGAATGCAATACCTTTTTTCAAATAAAAAAGCTGTATTTCTACAGCTTTATATCTTACTTAAATCTCTTACGAGCTTCTTGACGCTTTTGCTTTCTAACGTCAGATGGCTTTAGATAGTATTGTCTCTTCTTAGCTTCTTGAAGGTTACCTGATCTAGAAACATCACGCTTAAAACGCTTTAAAGCTTCTTCAATATTGTTTTCTTTTACGATAGTTTTAGACATATTCTAGGCCTCCCTTCCATTGTAAAATCCTTAATAATTGTATCAAAAGAAAAAATACTTGTAAAGGGGATTTTTATTTTTTATTTAATTTCTCCTAAAATTTTATCTTTTGTTACTTCTTTTATTACTACATCAACCGATTTTTTGATTAATCTTTCATCTAGAGGTAAATATACCTTTAAATAATTAGATGTATGTCCTACCATAAAGTTCTCCTCTGCTTCTTCTACTATTACGGTTTGAGTTGTATCTATAAACTTCTTATTGTAAGAAAGATTTAGCTCCTGTGATAATTCAATAAGCTCTAGGGCTCTATTCTTTTTTACAGTATCATTTACAGGCTTCATCTTAGCAGCTGCAGTTCCTGTTCTTTTTGAAAATGGGAACACATGTAGCTCTGAGAATCCAACTTTTTTTATAAATTCTATAGTGTCCTTATGCTCTTGATTTGTTTCACCTGGGAATCCAGCAATAACATCTGTAGTTAATGATATATCTGGTCTTACAGCCTTTATATCATTAACCCTATTTAAAAACTCCTGTGGAGTATATTTTCTATTCATAACCTTAAGGACTCTTTCATTTCCACTTTGAAGTGGTAAATGTAGGTGATTAGCAATTACCTTGCTATTTTTTAATAGTTCTATCATCTTATCATCTATAGTAGTCATTTCTATTGATGATATTCTTATTCTTTGTAATTTAGGAACCTCTGATAATATTAATTCTATTAGGTCTGATAATCTTAATCCATTAGATTCATATGATCCTGTTTCAATACCGGATAATACTACCTCTAAATATTCCATATCAGCTATTTTCTTAAGCTCCTCTATTACATCCTTAGCTCTTTTACTTCTAATAGGTCCTCGTGCAAAAGGGATTATACAGTAGGCGCAGAAGTTATTACATCCATCCTCTATTTTAACAAAGGCTCTAGTATGATCAAATTCTGTAGCCTCCATTAGATCATATTCTCTATGCTGTCTCATGTTTATTATATGAGTGAACTTAGGAGCACCATTTAAGGCTTCTGTGACCTTTTGTACTGCAAGCTCCTTTTCCTTATTTCCAAGCAAGACATCAACACCATCTAGCTCCAAAGCCTCTGGATTTGTTTGTGAATAGCATCCCATGACACATATTACAGCATTAGGATTAGTTCTTTGGCATTGTCTAATCATCTTTCTTGATTTAGCATCTGCAGTATTTGTAACACTACAAGTGTTTATGACATATGCATCTGCTACCTCTTTTGAATCAGCTAAGGTATAACCAGCTTCCTTAAATTTAATCATTAAGGCGTTTGATTCATAAATATTAACTTTACATCCTAAAGTAACAAACGCAACACTTGGCATTATTTTAACTCCCATTCATATGATAGTGAGCTAAGTACATACATACTTGCAGTCTCGGTTCTTAAAATTCTAGGTCCTAGACCACAAATTTCAAATCCCTTATCCTTAAGGTATGTAATTTCATCCTCACTTATTCCACCCTCAGGTCCAATAACAACTGCAACCTTTTGGTTTTCTTTTATTGAGCGAATAATTCTCTTAAAGTTACTTTGCTCACCATTTTTAGCAGCCTCCTCGAAGCATACTATTTTAATATCATAGCTAGAAAAATCTATTTTCTTTAGCTCTCCCATAGAAACTCTGCTGCAAACTCTTCTATTAGATTGCTCTGAAGCCTCTTTAGCTATTTTATTATATCTAATTAATTTATTATCTATCTTGCTTTTATCAATTTTTACAATACTACGAGCCATTGTAGTTGCTATTATTGTGCTAACACCTAGCTCTGTAGAATGCTTAATTATATCATCAAGCTTATCTCCCTTAGGAAATCCTTGATATATATCTACTAAAAATGGCAATTCATTATTATTTTGAACTGCCATTTCAATTTTAAAGCTTACCTTTTTCTTTTCTATAAGAGTAATTGAAGCAATAGCTTCTCTATTATTATCTGAGACACATATTTTATCTCCTACTCTTGCTCTCATAACAGTTGATATGTGAAATACATCATCACCTGTTATTTCTTGATTATCAAATTCAGTAGAGCTTATAAAATATTTTTGCAAATTATCTACCTGTAAACTTACGATATGAAATTGATGTAATAGCAAGAATTCCTGACATAATACCAATATTTACATAGTATGTAGTCATTGAGATAAACGCATTAGTTAATGCATCAAATACTTGAGCCTCCTTAGTAGCTACAATCATATAATAAATGAATGCTACTACAGCCATTAAAATTGTAAGTGCCCACATTACGAATGTTACAATGAACATTCCTTTGATAAATCCTTGTCCCTCGCGTGAATTAGCCTTATATAATTCAGCATATTCCTCATCTGTAACTGTTTCTACTGCAATTACATCATATGCATAAGGTCTTTGTGAATCACTTTCAGTCTTTGCATAAATATAAAATAAATTATTATCTGCATCCTTGTATAAATCATATACACCCTTAAATTGCTTATCAGCTGTACACTTCTCAAGCTTTGAGAAATCAACAGTAGTTTCTTCAGTTTGGTTGAAGCATCCAAGCTTAATTAGGTTTTGTGCCTTACTATCTAATTCTCTATTTCTTTGTCTAATAAGAACCTTTTCAAATTCTTTCTTTTCAATTGTTTTACTTTCAGTCATGTTAATCTCTTTAATTTCTACGTTTTCTGATTGCATAATAGTCCTCCAATTAATACATTAAAAATTATATCATATTTAATATTAAAATTAAATATAAAAAATACCGAGCATTGCTCGGCATTATTTTATTTCTTAAATAGTGACTTAAATTTCTCCCAAGGAGATTTCCCTTCCTTCTTTTCTACATTACCAAATTTCTCTAGTAAATCTTTTTGCTCGGAAGATAGGTTAGTTGGAGTTTCAACCTTTACTATTACGTATTGGTCTCCTCTAGAATTACTTCTTAATTGCTTAACTCCCATACCTCTTAGACGGAATTTTGTACCTGTTTGAGTTCCAGCTGGAATCTTAAATGATACACTATCCTTAATTGTAGGCACCTCAATAGTATCTCCTAGTGCAGCTTGTGTGAATGAAATAGGAATATTCAAAATAATATCATTTCCCTCACGGATGAATTGCTTATGAGGAGTAACTTTAAATCTAATATATAAATCTCCAGGTTCTCCTCCACCTTCTCCAGCGGCACCATATCCTGACATACGAAGTTGCATTCCATCATCAATACCCTCTGGAATTGTAACCTCTACATTTTTATTCTTTCTAATTCTACCCTTACCATTGCAGGCTTCACATTTCTTTGTTATAGATTGTCCACGTCCACCACATGTAGGACATACCGATTGCATACGTTGAACTCCAAAGAAGCTTTGTCTATCTACATAAACAGTTCCTTGTCCCTTACATCTATCACATGTATGAATATCATTCTTTGAGAATGCACCTGTACCACCACAAGTTGTACATGTTTCATCAGCTGTAACACTAATTGTTTTCTTAGTACCAAATACAGCCTCCTCAAATGTGATTGTCATAACCTTCTCTAAATCGTCTCCACGGCTTCTTCCACCAGATTGACGACCTGATCTAGCTCCACCACCAAAGAATTGGTTAATGATGTCTTCAAATCCACCAAATCCACCGCTGAATCCTCCAGCGCCACCAAATCCCTGGCTAGGATCATTAAATCCGTATGTGTCATAGTTTTGACGCTTTGTTTCATCACCTAATACATCATAAGCCTCATTAATTTCCTTGAACTTTTCTTCAGCTCCTGGCTCCTTGTTGATATCTGGATGGTATTTTTTAGCAAGTTGTCTATAAGCTCTTTTAATTTCATCAGCACTTGCAGTTTTTGATACTCCAAGCACCTCATAGTAATCTCTTTTATCTGCCATAATTACCTCACATTAATATAGTATTATGAGGGGCATAAACCCCTCATATTTATGGTTTTAATTAGTTAACATCTGTGTAATCAGCATCAACTACGTTGTCATCTTTTGATGATTGGCTGTTATCAGCAGCACCAGTGTTAGCTTGTTGAGCTTGTTGATAAGCTCTAGTTGCTACACCTTGAGCAGCCTTTTCTAAGTCAGCCTTCTTCGCCTTTACAGCCTCAATGTCATGAGCATCAATAGCCTTTTGAAGTTCTTCACTTGCAGCCTCAATGCTAGACTTTTCTTCTGGAGTTACATCCTTTAGGTCCTCTACTGTCTTCTTAACTTGGAAGATTAATTGTGAAGCCTCGTTAATTAGGTCAGCCTCTTCCTTTCTCTTCTTGTCAGCCTCAGCATTAGCCTCTGCCTCTTGAACCATTCTATTGATTTCATCCTCAGATAAAGATCCACTATTTTGAATAGTAATCTTTTGCTCTTTTCCAGTTCCTAAATCCTTAGCTGATACATTAACGATACCGTTAGCATCAATATCAAACTTAACCTCAATTTGTGGAACTCCTCTTGGAGCAGCAGGAATATCTGTTAATTGGAATCTTCCTAGAGTCTTGTTGTCAGCTGCCATTGGACGCTCACCTTGAAGAACGTGAATGTCTACAGCTGGTTGGTTATCAGCAGCAGTTGAGAATACTTGGCTCTTTGAAGTTGGAATTGTTGTATTTCTTTCAATCATATGAGTAAATACTCCACCAAGTGTTTCAATTCCAAGTGTAAGTGGTGTAACGTCTAGTAATAATACATCCTTAACATCTCCTGTTAAAACTCCACCTTGAATAGCAGCTCCTAAAGCTACTGCTTCATCTGGGTTAACAGACTTATTAGGCTCCTTTCCTAGCTCCTTACGTACTAATTCTTGAACAGCAGGAATACGTGTAGATCCTCCTACTAATAATACTTGATCAATGTCATTTCCAGTAACCTTAGCATCTCTCATAGCTGTTTGAACTGGTCCTAAGCATCTTTGAACTAAATCTCTAGTTAAATCATCAAACTTAGCCTTAGTTAATTGCTTCTCTAGGTGAAGTGGTCCAGCAACTCCCATAGAGATGAATGGTAATGAAATTGTTGTTGTAGACATTTGGCTTAGATCCTTCTTAGCCTTTTCTGCAGCATCCTTTAATCTTTGAAGAGCCATCTTATCTAAAGATAGGTCAACCATATTATCCTTCTTGAACTCAGCAACTAGCCAGTCAATGATCTTTTGGTCAAAGTCATCTCCTCCTAGGTGAGTATCTCCTGATGTAGAAAGAACCTCAAATGTTCCATCAGCTAAAGTTAAGATAGAAACGTCAAATGTTCCTCCTCCAAGGTCGAATACTAGGATTGTTTGCTCCTTTTCTTGCTTATCAATACCATAAGCTAATGCAGCAGCAGTTGGCTCGTTGATAATTCTCTTAACATCAAGTCCAGCAATCTTTCCAGCATCCTTAGTAGCTTGACGTTGAGCATCATTGAAGTATGCAGGAACTGTAATAACAGCCTCTGTAACCTTTTGTCCTAAATAAGCTTCAGCAGTAGCCTTTAAGTTTTGAAGGATCATTGCTGAAATTTGTTGTGGAGTATATTTCTTTCCATTTACATCTACACGGTAAGAATCCTCTCCCATATGTCTCTTAATAGATAAGATTGTGTTTGGATTTGTAACTGCTTGTCTCTTAGCTGCATCTCCAACGATGATTTCATCACCCTTGAATGCTACTGCAGATGGAGTAGTACGTAATCCTTCAGGATTAGCAATAACCTTGCTCTCGCTTCCTTCCATTACACATACACATGAATTTGTTGTTCCTAAGTCAATACCAATAATTTTTCCCATATTTCTTTATCTCCTTTATTATTCTTCTGTATTTTCAATTTCTTTTTCTTTAATAGGCTTTGCAACCTTTACCATAGCAGGTCTTAATACTCTATCCTTGTACATAAATCCTGCTTGCATTGTTTCAACAACAGTATCTTCCTCACTGTCATTTGTTTCAACTGTAGCCATAGCTTGCATACACTTTGGATCAAACTTTTCTCCAGTCGACTTTATTTCCTTAACTCCCTCAGATTCTAGAATTTGAGTAAGCTGATTTGAAATCATTTTAAATCCCATAAGGAAGTTATTAACTTCTGGGTTTGATTGCTCAAATGAGCAAACCTTAATAAGCATATCAATCGGATTAATTAATTGCTCTAATACCTTTTGAGATGCATACTTCTTTGTTTGTAAGGCATCATCATTAAGTCTACGACGAGTATTTTCAAGTTCAGCATAAGCTCTAACATAATCATCCTTCATCTTTAGCTTATCATTCTTAAGCTGTTCTATTTCAGCCTTAAGCTTTTCTATTTCTTCCTTTTGCTTATTTTTAGTTTCCTTCTTAGCGGCCTTAGCCTTAGTTTCAGAAGCATTCTCCTCAGCCTTTGGAGCTTCTGCTGCATCTGTAGCTTCTGCTACCTCATCAGCCTTAACGAATTCTTCTTCCTTAATTTCCTTATCCACTACAAACTCTCCTATCTTTTATATATTTTAGACATTGCATTAGCAGTGTACTCAAGTAATGGAATAACCTTTTTATAATCCATTCTTACAGGTCCTACTAGCGCTATCTTTCCATATTCCTCATCATTGATAACATAAGGTGTACTTATGATAGTACATTGCTGTATAATATCATTCTCATCCTTAGAACCAATTTGAATTGTTAATCCTAATGTCTTCTCATCAAGAAGCTTAGTAATAACACCCTGATTAATCATATTAAGGAATTGTTGAACCTTATCTCTATCTCTAAATTCTGGCTGACTCATTATTGTATGAAGTCCTGTTTCATAATAATCTGCATTCTCAAACTTTAGGAAGCATCTAATAATGAAATTCAAGATATCATCCTTGAAATCCACCATCATTCTGATTCTAGGCTTTGAAGCCTCTCTATTTAGGATTTCTCTAATTTCATATACTGGTCTATCATACATTGCATTGTCAAACATATCAGTAATCTTCATTAAATCATCCATACTAGCATATTCAGGAATCTCAATAATCTGTGATTGCACAGCACCATTGCTAGTTACAACAAGTAAGACCGCTGTCTTATTATCAAGAGGTACAATCTCAAGCTTCTTTACTACTGCGTGGTCTGCAGCACTTCCTGTAATAACTGCCATATATCCAGTTACATTACTTAATGTATCCATAACCTTCTTAATAGCTTCATTTCTTGAATAATATTGATTACTAACAGCATCATCAATATCATCAAATTCCTTTAATATAGAATCATCTCTAGGAATTAAATTTTCTACATAATATCTATACCCCATTGCTGAAGGCACTCTACCTGATGAAGTATGTTCCTTTTCTAAATAGCCATTCTCCTCTAGAAACTGCATCTCATATCTTAATGTTGTAGATTTAAAATCAAGATAAGGAGTTTCAGCAAGTGATTTACTTCCAACTGGCTCATTAGTTAAAACATATTCTTCGATAATCGCTTTAAGCACTAGCTTTTGTCTATTACTTAGCATTTAATCACCTAGCCTTTTGGCACTCTCTCTACCCGAGTGCTACTTTATTATATAACTATATTTTGGCACTGTCAACAAAATAGTGCCAAAAAGTTTAAAATGTTGTTTCTTATATCTTATGATATAATATATTCATAGGAGGTGCTTTTATGAAAAAACTAGCTTTAAAATTTATAGATAATTATCAAAAAAACATCTCACCACACAAGCATAAAAGATGCCGATTTGAGCCGACTTGTAGCGAATATGCCAAAATAGCCTTAAATAGATTTAACTTCTTTCATGCTGGTATTCTTATTGTATGGAGATTAATTAAATGTAACCCGTTTCACAAAATGTGCTACGATCCTGTACCAGAAGAAAAAAAGTATCGTCATAAATACGATACTTTAGAAGAAACCATAGATAGGTTATATTACGAGAGTCTTATTTAGACTCTTTTTTTATTTTCTTTAACATTAAGCTTTGTTTCTGTATCAGTACAAATAACCTTATGTCCCTTATATAAAGCTCCAAGAGCTCTCTTAAAGGCTTTACGAGAGATTTTAAATTCTGTTTCTATCTCTTGTGCACTGCTTTTTGCAGTATATGGTATAGTACCACCATGAGCTTCTATGTACTTAAGCAGCATCTCACTATCAGGATCTATCATATATTCCTTATTATCAGTAAGAGTACCATTATACTCAACTCCATTTACCTTAATAATCTTAGGATAAATAGTTTCACCTAATTTATACTTTTGGCGTAGGTGTGTTTTATGAATAAATATATATGCTCCATCTTCTGTTATAGCTCCTACTCCCTCATCACCAGAACGTACTACATAGGCTGTAGCTATATCATCAAGGTGATAGATAGTATCATCTGGTGTATTGTCTATAATTTCAAATCTATTCACAATCTTAGCTGAAGGCTGATTCTTCTTTACCTTTAGCTCTACAAATAGCTTTGATCCTATTTCTGGCCATAAATTAAAATCATAAGGTAAATAATCCTTAGATATTAATATATCCTTACCAACATTAATATTAACAAATACTCCAAGGTTGCTAACTGATTCTACAACCTCTGCAAATCCAGGCTTAGACATAGTAACAGTAGGCTCATTTAGAGTAGCATTTAATCTACCCTCCTTATCAAGATATATAAATACCTTAATAGTATCTCCCTTAGTATATTCATTTCCATTAGCTTCTTTAAAATGTAGTAATACCTCAGTATTACCATCTGTTAGCATAAATCCTAAATCGGACTTTCTTAACACAGTTAAATCATTAAATTCGAAAGGTGCTATCATTAGTTTCTGTCACCATCCTTATAGTTTCTATCAGTTTGCTTTAAATAATCCTCTTTAGAAGGCTTTAATTTCACTGGCCTTTTACCAGATTCATATTTCTTAATTAGATCCTTTTCCTTTTGAGTTAATTCCTTTGGCTTATTGTCCATCATTTACATCCTCTTTAATACCTAGACTCTTCATCCTTCTAATGAAAGCCTCAGTATTTACATCAGTTTCATATGTATCCTTTAATCCATGGAAGAATACAATTGGGAAAAATAATCCTCCATTTTTTGTAACTAATACATATCTATCAGTATGCTTATTAACAAATTCCTTTGAATAAGATACTATACCATCTAGCTTAATTCTAAAATCCTTACTAGGCTCATAATCTTTATACCATCTAGATAATCCATGAAAATAAAGCATATTATCCTTTGTTAATGTCATAACATATAGCTCATCTCTTTTACCACTATATACCTTACCATCATTCTTAGGTATAGTAACTACACATGGCTTTTCTCCTCTTAGAACCTTTGCAGCTCTAAGCTTCATTGTTAAATCCTTATATTTCATAGATACCTCCTATAGGGCATTTTTTAATCTATCAATTACCTCATCTATTCCAAGTACATTGATAATATCGTCCATACCAATACCACTTAGCTTATGAGTTTCAATTATACGAATACAGTGATAGAACTCAGTAATAATTCCCTTATAGGTCTCTGGATTCTTTGCATACTTCTTTTTATCAGTATATCCAAGTTCCTTGCTTAAATCCTTAAGAGTCTTAGGTGTTCCATCCTCTTTTATTGCAGTACCATTCTTTACTGCTGTAAAGTATTCAATATAACCATTAATTAAATCCTTTAAATTATTAGGGTTAACAGCTTCCACTAGCATTTCCTTATATGATTGCATATCACTCTTAAAGATATCATCATATAAGAATCCAAATTCATCCATAAACATTGAATAAGAAGCCAAATCCTTTCTATGCTCAATAGAATCAGGACCTTGAGTTTTGAATATATTAGCTACAAATTCAACATTTGAGGATAATCTTTCATATAAGGCACTATCAAATTCCTTAGCCCAAGCTAATTGATTCTCAACATTCTTATCAACTGGAGTATTATAAATAATCTCCTTAGAAATATTATCTAGCTTTTCTAGGTCGTATAATGGTCCAGAAACTCCCATGTTTTCAAATTTAAATTCAAATTCATTTATATCCTTATCAGGATTTGCTAGATACCATTCCTCAAAATTAGAATTAATAAGAGTATATAGATAAACATATAAAGCCTTATTTGGATATCCCTTTTTTATATAATACATAGCATTACTTTCAGGATCCTTACGCTTAGAAAGCTTTCGTCTTGATTCTCCCTCTTGCTTCATAACTGGAGCAACATGAGCATATTCTGGTCTCTTGAAATCAAGATACTTAAATAATTGAATATGAATAGGAAGTGATGATACCCATTCATCTCCTCTTATTACATGGCTAGTTCCCATTAGGAAATCATCACAAGCATGTGCGAAGTGATATGTAGGCACTCCATCATTTTTAAGAAGTACGAAGTCATTGAAATTATTATCCATTTCAATGTCGCCCTTAATTAAATCCTTTATTGAAACTCTTTCAGGCTCATTTGTAGGAACCTTGAATCTAAGTACATATTCCTTTCCTTGAGCTATAAGCTTTGAAGCCTCATCAACAGTTATATCTCTATACTTTGCAAATTCCTTATAATATCCTGGAGTAAGACCTAATGATTGTTGACGCTCACGAATCTCATTTAGCTCCTGTTCAGTACAAAAGCAAGGATAAGCAAGTCCTTTCTCAACTAAATCCTTAGCAAATACATGATATATATCTACTCTCTTTGATTGAGTATAAGGTCCATAAGCTCCCTTTTCCTCAGTTTCAGAAATAGCTCCCTCATCATTATTAAGACCCATTCTATTAAATACGCTAGTAATGATATCTACTGCACCATCGACCTCACGCTTTTTATCTGTATCCTCAATACGTAGCATAAATACTCCGTTATTTTGGTTTGCGATTTTCTTATTAATAAGTGCAGTATAAACTCCACCTATATGTAAAAATCCTGTTGGAGATGGAGCTAATCTTGTGCATACAGTTCCTTCAGGTCTTCTTGGATATTTATTTAAAACTTCCTCTCTTGTCATAGTGACATTAGGAAATAATAATTGTGCTAAAGTCATAATAAAACTCCTTCTAATATAAATTACACATTATTATACCATAACAAAAAAAATAATACCATCTATTATAGATGGCATTACTTATTAATCATTACTTTAAATTCTTAACAATATCCTTAACTAAGGCTACAAATTCATCCTTAGTTACAGTTATTTGCTCTTGCTTTCCATATGGACGATATGTAACTGTATTATTTGCAACCTCATTATCTCCTATTACTAATGTGAATGGAATCTTTTGAGTTTGTGATTCACGAATCTTGTATCCAAGCTTCTCCTCACGATAATCAGCCTCATATCTAATGTCATTTTCATCAAATAAAGCCTTTAATGATTCACAATAATCCTTATGATGTTCTAAAGATACTGGAATAATCTTTGCTTGAACTGGAGTTAACCAAGTTGGGAATACTCCTGCACAGTTTTCTGTAATGATTCCAATAAATCTTTCAAGTGATCCAAAGCAAGCTCTATGAATCATAACTGGAGTCTTTTTCTCTCCACCCTCTGCAATGTATGTACAGTTAAATCTTCCTGGTAATTGCATATCAAGCTGTACTGTACCACATTGCCAAATACGATTCATTGAATCTCTTAGCTTAAAGTCTAGCTTTGGTCCATAGAATGCACCATCACCGGGGTTAATCTTAAAGCTATGTCCTGTTGCTAAGCAAGCTTTCTTTAAAGCCTCCTCAGCCTCATCCCAAACCTTTATATCTCCGATATAATTATCCTCTGGTCTAGTAGATAGCTCAATTGAGTAATCTAGTCCAAATACTGAATATACATAATCATAAAGTGCAAGAATGTTTGCAACTTCGCTTCCTACCTGATCCTCACGAAGTAAAATATGAGCATCATCTTGAGTAAATCCACGAACACGGAATAAACCATTTAAAGCTCCTGAAGCTTCATATCTATGAACATTTCCAAGCTCTGAATAACGAAGTGGAAGGTCCTTATATGAATGTAATTCATTCTTATATACTAAAATAGCACCTGGACAGTTCATTGGCTTTACTGCGTAAGTTCCATCCTCAACATCAATTGTAAACATATCCTCTTTATAGTGATCCCAGTGTCCTGAAGTCTCCCATAATTCTCTATTTAGCATAATTGGAGTATTGATAGTTTGATATCCTCTCTCCTTATGAATCTTTAACCAGAAATTCTCAAGTGTACGTCTTAATTGATATCCCTTTGGTAGCCAGAAAGGAAGTCCTGGCCCATATTCACTCATCATGAATAATCCAAGCTCACGTCCCAGCTTCTTATGATCTCTTTTCTTACGCTCCTCTAGGTTTGTTAAGTGAGTCTCTAGCTCCTCCTTTGTAAACCAAGAAGTTCCGTAAATACGAGTTAGCATCTTATTATTAGAATCTCCTCTCCAATAAGCTCCAGCTATATTTAGTAGCTTAAAGAACTTAATAGATCCAGTTGAGATTACATGAGGACCTCTACATACCTCTGTATGCTCTCCTTGATAATAAATATTTACAAGGTCATCATTTATAGCATTTGTAAGCTCACACTTATACTCATCATTCTTAAATAGCTCTAAAGCCTCAGCCTTAGTCTTCTTTTCATGAGTAATCTTGATATTTTCCTTAGAGATTTTCTTCATCTCATCCTCAATCTTAGCTAGATCTTCAGGTTTTAATGTTACATCTCCTAGGTCAAAATCATAGTAGAATCCTTCCTCAATGTCAGGTCCTACTCCAAACTTAGCTTGTGGATATAATCTTCCAATAGCTTGAGCAAGTAAGTGAGCAGTTGAATGGTTTAATACCTCAAATGCTTCCTTTGAATCTGTTGTAACAAGCTCTAGCTTAGCATCCTGGCAAATAGGATCGCATAGGTTAACAAGCTCTCCATTAACCTTAGCTACAACACACTTCTTTGCAAGTGATGGAGATAGCTCTTTTGCTATTTGAATTGGCATTGTTCCATTTTCAACTTCTTTTAAGCTTCCATCTGGTAAAGTAATTTTTATCATATTTTTCCTCCTAAAATAAAAAAATCATCCTTATATAAATAAGGACGATTAATAAACCGTGGTACCACCTTTATTCAGTATATTATTATACTGCACTCAAATCTCTTAACGCGAGTAACGAGATAGCTTTTTACTATCCACTTAAAAGTAGTAATTTATACAGTCCCTAAGATAGCTTCCACCAACCTATCCTCGCTAATAGTTTCTCATATAAACCATGTCTTTATCATTGATTTCCTAAATATTATATATTTGTATTATCCAATTGTCAATAAATAAAGGGATAAGTTTAAACAAACTCATCCCTAAATTTTTTAATAGTTTTCTTCTTGATCTGCTTGTTCCTCAGCTCTAGCGTTTTCAATGTCCTCTTCAATAGATTTTTCAACCTCTTCTTGAACAATCTCTGCTAGTCCTGGATACATAAGCTCAGCAGCTAATCTATCATTTTCAACCTTGAATACTGATAGAATTGGTTCTACATTTTCACCCTTACGTCTTTGCTTATAATTCTTAACAATTCTCTTAAGTACACCAGATAATAAAATTACAGCAATTAAGTTTGGTACTGCCATTAATACATTAAACATATCACTTAAATTCCAAATCAGATCTATACCCTGTGTAGCTCCTAGCACAACTAATAATACATATACAATCTTAAATGGTAATATAGCCTTCTTTCCAAGTAGGTACTCAATTCCCTTCTCTCCATAGAATGACCAAGATAATACTGTTGTAAATGCAAATAAAGGTAATATAAATGTGAAGCATACCTTTCCAAACATTCCTAGGTTATTTTCAAATGCCCAAAGAGCCATTGGTGCACCCTTAGATAAATCAGCAGCAAGGAACTTATCATAAGCTCCACTTGTGTTATATACAAGAGCCATTAATGTACAAATGATAAATGTATCTAAGAATACCTCAAAGATACCCCATAATCCTTGCTTAACTGGTTCCTTAACATCTGATGCAGAGTGAGCCATAACTGAGCTTCCAAGTCCAGCCTCATTTGAAAATACTCCACGAGCAACTCCATATCTCATTCCTCTCATTATTCCATATCCCATAAGTCCTGATCCAAATGATTTAAAGCTAAATGCTTCCTTAAAGATAATTTGGAAGGCATGAGGAACCTGCTTAATATGCATTGAAATAATAATAATTGCAAGTACAATAAATATCATTGCCATTAAAGGTACAATATATGATGCAACCTTACTAATACGTGAAATACCACCAATAATAACTAAAAATACTATTAAAGCAACTGCAATACCAGTTGCAATTAATGGTACATGAGCCGATGACTTTAGAGTAGATGAAATACTATTTACCTGCGCCATATTGTATCCAATTGATGCAAGCACGCAGAATGCAGCAAACATCATCGCAAGCCACTTCCATCCAAGTCCATGAGTAATGTAATACATTGCTCCTCCACGGTATTCACCTTTTTCATTCTTTTCTCTATAGTAAATACCAAGTACATTTTCACTAAAGTTAGTTAGCATACCAAAGAAGGCACTAAACCACATCCAGAAAATAGCTCCAGGTCCTCCAAGGCATAATGCTGTAGAAACTCCAACAATATTACCTGTACCCACGGTACCAGCAATAGCTGCAGAAAAGGCTTGGAACTGTGAAACAGCTCCCTTTTTCTTTTTTTGAGCCTTTTGCTCTGGTGTCTTTTTTCCAAATGATTCCTTAAATACAGGCACAATAGTTGTATTTAGGGAATGTGGGAATTCAGTTACCTGTAAGAATTTTAATCTTATAGAAAGTAAAATACCTGTTCCTAGGATTAATATCATCATAATTGGTGATAAAATATTTCCATTTATTTCATCTACCCAGCTTGAAATTTTGTCAAATACGTTTAAAAACATCTTCTTTCTCCTCGCTTTTTTATAGTTCTAGATAAGTTGATACTCGCTTAATTCTTTCAATTAAACGTCCAGCCTTTACCTTATCACCCGAGCCTTGCTCATCCTTTGCTACCTTAAAGTGATTTTGTAAATCATCTAATGTTAAATTAGAGCTAATAAATACTGGCTTTTTAGACTGAGCTCTATAATTAAGTATAGATCCAAGTACCTCATCTCTAAGCCATGATGTAAGTGTTTCACCACCTAAATCATCTATCATCAATACATCAACTATCTTAAGCTCATTTATTAAATCCTCAAGCTCAGGATTAAACATCATAGATTTCATTT
>JAZRVY010000062.1:0-2055 GCA_045599405.1 Anaeroplasmataceae bacterium
TTAATAATAGAGAATGTGATATTAATATAGTTCTTAAGACTAATGATATTTTATCATTAGAGGTGTTTGAAGATATAGATTATATTTGTGATAAGGGTAAATTAGATATTATATATGAGGATCAATATTTACTTATTGTAAATAAGCCACCTGGTATGATGGTTCATCCAGATGATAAATCAAAGAATGGATGTCTTGTCAATTTAGTTGCTAATTATTTTAAAGAAAATAATATTATAGCTAATGTTAGATATTTACATAGAATAGATACAGATACATCTGGTATTGTTATTTTTTCAAAGGATATATTATCTGCATCATATTTTAATCATTTAATAGAGCTTCATAAAATAAAAAGAACATACCTAGCTATAGTTAGTGGTATGTTTTCTAAAGGTGAGGGTATAGTAAATAGTCCTATAGGAAGAGATAGACATAACTCTAAAAAATTTAGAGTGTCTGTATCTGGTAAGCAGTCTATAACTCATTACAAAAGGATAAAGACGATTATGGGTAAATATACAGTAGTAGAGCTAGTCCTTGAAACAGGTAGAACACATCAGATTAGAGTCCATATGGCATCTATTAATCATCCATTATTAGGTGATTCATTGTATGGTGGAGATACAAAGCTTATAGATAGACAGGCACTACATTCATATAAGCTAGATTTTTATCATCCTTTTATAGAAAAGGATATTAGTCTAGAATGTAAGATACCAAATGATATGTATAGTATTATAAAGAAATAAAAGCAAGATGGTTAATCTTGCTTTTTTTCTTTGTGCTTATTTATACAATATTCTTCGATTTCGTTAGCTACTACCTTAGTGAAGGCTACTGCCTCAACTACAGTTTTAGCTCCTGATACGATATCTCCACCAGCGAATACTCCAGGAGTAGAGGTAATTCCTGATGCGTTTGTTTTAATAAGTCCTCTTTCAGATGTTTCAATCTTTTCTGATTTAGAGATATTTCCTGCTTGTGGTCCTTGACCAATTGCGATAATAACAGCAGTACATGGAATCTTGTATTTGTTTTTTGTATCATTCTTATATTCTACAGTTCCATCCTCATTTTCAATTTTGATTACAGGCTCAACAACAATTCCATCCTCTTCAATCTTAAGAGTATTAGCGTTGTATACCATTTCAACACCATCAATAACGGCATATTCTAGTTCAATACGGTTACAAGTTACAAGCTCTGGACCTCTATTGAATATACACTTAACGTTTGCGTGGTTAAGTCTAATAATTGTACGTGCTGTATCCATAGCTACATTACCAGCACCAATTACAAGTACGTTATTTCCTAAATGCTTATAGCTTTCTGGGTTTTTAAGGTAATCAATTGCGAAGTGTACATTTCCAAGTGTTTCACCTGGGATACGAAGTCTGTTTGGTTTCCATACACCAATACCGATGAATACTGCATCATATCCATCTGTAAACATATCCTCAATAGTAATAGTAGGACCAATCATTGTGTTTGGTCTAAACTTTATTCCTAGTGATACCATTTTCTCAAGTAGCTTATCTAGTATAGTTTTTGGTAATCTAAAATCTGGAATACCATAACGAAGGACTCCACCTATTTGATCCTTTGAATCAATTACAGTTACATTAAATCCTCTCTTTGCAAGAATTATTGCAAGTGTAATACCTGCAGGTCCTGCACCTATGATACCTACATGATAAGGCTTTTTCTCAATGACCTCATCCTTTAGCTTTTCTAGATAGAAGGTAGAAATATAATTTTCTATTTCATAGAATTTAATAGGAGCACTCTTAGCATTTAGTACACAATGTCCATAGCAATTACTTTCATGTGGACAGATAAGAGAGCATACTGCAGTTAAAGGATTATTGTTAAATAGCTTTTCTCCAGCCTCATACATTTTACCATCTAGAAATAAATTCATTATTTCTGGAATAGGTGTATGAACAGGGCATCCCTCACTACATCTAGGTTTTTTACATTTTAAGCATCGTTTAGCTTCTTGAATAATATCAGCCATAAAATCACCAACTTTATTATATTATAATAAAATTA
>JAZRVY010000063.1:0-4712 GCA_045599405.1 Anaeroplasmataceae bacterium
TAATTGTGATAAGATACACTTGAAGGAATACATTGATATAATGAATAATATTAATGTATCAAGCTATGCTTGCTCAAAGAATGAGTTAATAAAGGAGGCAGCAATAGAAATGAAGGAATTTACACAAGAAGAAAAGGATAAGTGGGAAGCCTTTAAGCAAATAGATGATAGAATAATGAAGGAAATTTATATAAGTGAAGCTAAAGAGGAAGGTAAACAACAAGGCTTAGCAGAAGGATTAGCAGAAGGACTAGAAAAGGGTATGAAGAAAGGACTTGAGCAAGGCCAAGCAAAAATTATAAAGGCTTGGCATACCAATGGTACATCAGTAGAAGAAATATCAAAGCTTACAGGAATTAGTATTCAAGAAGTGGAGAATATGATTAAGAATCTTTAATAAAAAATAAGGAGTTGATTTATAATCAGCTCCTTTATTTGTTTTATTTAGTTAAGAATACCTTATATGCTAGGTATGCTTCATACACATCAACCTTTGATACTATTTCGCAAGGTGCATGCATGTTTAATACTGCAATACCAGCATCTACAACATTCATATTCATATTACCAAGTATATACGCGATAGTACCACCACCACCTTGGTCAACCTTTCCAAGCTCTGCTGTTTGGAAGTTTACATTATTTGTATCCATAATATTTCTAATCCATGCGAAATATTCTGGGTTACAATCGTTACTTCCTGATTTACCTCTAGCTCCGGTATATTTATTGAAAACAATACCGTTTCCTAAATATGCAGAATTTTCATCATCAAATGCTGAACTAAATAGTGGATCATATCCAGCTGATACATCACTTGATAGCATTCTTGAATTTTCAAGAATTTTTCTTAGGTTTAAAAGAGAGCAGCTACTATTTGTCTTTTCTACAATCTCTAGGATTGAGTTTTCAAAGAAGTAACTATGAGCTCCAGTAGCTCCAACAGATCCGATTTCCTCCTTATCGACAAGTATCATACATGCACTATCCTTAGGATTTTCAATATCACATATAGCCATTAAGGATGTATATGCACATGATCTATCATCATGACCATATCCCATAACCATTGATCTATCAAATCCATAATCACGAGCCTTACCAGCAGGTACAACCTCGATCTCAGCAGAAGAGAAATCATCCTCTGTGATATCATATGATTTTAGCAGCATCTTTAGTATATTGGCCTTTACAGCCTTTTTATCATTATCATTTAATGGAATTGAACCAAATGTAATATCTAGATTTTCACCTTCAATTACCTTTCCTGCTTTTTTATCCATTTGATCAGCAGCTAAATGAATTAATAGATCAGATATTCCAAATACTGGATCATTTTCATTATCTCCAATATTAATATCTATTATAGTTCCATCCTTTTTAACTATAACTCCAACTAAAGATAGCGGAATAGTAACCCATTGATATTTTTTTATTCCACCATAATAATGAGTATCAAGTAACGCAAATCCATTCTTTTCATATAATGGATTTTGCTTTAGGTCTAATCTAGGAGAATCTATATGTGCTCCTAAGATTCTAAATCCATTTGATATATCATTTGTACCAATAATATATGCAACTACATTTTTATTTTTATTAGTTAGATATACCTTATCACCAGGCTTAAGAGTAGAATATGAGGAAATATTTTTAAATCCCTTAGATTCTAAAATTCTAATAGCCTCCTTACAGCATAATCTTTCTGTTTTACAGTTTGATATAAAATTCTTATATCCTTCATTAAATTCCATAATAGGAGTTTTATCTTGATATTTATTCCACGCATTTTTCTTATACATTCTAACACCTCTTGATATTATTATATTATAAGTAGTATCTATTTGTCACATATTAAAATATGTGTTATACTTTTTAATAAAGGAAATGATTTATTTATGGATAAGGAATATCAAATAAGATATAGATCCTGGATGAGTATTATTGCGTATCTTGCAATATTCTATTTAGTAGCTTCAATAGCTTTAATGGTAATAGCAAAGGTATATAGTAATAATTCAGGGTATGAATATCAAGCAATAATAGAAGCCTTAAATAAAGGTACTGATGATTTAAGATTATTAAAAGCTTCAAGTATTATAAATGGTGCTGTTAGCAGCATTACATATACTGTATTATCAATTACATTAGTCGTATTATTATTTTCATGTATTAAGGATGATGCTATTAATATTAAAAATAATTATAAAAAGATAATACCATTTGCGATATTTGCTGCAATAGTATTTGCTGGATTTATGCATGGGCTTGATGAGCTAACTAAGGTTTTAGTTAAAACATCAAGTCAAAATCAGCAGGATATAGAAGCTACATTTAATTATAAGGAAATAGCCTGGACTATGGGAATTATGGTTGTATTGGGTGGACCAATTGCGGAAGAGCTTATATTTAGAAAATCTATATTTAATTTATGCAAAAAGCAGCATTGGATTGTTGGATATTTAATATCTACAATAGCCTTTGCATTACCACATATGGTATCTACAAAGAATGTGGGTATGGCTGATTATTTAATATTATGTGCAAATTATATAGTATCAGGTCTTGGACTTGCGTTTATATATAAGAAAAGTAATGAAAATGTATTTGCTTCAATATTAGCTCATATGGCTAATAATATAGTGGCTTTAATAGTTATTTTATGCTAGGAGGAAAGTAATATGGTAAAGGATAGCGTAGGAAATTTTGATAAGAATATTTTTAAGGAGCTTGGAGACAACTGGGCACTTGTTACTGCAGGAACTAGAGAGGAATGTAATCCTATGACAGTGTCATGGGGAACTGTTGGAAAGCTTTGGAATAAAAATGTAGTAATTATCTTTGTAAGACCACAAAGATATACAATGGAATTTATAAATAAGGCTGAAAAATTCACTATTTCATTCTTTGATGGTAAATATAAGGATGAATTAACTAAGGCTGGAAGAATGACAGGTAAGGGTATTGATAAATTCAAAGAAATAGGTCTTACACCTATTTATGATATTGATCATGGTACATATTTCCCTAAGGAAGCTTCTTATGTATTTAAGCTAAGAAAGCTATATGTAGGAGATATAAATCCAGAAGCCTTTGTTGATAAGGGAGTATTAGAAGCTAATTATCCTAATAAGGATTATCATAAGGTTATTATTGGAGAAATATTCCAATATTTAAAGAATGAGGAATAATAATGATAGATAATTATAAGGAATTTATTGAGTTTTGCCAAAAACTAAATAATAGACCTAAATTATTATTACATAGCTGCTGTGCACCATGTAGCTCTCATACTATGAATATCCTTAAAAAATATTTTGATTTCGATATATTTTATTCAAATGATAATATTTTTCCACAGGAGGAATTTTATAAAAGGCTAGATGAGCAAAAAAGGTTATCTAGTATCATAAATCCAAATGGTAATATATTATCTGATGGATATAATGATGACGATTATTATAACGCAATATCGGGATATGAGAATCTTGGTGAGCATAGCAAAAGATGCTATCTTTGCTATGAGCTAAGGCTAAGAAAAACAGCCTTAAAGGCTAAAGAGCTTGGATATGATTATTTCACAACTACATTATCTATATCTCCATATAAGGATTCAAATTGGATTAATGAAATAGGCTATAGACTTGAGGCTGAGCTTGGAGTTAAATATTTATATTCTAATTTCAAAAAGGAAGAGGGATATAAAAATAGTATCAAGCTAAGCTTAGAGTATGGATTATATAGACAGGATTATTGTGGCTGTGTATATTCTTTAAAGGAAAGAGACGAAAGGATAAAATGAAAAAGGGTTTAGTATTTTGTGGAGGAGGAGCTAAGGGTTCTTACGAATGTGGAGTTTGGAAGCACCTTAATGAACTTGGTTTAAAATTTGATATTGTAACTGGTACCTCCATAGGATGCTTAAACGCGGCTATGTACGTTCAGGATGATTTCGATATGTGCATGGATCTTTGGGGTAAGGTAGAATTCAATAAGGTACTTAATAATGGCTTTAAGTATGATGAGAATGTAAATATTAAGGTAGCCCTAAAGGAAACTGAGGATTTATTTCCTTTCTTAAGGAAATATATTAAAAATAAAGGTGGAGACCCTACACCTCTTAAAAATCTTATGGATTATTATATTAAGCCAGATAAGATTTTAGCCTCCAATATGATATTAGGAATAGTTACAACTCAATTCCCATCTCTTAAAGGAGTTGAGATAAATGCTAAAAATTTAAAGGAAGAGGAGATTAAGCCATATTTACTTGCATCCTCAAGTGCCTTTCCAATTTTTAGTGCCTGCAAGATAGGAAAGAATTCCTATATTGATGGTGGATATTATGATAATTTACCTATTAATTTTTGTATAGAGCTAGGTGCTGAGGATATACTTGCGGTAGATTTATCACCTAAAATTACACATAAGGAATATCTAAATAAGCCGTATGTTAAATATATTCATCCAACCTGGCCACTTGGTGGTTTTTTAAAATTCGAAACAGACATCATAATGAAAAATTATGAGCTAGGATATATTGATTGTAAAAAGGCCTTTGGTGAATTATTAGGATTTAAATATGCTTTTAATAAGGTAGATGAATCTGAAATTAACTCTAGACAATATGTTCTTAAAATAACATCTTTAATAGCTTACATGAATAGAAATAAGATTAAAAGTAATGTAAAGCCAGAAAAGGATGGTAATAT
>JAZRVY010000064.1:0-3953 GCA_045599405.1 Anaeroplasmataceae bacterium
TAAAGGAGCATTTTATTTTTGATGGTTTTAGCTATGCATATTTAATTTTATTAATTATATTTACATTAGCATCTATAACAGATTTTTTAGATGGAAAGATTGCAAGAAAGTACAATTTAGTAACATCATTTGGAAAGTTTGCAGATCCGCTTGCTGATAAGCTACTTGTATTTACAACTATGACTATATTTATGCTAGATAGTAATTGCCTTGCATATCTTGCAGGTATTAAAACTGGTCATTTAGAGTTTGTAAATATTGTTCCTATGTGGGCATTTTCTATTATGCTAATTCGTGAATTTATGGTTTCAGGAATTAGAATGGTAGCTGCTGCAAAGGGTGAGGTTATTGCTGCTGGATGGAGCGGAAAGATTAAAACATTTGAGACTATGGTTGCACTTTGTGTTTGCTTCTTTGCAGGAACATGTGTAGCATTGTTTTGGATATCACATGCATTAATGATTATTGCTTGTATATTAACTTTAATTTCAGGAATTGAGTACCTTATTAATAGTAGAAAGGTAATTTTTGAGTCAATTTAGTAAAAAAATTAAAAATTTTTAGTAAAAATGAATTTTCCTGACTATATATTATATGGAGGTGTTCAAAATGAACGAGAGAGATGAAGCCCTACAAAAGGCATTAAAAGACATTGAAAAGCAATATGGAAAAGGTTCAGTAATGAAGCTTGGAGACAAGGCTGATACTAAGATTGAGGTTATCTCAACAGGATCACTTGCTCTAGATAAGGCTTTAGGTGTTGGAGGTTATCCAAAAGGAAGAGTAATCGAAATTTATGGTCCTGAGTCATCAGGAAAGACAACATTTGCATTACACGCTATTGCAAATGCACAAAAGGAAGGTGGATACGCAGCATTCATTGATGCTGAGCATGCACTAGATCCAAGATATGCAAAGGCTATTGGAGTAGATATTGAAAATCTAATTCTATCTCAGCCAGACAGTGGAGAGCAAGCACTAGAAATTGCTGAAGCTTTAATCAAGAGTGGAAGCGTTGATATTATTGTTATTGACTCTGTTGCTGCATTAGTACCAGAAGCAGAATTAAATGGTGAAATGGGACAAGCAATGGTAGGAAGCCATGCTAGATTAATGAGCCAAGCTATGCGTAAGCTTTCTGGAGTAATCGCTAAGACTAATTGCGTTGCTATCTTTATTAATCAAATCCGTGAAAAGGTTGGAGTTATGTTTGGTAACCCTGAGACTACAACTGGAGGACGTGCACTTAAGTTCTTCGCATCAGTAAGAATGGAAATCCGTCGTGGTGAGCAACTAAAGGATGGTACAAACGCAATTGGTAACCGTACTAATATTAAGGTTGTAAAGAATAAGGTTGCTGCTCCATTTAAATCATGTGAGGTTGAAATCATGTATGGTGAAGGAATATCACATGTTGGTGAGGTTTTAGACTGTGCAGCTGACCTAGATATCATTGCTAAGGCTGGAGCTTGGTATAGCTACAATGGTGAAAAGATAGGACAAGGAAGAGATAAAACTAAGGAATATTTAGTTAATAATCCATCTATCCTTGAGGAAATTGAAGCTAAGGTTAGAGAGCAAATGGCAATATAAAAAAATTAAGGGAGTTCATCGAACTCCCTATTTTTTATATGTCTAGGCTATCATCTAAAGTTTTATTTTCTACATAGTAGATTGCATATTCACCAGGCTTTAATGCCTTTGAATATTTATATCCTTGGAAGTTATCAATTCCAAGATTTACAAGTAAATCATTAATTTCATTATTTTCTACGTATTCGGCAGTAGTTCTGAATCCCATCTTTTTACCAAGCTCAACAATAGTAGAAATAATATCTTTGCTATATGAATTAGTTAAAGCATCCTTAATTAGCTCACCAGCAATCTTAACAGTATCAAACTTAAAGTTTTGTAGATAGATAAGTGAAGTATGTCCCATACCAAAATCATCAAGAATAACACTAAATCCAGCATCCTTAAGCTTATTAAGGTTGTTTTTAATCTTATCCTGGCTCTTAATTAGCCCTTCCTCAGTTATTTCTATTGAAATAGTAGAAGAATCAAGATGGTAGCTTTCGCAAGTCTTTATGATATAATCAATGAAGCTTTCATCCTCAAAGGTATTTGCAGTAGAGTTTACAGATATAATACCTACCTGATATCCACTACGATATTTAATAACATTAAACATTATGTATTTTTCTAATTCTAATAGGAATCCAGCCTCCTTGGCTAATTCAATAACAAGTGGTGTTTGAATTTTACCTAGAATTGGATGTACATAATGTAGTAGAGCCTCAGCTCCATAGCATTTACCATTATTTAATGATTGAGGCTGATATAATAAATCAATTTTATTATTTATCATTGCCTCATAAATATCAACTGCAAGGTTTCGAGCATTATGTAAATCCTCATGATATACAATATTAGGCTCCGTTAATGTAGCTACGCAGTTATCAAAATATTTATTAATCTTATCAACATCAGCTATATATTTCTTTATGATATTTTTATCATGTATTTTGACAAATATAGAATATATTCCTACAGATACTGCTAAGCATATTACTTGTAGTAATATTCCTTTAATAGAATCAGTAGCCTTATACCCACTAAATAGTATTGGACATGTCCATGTAACATTTGTACATACCTTAGGTACAATATGTAGTGCTATTGCACTATAGCTTATTATATAGCATACAATAGGACATAATATAAATGGTATTCCTAATATGGGATTAAATACGACGGGTATACCAAAGATACTGATTTCAGAAATATTAAAGATACTAAATGGTACACCATAATATCCTATTTTTCTCATACGCTTATTACGAGAGAATATGATAACAGCAAGTGTTAAAGCTAGTGCTGTACCACATCCACCCATAATGACAAACACATCATTGAATGTCTTATTGAATATACCATTATCAATAGATAATATGTTACTCTTTTCAACTGAAGCCTCAAGTACATCTCCACCATGTATACCAAAGAACCAAAGCACCATGACAAATAATACATATAATAATCCTTGGAAGAAGTTATTATTAACATTCTTTAGCATATATGCAAACATACTAGATAAGCTATCGTGAATAGATTTAACTCCACATACGTAAAGTATAATTCTAAATACCGAGAATATTACTATAGTTAGTATAAATGGTAATAATTGATTTATTATTCTATTAAAAGAATTATCAATACCAAGTGGTGTTTTTTTCATTATATGCTTATGATTTACTCGTAACAATAAATTATATAAGGAAGTAGCTAGTATTGCAGCTAGCATAGCTATGAATACTCCCTGAACATTTAATGAATTAAATGTGAACTTATCAGTTTTTAAATCAGATAAGCATATAAATGCGAGAATACCTACAATAACATAGGATATATCACTATGTGTTTGATTCTTTTTATTAAATTGTCTTTCTCTACTATATGATATTGTTCCTGCGAGTACTATTGATATAACTCCAAAGGTCATAGTATTTATATATCCTAGCCACCTATAGAAGTTACCGTTCCACATTTTAGATATGAAATTAGTATATGCATTTATTGGAAAATATTGAATGATTAATCCAATGCTTCCTAATATAAATAGAGGCATTGTATAAACCATACCATTACGTATAGAAGAGAATATTTTGCTAAAATATTTTCTTATTGCTTCCATAAAATTCCCTCAAATTTTCTTTATTATAGCATAAACATATTATTTATGAAATTATTTTAACAGCTATTAAAATTCCAAAGCTTAATATCATTAAACATCCAACTAAAGTATATATTATACTTTTAGCGTAGCTTTTTTTCATTTTAATCGCATCCTCTAGAGTGATTAAAAATCTAAAAAGTGGCTTAGATATTAGCTTTTTATAATTTAAAGCATACATAATATCATAGAAATTAGGATATTCCTTAATCTCTACAAC
>JAZRVY010000065.1:0-10547 GCA_045599405.1 Anaeroplasmataceae bacterium
CCTTTTCTTTGTTTAACTTTTTGTTCCATAAATATTACCTCTTTATACTCAATAAATTGAATACAAAAAAATTATATAATATTTTTAAATATTATACAAGAATAGTTATCTTTACATATAAAGAAAAATGAGCCAATTTCTTGGCTCATTGCTTCTATTCAAATGTTTGGAATTGAGAATTATATAAATCAGCATAGAAGCCTTTTGCTTCAAGTAATGATTCATGGTTACCCATTTCTATTATATCTCCATCCTTAAGAACTAATATAACATCAGCATTCTTAATTGTAGATAATCTATGTGCAATTACAAATGAAGTTCTGTTTTTAGTTAATTCATCCATCGCATGCTGAATAATTAGCTCTGTTCTTGTATCTACATTAGATGTAGCCTCATCAAGAATTAATAAAGGTGCATCCTTTATCATAGCTCTAGCAATTGTAATTTGTTGCTTTTGTCCCTCTGATAATTGTGCCTTATCATCAAGAATTGTATCATATCCATTTGGAAGTGATTCAATTAAGTGGTGAAGTCCTACTGCATCTACTGCTCTTTGAAGCTCCTCATCAGAAACATTTTCCTTATTATAAACAAGGTTTTCTCTTACAGTACCCTCAAATAACCATGTATCCTGAAGAATCATATCAAACATATCATGAACTGTTTCTCTCTTCATTGTCTTAGTATCGACACCATCAATTGTAATTGTACCCTTATCAATTTCATAGAATCTCATTAGAAGGTTAACAATAGTTGTTTTACCAGCTCCTGTTGGTCCTACAATTGCAATCTTGTTTCCAGCCTCGAACTTAGCACTGAAATTCTTAATGATTTCTCTTTCAGGTAAATAGCTAAATTTAACATTAGTAAATTCAACCTCACCCTTAATATCGCTAACAACAGCGTTCTTATGGTCCTCATTTTCCATTTCTTGTTCATCCTTAAGCTCAAATACACGCTTTGCAGCAGCTGATGCCTGTTGCATTGCTGTCATTGATTGAGCGAATTGGCTAAGTGGTTGTGAGAATAATCTAGCATATATTGTAAATGAAATAATAGTTCCTAGTGTTACTACTGTAAAGTTATTAATAACGCAGGCCACACCTACTATAAAGATAAGTAAATAGCTTAGGTTACCAACAAGTCCCATAATTGGCATCATTAATCCTGAAAGGAATTGTGATTTCCAGTTACTTGCATATAATCCATCATTAGTCTTTTTAAACTTAATATTTTCATTATCAATACCATTATTAGACTTAACAACATTAAGGTTTGTATAAACCTCTTCTATTTGTCCATTCATTTGTCCAAGTAGCATTTGCTTTGCAATGAAATACTTTTGAGATGTTTTAAGTACAATACTCATAAATAAGAATCCAAAGATTGATGTACCAATAGTTACTAATGCTAGTAACCAGTTAGTGTAAAACATCATAATTAAGATTCCTACTAGTAATACTATTGAGCTAACAATAGTAGCCATTGTTGTTCCTAATGTTTGACTGATTGTATCAGTATCATTAGTTACTCTTGATAAAATATCTCCCTTAGAATTTCTATCAAAATATGATAGTGGCATCTTATTTAGCTTAACATTAATATCTGTTCTTAAATTTCTAGTAGTCTTTTGAGTAACTGTTGCCATTATGAATTGTTGAACATAATGTAGTACTGCACCAGTAACATAAATAGATAATAAAATAATTGCAGCCTTTTTAATTTCTGCCATATCTAGCTTACCCATAGATTTCATTCCAGCAGTAATGATATCTACAAGATCCATAATTCTGTTAGGTCCTAGAATTGTACATACTGCAGCTCCTGCAGCACATAAAAGACCTATTATAATCCATCCTGCATAAGGCTTACAATAAGCAATTAGCTTTCTAAATGACTTCATATCGCCTTTTTGCTTACCAGCAATCATCATTCTTCTACGTCCTTGCATATTATAGCTCCTCCTCTCTTAGCTGAGATAAGGCTATTTCCTTATACACGCTACAACTTTCAAGAAGCTCCTTATGAGTACCCATACCAACAATCTTACCATCATCAAGTACGATAATCTTATCAGCATTTTTAATTGTTCCAATTCTTTGAGCAATTATTAGCACTGTCTTATTATCTAGTTCTTCCTTAATAGCCTTTCTTACAAGCATATCTGTCTTGTAATCAAGTGCACTAAATGTATCATCAAAGATCATAATATCTGAATCCTTAAAGATAGTTCTAGCTATAGATAAACGTTGCTTTTGTCCACCAGAGAAATTAGTTCCTCCTTGAGCAACAGCTGCATTAACTGTATTATCTAGCTCATTAACAAATGATGCTTGAGATATTCTAAGAGCCTTAGTAATTCTCTCATCCTCATCTGCAATATCTCCATCATATCCATATGTAACATTAGACTTAACAGTACCTCTAAATAATACTGCCTTTTGAGGTGCAATAGCTACAGCCTTTTGTAAGCTTTCCTCATTGTATTCCTTAACATTAACACCATTTACAAGAACCTCTCCTGCAGTAATATCATAATATCTTGGAATAAGATTAACTATTGTACTCTTTCCCGATCCTGTAGCTCCTATAAATGCTACAGTCTCACCCTTGCTTACCTTAAATGAAATATCATTAATTGCAAGAGCGTTAATATCATTTGAATATGAGAATGAAACATTCTTAAATTCAATAGTTCCACTCTCTGGAGCTTCAGTTACAGTACCAGATTTAATTTGAGGCTCAGTAATTAAAACCTCCTTAA
Source organism: Anaeroplasmataceae bacterium (assembly GCA_045599405.1). Taxonomy (GTDB): domain Bacteria; phylum Bacillota_I; class Bacilli_A; order Acholeplasmatales; family Anaeroplasmataceae; genus UBA3206. The sequence goes on from JAZRVY010000065.1 coordinate 2,765, forward strand.
TTCTACGTCCAGCCACTGAAGTACGTGGTAATAATATAAATATAATTATTAGCATCATGAATGCCATTACTACCTGTAATGCATATGAAGTAAATGCTGTCATATCTCCAAGTATTGAAAGTCTTTCAGTAAGTGGAGCCTTATCAATTAAATACGATCCTATCCAATAAATTGCCAGCATTAATGCATTCATACAAATAGTCATAATAGGCATCATAAGTCCCATTGTTCTAGTAGTAAATAAATGATTTCTCATAACCTTATTGTTAACTACCTCAAACTTATCATTTTGATAGTCCTCAGCATTAAAGGCTCTTACTACTCTTACACCAGAAATATTTTCTCTAGTTACATCATTTAATTCATCTGTAAGCTTTTGAATTCTTCTAAACTTAGGTAATGTAAATCCAACTAATATAGATACAGAAACTACAATTATACCTACTGTAGCTGCAGTAGCTATAGTCCAATACATAGATGAATTAGAAATCTTTAATATGGCCCAAATTGCAAGCACTGGAGCCTTAATTAATAATTGAATACCCATTGCCGTAAACATTTGCATATGAACTACGTCATTTGTAGTTCTTGTAATTAAGCTTGGTGTTGTAAATCTATTCATTTCTGCTGCGCTAAATGAAGAAATCTTAGCGAACAATTCTTTTCTTAATGTCTTTGCGAAATTAGCTGCAATTCTTGAAGTAAAGAATCCGCATATAATAGCACATGTCATTGTTCCAAGTGCACAATATAGCATTTTGCTTCCTTGCTCCCATATTTGCCCCATAGTAATACTACCTGGGAAGGCACTTTCAGTTTGGACAAGTGTTGTTATATTTGCAGTATAATCTGGCATCTTTAAATCAAAATATACCTGAGCTACTACTAGTCCAATTACAATAAGAATAAATAGCCAGTCTATTTTCTTTAAGTGTTTAAAATACAAACTTATCATATAAACCTCCTTTTATACCTTATAAGTATATCATTATTTTTTAGAATATCTAATATTTATTTAAATATTACAATATTTCACATAATTACCTTAAAAAAAGCCAATCATAGATTGGCAATTTAATTACATAACTGTTCTTAATACAAGATAAATTAAGAATGCACTATACATCACTAACAATGATATACCGGCTTTCTTACCTAGCTTACCTCTAAGTGCGAATACAAATACGAATAATGTAGCTACCATCATAACTGCAGCCTCTACCCACATTTGTGCATTGAATGTTCCAAGTGGATTGATTGTGGCTGCAATACCAAGTACAAATATAGTATTGAAAATATTAGATCCAATAACATTTCCAAGAGCTAATTCATTTTGACCCTTCTTAGCTGCAATAATTGATGTTACAAGCTCTGGAAGCGAAGTTCCTACTGCTACGATTGTAAGGCCAACTAATGATTGAACCATACTAGGCTCAAATCCACACTTAACTCCAATAGATGTTGCTGAATATTGAGCTCCATAAACCACAAACTCTCCACCTAGCATAATACCTACTGCACCAATAATTACAAATAATATTGCCTTCCACATTGGCATATCCTTAATTTCATCTTGTTCAACTTCAGTATCCTCTGGATGCTTTTTAGCATTATAAATTAAAAATCCGATATATACAGGAATTAATAGTACTAGAATAATTCCTTCCCATCTATTAACACCAAAGTTATATCCCTTAAATGTAAAGAAGCATGCGAATATTGTTAGTAATAATGTGATACCAATTAGGAATGGATATTCTCTCTTACATATACTCTTTTTAACAATGATAGGTGTGAAAATAGCACTAAATCCTAATACTAATAATAAATTACAAATATTAGATCCTATAACATTACCAAGAGCTATTTCTGCAGTTGTGTGATTAACAAGTGCACCAACTGAGTTAGACACTGATACTGCAAGCTCAGGACATGATGTACCTATAGCTACGACTGTTAGTCCAATGATAAGTGGTGATATTTTCATCTTCTTTGCGATTGCAGATGCTGCATCAACAAAGATATCACAAAACTTAACTAAGAAAAATACACCTATCACTAAGAAAATAATAAATATTAAATATTGCCATGTAGTGTTACTACATGCATCATTTAATCCCATGGTTTCATTTAACCAGCTCCAAAAAAAATCTAGCATAAAATAATTCCTCCTTAAAAATAAAAAAGAGACCTATGGCATACACCATAAGTCTCGCTATTTAATACTGTACCTAGTCCTAAGACTGAGATTGAAGACACAGTAACTACCATTATAGTAGCCAACTACTCCCTTATTTCATAAAGATTGTATCACAATCCATAATCATTATCAATATGATAATATATCCAATTCGTTTGAAATAACATCAATTAGCCTAGATAATAATATTTTAGTCTTATTATGAAGTATCAATAAATTATTATTAATGTCTATATTATATATACTTCCCTTAGCTGTTTGGTATGAGCCACCATCTTTTTTATTATCAGGCTCATAATATAAAAACTCTGCTTCTATTTCCTTATGTATGTTTAAATAATTAAGCTTTTCGTTAATTATTATCTTTTCATCCTCAGAAAGCTCAACCCTAGACATTGTGCTTCTAGAGGCTTCCTTTATTTGAGTTTCATATCCAACAAGGGCGGCAAATGGTGCGAATTGAGAGGCTCTATCAAGAAGACTCATATTAGGATGTCTATCACTCTTCATATAAGGTACATTAATAATATCACTATAATCATGTATATTACTCATTTCTTATGACCTCCTATTTGATTATTTCTATCCCTTTGGGTAGCACCCTCTTCTAGATTCATACCCTTCATAATAGCACTCTTACCATATTTTTCCTTTATTTTCAAAATAGCCTCTTGGCTCTTTTTTTCCTTAGCTAAGGCCTTTTCTATCTTTTCATCAGTTTCTTTTTTAGCATCATAATCAGTAAATAAATCCAGTTGCTCATACTTAGGCTTTTGATTATTTTTTTCCTCTATCACATCGAAGGCAGCCACATTAAGCCTTCTTATTGTTAAAGCTTTATCAACCTTTAGGTCAAAGATTTTTAATGCGCCTTCCATAAGAAGACGTGTAGATGAGGTATAAATATTAAACTCTATACCTCCGTGAGCCGATTTAGGCACCTCTCTACCCAAATAATCAGTATCTATTTCAAATCCGCCTAAATTAAATTCTACATTTTCCTTATCATATCCTACATATATAGAAATACCCTTGCATAGTAGCTTTTTCATAACTAGGTCTAGCGATAATGTTTCTACCATTTCACTTATAATAATTCTTGCTACCTCAGACTTTGTTGGACAGCTTAAAACCTGACCAACGCTTTGGCTATGGCTCTTAGGCTTATATGCCTTTACGTGAGACATTTCACAAGGCTCATATCCCCACGCATGATCTATTAGTAGCTCAGCATTAATACCAAAGGTTTTATATAATAAATCCTCATTATATCTTTCATTAATACTACCAACAGAGCATTTGGCTATATCACCCATAGTGTATAACCCTAGGCTTTCAAGCCTACTAGCAATTCCATGGCCAACCCTCCAAAAATCAGTAAGTGGCCTATGACTCCAAAGCTGCTCTCTATATGATTGCTCGTTTAGCTCAGCAATTCTTACGCCATCCTTATCGGCTGGCATTTTTTTAGCAACAATATCCATAGCCACCTTAGCTAAATACATATTACTTCCTATTCCAGCTGTGGCTGTAATACCAGTATTGCTAAGCACATCCTTTATCATTTTCATAGCCAGCTCATGAGCACTTATCTTATAAGTATTTAAATATCCTGTCACATCCATAAATACCTCATCTATAGAATAAACATGAATATCCTCTGGAGCTATATATTTTAAATATGTACTATAAATATTAGTACTATAATCTAAATAAAATTGCATTCTAGGAGTTGCTATTACAAAATCTAGCTCATAATAAGGATCAGAGGATAAAATAGTATCATTGGCTGTTTTACCCTTGAATTTATGATATTTAATAGCTTTTCTTCTATCATCATTTATCCTTTTAACCTTTTCTAAAACCTCAAATAATCTAGCTCTTCCTGGAATACCATATTTTTTAAGAGATGGACTCACTGCAAGACAGATTGTTTTTTCAGTTCTTGAGCTATCAGCTACAACTAGGTTAGTTGTAAGCGGGTCAAGGCCTCTTTCATTGCATTCTACAGAGGCATAAAATGATTTTAAATCTATACATATATATGTTTTATTATTCATAGTTATACCTCCTTCTATAATAATATTATACATTGAATATTTTTAAAAAAAGTATTGATTTAAAAAAAAAGGTTTGTTATAATTAATAGGCGTATGTTTTGTGCGTATGCTCGGAGGTGAAAAAATGGCAAACATTAAACAACAAATCAAGAGAGTAAAGACAAACGAGAAGGCTAGACAATTTAATGCATCTTATAAGTCAGGTATGAAGACTGCTATGAAGGCCGTTTTAGTAGCTGCTCAAAAGAATGATAAGGCTGCTGCTCAACAAGCTTTAGCATTTGCATTCAAGAAGTTAGATAAGGCTCAAGCTAAGGGAATCGTTCATAAGAACTTCGTAGCTCACAAGAAGAGTGAATTATCTCAAATCGTTAATGCATTATAATTTTAATGATAGATAAAATAGGCACCGTAGGGTGCCTTTTTTATTTCTTCTATCGCTTTTTGATAATTGGCTTTTTAATAACCATACCAGCAATACCATTCTTAATAGCCTTGACCATAAACACATTACTAAATGGCTTATTCTCATCAAAAACCATTTGTACCTCCTTTATGGCTAGGTTATTTTTTTTAAACTCAAGAACAACCTCATCCATTCTGGATGATAAAAATAAGAAAAATAATGTTCCATTATCCTTTAAATTTCTACTAATAGCCTTTGCTAAAGTAGGTAATGTTAATATCCCCTCATGCTTAGCTAAGGCCTTGTATTTATTATCTCCCTTATTATTCTCTTCAGTTTTAAAATATGGGGGATTACATATAATTACATCTACAGGCTCTGAGGTATATTCAACTATATTTGCCTCCCTTAGCTCATAATTAGTAATATTATTGTTATCCATATTTAGCTTTGCTATCTTTAATGCTTCTGCATTAATATCAATACCAATAAGCTTCTTTGGAATAAATAAGCTAGCATATAATAATAAGGCCCCATTATTAGTACCCATATCAAGAACAGTATCCTCTCTATAGATATTAATAAAATTACCTAAAACCTCAGTATCAGTATTTACCCTTAGCATAGTATCATCCTGAATAAGCCTTATATCCTTATGCCCTGGCAAATAATCATTTGTTAGCATAGTGAAACCTCCATAAGCACATTATCATTAAAATCATATACAATAAATTTATTATCATCAATAATAGCATAGCTATTTAATGTACCATTTTTTGGTATAGTTGTACTACCAGGATTAAGATATAAGGAATTATTTACTATATCCTTCTTATATACATGTGTATGACCATATAATACCACTATATTGCTTCTATCCATTGGACTATCTGGATTTACAAAATGACCATGAGTTAAGACTAAAGTCTTATTATTATAATTAAATTCATAATCATCTAATATATCAAAATCAAGAACCATTTGATCTACATACGCATCGCAATTGCCCTTAACTGCAATAATAACATCCTTGTAAGGATTTAATATAGATATAACCCTTTTAGGATTATATCCTTCTGGCAAATCGTTTCTAGGTCCATGATATAAAATATCTCCTAGGCACAGCATTTTATCACATTTATTATTATTAAATTTTTCAATAATTTTTTCTGCATAAATTCCGGATCCATGCAGATCACTAAATACTAAATATTTCAATTAAATAGCTCCTTTAAATCAGTCAAGTCTATCTTTTTAATTACATCATCCTCAGCAATTACACTATCAAATAGGAATTTCTTTTGATTTTGTAAATCTAATATCTTTTCTTCTATTGTATCCTTATTAATAAGCTTAATAACATGAACCATTTTATCCTGACCTATACGATAGGCTCTATCTGTAGCCTGATTCATAGCCGCATTATTCCACCATGGATCATAATGTATAACTGTATCTGCAGCCGTAAGATTTAGTCCAGTACCACCAGCCTTAAGAGAAATTAAAAATACCTTAATATCATTATCCTTATTAAATTCCTCCACCATAGTAGCTCTATCTATAGGCTTTGTTTGTCCTGTAAGGGTTAAATATTTAATACCCTTATCCTTTAATCTATCTTCCATATATTCAAATATAGATGTAAATTGTGAGAATATTAGAATCTTATGATCATCTAAAATCTTTTCCTCTACTATTTCCATCATCAAATCCATCTTTGAATTCTTAGCCTTAACATTATCTAAAAATAATCTAGGCTCACAGGCTAATTGTCTTAGCCTTGTTAGTACACTAAGAATACTAGTAATTTTATAATTATTACTCTTTAGCTCATTTACCGCATCTGAAAGATAGCTTCTATATAGCTTATTTTCCTCTGATGACATAACACTATAGGAATATGTTTCTATCTTTTCTTCTAAATCTAGCACATCTGTCTTTAATCTTCTTAGCATGAATGGCATAATTCTCTTTGATAAATCATCTAATATATCACTACTAGACTTATATCCCTCATATTTAGATATGAATTTATTCTTAGCCTCTAAATATCCAGGTAATACAAAATCAAAAATACTCCATAAATCCATTAGACTATTTTCAATAGGAGTACCTGTAAGCGCAAATCTCATATTGCTCCTTAGGCTCTTTACAGCTATAGTCTTTAACGCATTTGGATTTTTTATATATTGCGCCTCATCAACAACACATAAATTAAAATCCACATCCTTATATAAATCAATATCTATTCTTAGAGTTTCATAGGATATAATAATAATAACATTATTATCAGCTAAAGCCTTTTTAACATTAGACTCCTCTCTATTATTGCCATACATGACTACGTTCTTTAAATAAGGCGCAAATCTTTTAATTTCTGCTGCCCAGTTAAAGATTAGTGATGTAGGACTTACTATAATAGATGGCTTATCCTTTGGCATACTATCAATTAAAGCGATTATTTGAAGAGTTTTTCCTAGCCCCATATCATCAGCAAGTATACCACCCATATTATAATTTGATAGTACTCTTAGCCACTTATATCCAGCCAATTGATAATCTCTCATTACCTCTATTAAATTATTATTAATATTTGGCTCAATATCATTATAATTAACTAAATCATTTAAAAACTGCTCAAACTCATTAGATATATTAAAATACTTTTTATATTTTGAATTAATATAATAAGCTTGATATAGCTTAATAGTTCCTTCACTTATATTATCTATAGATAGCTCTGACATCATATTAGATAAATCATTTACCTCACTGCCGTCAATTTCTATTGTTGAATCACTAAGCTCTACATATTTATTACCATTCTTATATGCAAGTAATATCTTATTTAAATCACTTATTGAATAAGCTAAATTATCATAAATAAATCTAACTATACCACCATCAATAGATAAATTAAATTTAACCTGCTTCATAGCCTTAATATCAAGCCTTTTAACTCCATCTGATATATAAACAGGACCATATGTAAGTAGGCTATCCTTATAGTATTTAATAAAGTCACATATTTGATCATATTTAGATAATGTATATCCATTTTCCTTATCACTGAGATTTTTTTCGTCTTCTTTCCATGTACCGATGATTGGTTTTCCA
>JAZRVY010000066.1:0-2413 GCA_045599405.1 Anaeroplasmataceae bacterium
CCTCTTTTTTAAACATAACTAATTTTATCATTTATCATAATGATAAACAATATAATTTACTTTTTCTTTCTAATTGAATATCCAAAAGTTCCTAGCTTATCACCAAGGGAATAATATTCACCATGTGAATAAGCTATTAAATTACTTTCATTTAAACAAAATTTGTTAGTAGAATCCATATATTTATCATCTACTGTTACCGCAACAACATCAGCTATAAACATATGGTGGCTTCCTAGAGGAAGTATTTCTCTAACCTTGCACTCTATAGCTACAGGAGACTGAGATATTCCAGGGCATTTGACCTTTAAAGATTCTAACTCTGTTAGACCAGTTTCCTTAAACTTATCTATATCTCTTCCGCTTTTAACACCACAAAAATCGCAGGCCTTAACTAAATTTTTAGTTACTAAATTTATTACAAATTCTCCTGTTTCCTTAATAATGTCATAGGAATATCTCTCTGGTCTTAAGGAAATATAGGCCATAGGTGGATTTGTACATATTGTACCATTCCAGGCTACTGTAACTATATTAGCCTTTTGTCCTTCCTTTTTTGATGTAACCATAACTGCAGGCACAGGGTAAACCATATTACCAGGCTTAAATTCATATCTAGACATTATAGCACCTTCTTTATGTGGTTCTTTACAACATACTCACACATGGCACCCATCTTTTCCATGCATTTTTCTTGATCATATTGCCCTTGCTTAGAAAGGTAAATTTCTTCCATTCTTTTCTTCTCATTAGGGTTTTCAATATAATAATCAATAACTCTAGCTAAATCCTTTGGATTTCTATGCTTGAATATGCATTCAGAGGATGCTGCAAAGTTCTTTGTGGCACTGTCCTTACTATCGGATACGATAGTCATCTTTCCGATACATACTGCCTCAAGACAGGCAATACCCTCAAGCTCCATAATAGCAGGATGAACATACATATCTGCCATATTAAGTACATCAATAATTTCTTCTCTTTTATAAAACTTAAATAAAGGATTAATTCCTATCTTTTTAGCTAGCTTTTTATATTTAGCCTCAAGTGGACCCTGACCTGCAAGTATTAATTGAATATTGTCCTTATACTTAGAATACTTCATAGCCTTAATTAAGGTTTCCTGATCCTTTTCTCTTGAGTATCTACCTGTAGTAAGTAATACTATCTTATCCTTATATTCCTCTGGCTTTTGTATATCCTTTTTAACTACATATTTATGAATACCATTGCTAATAACATATCCATTAGTTGAACGCTTGATAGCACTCTCAAAATCATTTTTAACAAAGGCTGTTGGATAATGGATTGCATCTAGATATCTATATACATGCTTATAAATGAATTTATATACAAGCTGATTAAAATGCTTATCATTTTGTAAATGTAAATGTGATGATAGATTTTGAGCTTGCATATGGAATCCAGCAATCATTGGCTTATCCATTTCATACGCAATCTTAGCTGCTGCACATCCAAGGGCTAATGGAATCATAATATATACTAAATCACTATCCTCTATAGCCTCCTTGATAATCTCCTTATCAGGCTTAGCAAGAGTAACACCATTCTTTTTTACATATCTATTAAATGGACCTACATTCAAATTAGGTACAACATAAAATCCATCCTCTAGCTTTTTGTCCTGGTCAGCACATAAAAATACAACCTCATGTCCTTGACTCTTTAAATATCTAGCTAAATTCATTGTAGCTATGGTAGTTCCATTATTTTCTTGTCCTAAAACGTCACTAACTATAGTAACTCTCATAAATTTCACCTTACTTAATTATATTAAAAAATCCTTCATTAAAGGTATTTTCCTTTAGCTCATCAAATCCAAATACAGCCTTCTTTAAATCATCTGTAAAGTTTCTAAAGAACTCTAAAAGAACCTTATCTGTCATTTCAATAATACCATCCTTGATATTAAAGCCTTCTCCCTTATCTAACATATATATACTATCAAAGCCTTTAATACCATCATTAAATTCATTAAAGCTATCAAAGATAATAGCTGGATCTTCCTTGCTGTAATAAGCCATAGGAACCATACTATACTCTCCATATTCCTCACTATAGTATCCTGATAAATCTAAAAAAATATATAAATTACCGCTATCAATCCCACACATAGGATATTCATCTAATCTTATCATTCCAAAGAAAGCTGAAAATCCTGGAAATTCATAATCCTCAAGCCTTTGTGGGATTACAGGATCTCCAAATATATGTGTTTGAGTTAAATTATTTTCATTATAATCAACCTTAATTAGTTTCATTAATTACCTCACTATTATTAAATATTATACGATTACTACAAGCCTTCATATCATCGCTAATAGTATATTTTAAATTATTAATATATACTCTCTTAGTATTTTGACAATTTAATACTGCCACCTTACCATCA
>JAZRVY010000067.1:0-6996 GCA_045599405.1 Anaeroplasmataceae bacterium
TAACGAAATTAATTACCTTTATAGGCTTATATTTTTATACCATTCTTTATTTAATATATTTTGAAGTGGTCTATATAAATAAGTATATGTTAATATTGTTGATAATATCAATAATATTTCAAATGGTATATCTGCAATAAAATAATCTCTTACATTTATTTTATATACTACTGCATTTATAGGTATAAATGATAAGCAATATATTATTGAGGATATAGATGCAAGTGCTGTTATAATTGCTAAATTCCTTTTTCTAGCTATGTATATTAATGCTATTAATATTTCATAGCCTATGAACATTGGAAGCATTATAAAAGGGTTTAAGGCTCCCATTATTAGGCTATCTAATGTTATATGTGTTATAGTAATTAGGCTCGCATATCCAAAGCCAAATACAGCAGCATATAGTCCTATTAAAAGAAATGTAAATTGTACATTAGGAATAAATGTTAATAATTCCTCTTGTACCAAAATAAGAACTGTCATAAATGATAATATGCATAATCTTCTTACAGTCATTTTGTTCTTTCTTAGATCTAAAATAATTGCGGTTATTATTCCTATAAATGAAATACCAAAGAAACACCATATTATTGTAGATATAATTTTATCATTTGAATGGTTATTTGATGGTATTAAGGTAGCCTTATGAGTTGCATCTCTTTCATTTATTGCAAATATCATATTATTCTTTAGGCTAATACCATCTATTCCTGTTTTTACCTTTTGGTTAGTATAATCATCTATATTTATTTTAGAGGAATATGATCTATCTTTCTTTAAATAAAAAATTTCAAACCATAAGAAATGATCCATACCATTTGTTGTTATATCAAATTCAGCATTTGATATACCAGTCAGGTAATGACCATATGTTGTAATATCATACGTTAGATTATAATTAGTATCTATTATTGTAAATAGGCTATCCTCTTTATTATACTTAAATCTTTGCATAGAAACGATTTGATTGTCCATATTATTAACAATAACAGTTATATATCCATCGTCCTTAGCTTTAGCCTTTTTATTAGATTTAATAATAAAGACAAATGTAAGTATCATTAATGAAATAAGGAGGATAAGAAAACCTATCCTCCATATTTTTTTATGCAAATAGGTTTACAGCCTTTTTAGTATCTCTTTGAGCCTTGTATGCCATTAATGCAGCATATATTTGATTTGATGAGTAGTCTCCTGCTCCTAGCTTTTCAGTTTCAAACTTCTTTTCTTCCTTATCATAGTGCTTTAAAAGCTCTGCAACGATATCAAATGAAGCTTCTCTAGCGTTTAAGTTACTTGCAGCATATGGAAGTAACATTGCTGATAATGATACATCTACGCTATATGAAGACTCTAATGATTCTAATGTAAATGCTGATAAATTAGCCTTTACATCCTTGTATAATGCAAGTCCTGTAAGTTGCCATGCAAGTCCATCAGTTCCCCATGTGGTATCAGATAGATAAGTTGTGTTAATGACATTAGTATTTACCTTATCTGAAAGCTTTAAATCCTTAGCAATTGATAATGTAAATGGTAATGTATATTCAGCATACATTCCGTATTCAGTCACTGATTCTAGGTACGAAGTATATGCGCTCTTAAAGCTTGTTGTATCCTTTCCTAAAGCTCTAGCTGCATAATAATACTTAGCGTATCCAGCTCCTGTTAATTGTGTAACATCTTGATTAGTTACACTTTCCTTGTATGCATCAGTTAGCATATCATAATTAAATAGTTTCTTATTAGCCTTAGCATCAATCATAACCTTGATACCTTGAATTTGCCAATAAGTTGAATCCGCATATGATACAGATGCACCTAGAGATGATTTTAAAGTTGTTGAAGCATATGTTTCAATGATTTCATCAACTAATGAATCAATCTCATCCTTCTTGCTTTTCTTTTCCGAACATCCCGCAGAAATAACTAATACTAAAGCAAGAAGAAAACTTAATAATACATTTTTTAGTTTTTTCATTTTCTACTCTCCTTATTATATTTTTGTCAAATAGATAGGTCTCCTGGCTTAGGTTCTGATATATACAGTCTTCTCAGTTTCCCAATGACATATTTGTATACAATTCCCATCACAGTTGCGGGTACAGCTAATGATTTTAACATTATTCCCTTACATCTTATTTAACGTAGTAAATTATATCATAAAAAGCAAAAAAGATTAAGGAAAAACCTTAATCTTTATTGTTATTATTTGCTATAACTTTTAGTAATTATTAAGCTACATTCTCAATTAGAATGCTTCCGATATATGTATTAGCTGCAGCCTTAATCTTTACTATTGTTTGAGTTTCATAAACCTTAGATGTTGTAGCACTAGTTACTGATTCAACACCTGTAACTGAATAATTAGCATCATAAGCAACAACTGTTAGTTTTTGTCCTGCTCCAACAACTACTGTAATTTCAGTATCCTTGTTGTATTGAGCCCATTGATTAGCTCTTGGAGCAATCTTAGCACCAGAAGTTAACGCATCTAGCATAATACCATCCTCAACAATTGCCTTTCCTTCAGCAACTGATGTTATATCTGTGTACGATGTATCAGTATTGTCAGTTCTAAGTGCATACTTAACTCCAGTTGTAGATGGGTAAACTACTGCGAATCCTGAAATATAGTTTCCAGCTAATCCTGTAATTACTACTGTACAATCTGTTTCAGCAGTGAATGTAGTAGTTCCAGTTTGAGTAGCTAATCCTTCAGCATCCTTAAGACCAACTGTATAGCTTCCATAGTTCTTATATGGAGCAACCATTACAACAGCTCCAGCCTTAACTTCGAACTCAATTGTTCCAACAAAGGCACTATTATCACCATTTCTACTTATTCCTGATGTAATAATCTTTGTATTAGCATCTAATGCAGCTTTTCCATCATCGTTTGTTAAATCATAAGTTACAGTCTTTGTAATAGCTGTTTCTGTAGATGGTGCAGTATATTCAACTTCATATGTTGCGCTTACTCCAGCATATGAAACAGTTACTGTATATGTTCCTGCTGCTGTAGTTACTACTTCATCTGAATTAACTGTTACATCAGCCATATCAACTGTAGTTACATATGAACCATCTGAATAAGTAGCCTTAACTTTTAATGATCCAGTTGCGAATTCATCACCAACTGTAAATTCAGTCTTAGCTCCAGAAGCTGTAATGCTAGAAACTGTAGCAGCAGCTGTAGCCTTTGATAGAGGACTGATTTCAATTGACACAATGTACATACTATTTAATAATTCTACAGTAACCTCTCCAGCCTCAAATGTTTTTGAATAAGTATCCTTTGCTGTTCTTCCTCCAATATTATATTCAGAGTATCCACTATATCCAACAACAGTTACTTTTGCAGCCTTAGCTAATGTGAATGTAAATGTAACATTTCCAGAAGCTTGGATTGAATTTTGATTATTTTTAATAGTTCCAGTAATTGTTAATCCTTCATATAAATCATTGCTCATTGTTTCTCCCTTAGCTGGAGTAGCATAAACAAAGTTATATTTAGTCTTAGCAGCATTGATTTGCTCTTCAGTAACAATGTCTGCAAGAGCAGATAAATCTAAAGCATTTAAAGCAGTAATTGTTGTAACAGCATCAATTGTTGCGATTACAGCATCATATTCTGCCTTATATTCTACATAGTTAGCTGCAGGGTAGCTTGTAGCAACCTCAGCCTTCTTTGCAGAGATTAATTGTGCAAGTGTTGTCCACTTTGCATATAAATTAGTATTAGCTGTAATTTCTTCACCTGCAGTAGCAGCTTGTGTTAATTCAGCATCCTTGAACCATCCAACAAATGTTGCAGCATCATTTGCATCAACTAAAGTTGGAAGCTCAGCTGGTAAAGCAGTTACATCAGTAAGCTCAGTAGGAGCAGTTACTCCTTCTAAATTAGTATTATAAGTTACCTTGAATGAAGTAGCAGCCTCTTCAGCTTCAACAATTGAGAATGAATTAACTCTAAATCCTCTATTTGTTAAATAGTCATCTTCAGTATACTTAATTTGCTTTGAAGAAGTTTCAGTTACTTCTGTATCATCTGCAACCTTATAGTACTTCTTATCCTTATAGTAGCAATCCTCACCTGAAATTATGTAGATTGGATAATTCTTTCCACCAAGCTCATGTTGTGCTTGTGCCTTTACAGGAGTTCCTGCGATTACTGGTGTAGCATCTGCAACAGCTGTTACAGTATATACACCTGCAGTTAATTTATAAGTGATTGCTGTAGCTGTAGTTCCCTTAATAGAATAAACATTAGCATCCTTTGTAGGAACAAATGTTGAACCATTTGTTGCAGCAACAAGTGCATCCTCAGAATTCTTTACAGAAATTGATGAATAGTTATCTCCACCAGTTGAAGAAATACCAATTGAAACTGTTACAGTATGTCCTTCAGGAACAGTAATAGTAAATGATTTTCCTCCACCATTAACTTCAACAGCATAATTTTTCTTTGATGAATCATATCTATATACTAATGCATCCTCAGCATATGTAACATATGAAGATAATGCTCCAGCAGTAACTGCAGCCTTATCTGTTGTATTTGTTACAGCTTCTAGGTCTAAAGTATAGTTAATTTTCTCAACTTCTTCAGATTCTTCAGTCCACTTTGCATAAAGTGTAACATCAGAATTGATTTGTCCAGCCTTTGCAGCTGTTGTACATGCAGCATCAGTATACCATCCACCGAATACATATCCTTCAGCAGTTAATTCTTGAGCAAGCATAACTTGAGTAATTGATACTGCTTCTTGAGCAGCAGGTGCTTCTCCATGTCCGTTAGCATCAAATGTAATGTTATATGTAGTAACCTCTTCTGTAGATAATTCTACCTTATATAGAGCGACAGATTGACCAAATGATAATTCATTTACTCCTGTTGCTAATGGTAATATTACCTTTTGAATCTTAGAGTTAACTCCAGCACATGGGAACTCAATTTGGTTGTTACCAAGAGCTACAGTTGCCCCCTCTGTTTTACTACTGTTATTTAAAACATAAATAATAGCACTCTTATAGTTATTAGTATTGTTAATTGTAATCTTTTCAGCATTTGTTAAATTAATTTGGTTAGCTGGTAATTCTACATCGGCAATTGAAGGATCCTTTTCCTTGTTTGCATTATTTGTTCCAACAATACATCCTTCTCCAATTGTAAAGTATTGGCTATATGCAGTATCAGCAGAAACTGTTGATTGAGTGAATCCTCCGACTGAAAGTACATCAGCTTTTTCAATAATATGATATTGTACATAACAAATATCATCTGTATTGTCCTCAGTCTTCTTGAACTTTATAATTGGACTTTCCTCATTAATTCTTGTCTTAATCTTAATAGTGTATGTTCCTACTGCTGCAGGATATCCTTGAATAGTCTCTCCACCGATTTCATAAGTAGTTGATATTTGAGATAAACCATTTGCAGTTAATGTATTAACGATTGGTGTTAAGTTAGCTTGTTCACCAACAGGAACATAAATATCAGGAATTTGAATGTTTGCAGCATCAATTTCATTGTAAATAGTCACATTACAAGTTTTTGACTTTATTTCATCCTCAACATACCATCTATAGTCTGTAATAATTGACATATTAGCCACATACTCACCAGGCTCTTTAGGTATATCACGCTTCCATTGAATGATATCCATTCCAGCTTGAAGCTCATATTCCTCCTTAGTTAAATAATAGTAATTAACTGATTGAATACCTTGTGCAAGTGTACTATCAAACTTTTCATTTAAGTAAGTTGCATATAATTCATGCTCTAATCCATCATATGGAATGGCAATGTCATCAAACTTAACATCTTCTGCATTTACAGCAACCTTATTATGAATATTGAATCCACATCTTAAAATATTTGTATCTGATTTTTTTACAGTATAAATATTGCTATCATATTCTAGATCAAGGTGGCACATGTACTCTCCAATTTCTGTTGGAAGCCCTGGTAATTGATTCTTATTAGAAGCATCCCAATAAGAAATACTATATCCCGTTACACCCTTAATATATTTTGATACATTATTTGGTAAAATTGCTGCACCAGTTATTGTATCAAAGGGAGTTATGTCTCCTACATTATCTCCCGCATTACGTGTTACATTCTTAAAGCTAATGTTAGATAAATCTAAATTTGTCTTATTTAGACGAGCTGCATCTTCAAATCCACAGCTCGCAAGACCTGCAGCTGTAGCTGTTAATCCTGCTAACACTAAAAGGTTCTTAAATACTTTCTTCATATTATCTATCTCCTTTTTTCAACCATACAAAAAATGATTACAAATAGTAGTTTATTTTATTATACTTAAAAAAACAAATCTTTTCAAGTAAATATATAATTTAAAAAAAAGAAAAAGCTCCGAATTATCGAAGCTTAATTAACAATGGAGCAGGTGAAGGGAATCGAACCCTCGTAGTCAGCTTGGAAGGCTGAGGTTCTACCATTAAACTACACCTGCAAAACTGGTCGGGATGGCAGGATTCGAACCTGTGACCCCCTGGTCCCAAACCAGGTGCACTACCAAGCTGTGCTACATCCCGATGCAAGTAAAATTATATCAAATGACCAATTTATAGTCAACATTGTATTTAAAAAGAATGGCGCCCAAACTAGGACTTGAACCTAGGACCCCCTGATTAACAGTCAGGTGCTCTAACCAACTGAGCTATTTAGGCATTTTTGAAAGATTAGCCTGGCAACTTCCTACTCTCGCACATTGTACTACCATCGGCGTTAAAGTGCTTAACTTCTGTGTTCGGTATGGGAACAGGTGTGTCCACTTTGCCATCATCACCAGACCTCTTTCAAAACTAGATAAAATTAGTTTTTCCGAATTATTTATAGGTTAAGTCCTCGTTCTATTAGTACCAGTCAGCTCCATATGTCGCCACACTTCCACACCTGGCCTATCAACCTTATAGTCTTTAAGGGAACTTACAACTTTCGTTGGGAAATCTCATCTTGAAGGG
>JAZRVY010000068.1:0-5996 GCA_045599405.1 Anaeroplasmataceae bacterium
ATAAAATATTAATAATGTTGAAAAGAAAAGTATGGTGTTATTATGACTTTAAATGAAGTAGATAAAACTAAATTATCTCCTATGATTCAGCAATATATATCAATCAAGGAACAAAATATGGACTCTATCTTATTTTATAGAGTTGGAGACTTTTATGAAATGTTCTTTGATGATGCTTATATTGCCTCTAGGGAATTAGAATTACAATTAACTGGAAAGGATGCTGGAATAGAAGAGAGAGTACCTATGTGTGGTATTCCATTTCATGCTTATCAAATATACGCTCTAAAGCTTCTTGAAAAAGGGTTTAAGGTTGGTATTGTTGAGCAGGTTGAGGATCCTTCAACAGCTAAAGGTTTAGTAAAAAGAGATGTAATAAAGGTCTTAACTCCAGGTACTACAGTAGAGACTGACCTAGATTCTAAATCTAATAACTATATTGTAGCTATTGGAGCTATTAAAAGAGAATATGTAATAGTATATGCAGATTCATCTACAGGAGATGTATACGCAACTAAGCTACCTACTATAGACTCATTAAAAAATGAAATCATATCTCTACATGCTAGAGAGGTTATTGTTAATACCTCATTTCAACCTAAATTCCTAGAATCACTTCATAATAACTATCAAATCGTAATATCACATGAGGATAACACTGATATACCAGATTATTTAAAATATGTAGCTGAAACCTTATTACCAGAGTTTATTCCAACAGCTGGTATATTATTAAATTATTTAACATATACAATTAAGCAATCCCTAAATCACTTAAAGGAAGCTGTATATTATGAATCTAAGGATTACCTAAAGCTAGATCCATTTACAAAAAGAAATCTTGAGCTTACAGAAACTCTACGTAAGGAACAAAAAAATGGTTCTCTATTATGGCTTCTTGATAAATGTGAAACAGCTATGGGTTCTCGTATGCTACATAAGTGGATAGACAGACCACTTGTAGATCAAAAGGAAATTAATAAAAGACTTGATTATGTAGAAGCCTTAAATAAGGATTACATAACTAAAGAGGAAATTAAGGAATCACTTAAAACTATTTATGACCTTGAAAGAATTGTAGGAAGAATTAGTGTAGGAAACGCTAATGCTAAGGATTTAGTACAGCTTAGAAGAAGCTTATCTAATATCCCTACTATAAAGGCTTTAATAACTAAATTAGATATTGATGATGCTCAATCATTAAGTGCTAATATAGATACTCACTACGAGCTATATGAATTATTATCAAGAGCTCTAGTTGATAATCCACCTATGACAATTAAAGAGGGTGGAATGATTCAAGAGGGCTATAATAACGAGCTAGATGAGCTAAAGAGTATATCTACTAATAGTAAAAATTGGATACTAAATTATGAGCAATCAGAAAAGGAAAGAACAGGTATTAATGGTCTTAAGGTTGGATATAATAGAGTATTTGGATATTATATTGAAATAACTAAATCATATTTAGGTCTTGTAAAGGAAGAATTTGAATATGATAGAAAGCAAACTTTAGCTAATGCTGAAAGATTTATAACACCAGAGCTTAAGAAATATGAATCTATTATACTTGGTAGTGATGATAAGATTGTAAAGCTTGAATATGAATTATTTATTGAACTTAGAGATGAGTGTAGAAAATGTATTTCATCATTGCAATCTCTTGCTAATATTATTTCTACAATAGATGTTTTAATCGCATTTAGTGAAATATCTACAAAAAATAAATATGTAAGACCAACTCTTACAGATACAAGAGAAATAACTGTAATAGACGGACGTCATCCAGTTGTGGAAAGTGTACTTAATGATAAATATATTTCTAATGATATTTATATCAATAAATATAATACATTATTAATTACAGGACCTAATATGAGTGGTAAATCCACATATATGAGACAGCTAGCTTCAATTATCATTATGGCTCAAATTGGATGCTTCGTACCAGCAAAGAGTGCATCACTTTGCACATTTGATTCTATCTTTACACGTATTGGTGCTTCAGATGATTTAATGAGCGGACAATCAACATTCATGGTTGAAATGATGGAGGCTAATTATGCTATTTCTAATGCTACTAAAAATAGTCTAATTCTATTTGATGAGCTAGGAAGAGGTACATCAACATTTGATGGTATGGCCCTTGCACAGGCTATCATTGAGTATGTACATGAAAGAATTGGATGTGTAATGCTATTTTCTACACATTACCATGAGCTTGTACAATTAGAAAAGACATTAAAGAGACTTAAAAATGTTCACGTAAGTGCAAAGGAAACTAAGGACGGAGTAGTATTCCTACACAAGGTTTTAGATGGTGGAGCTGACAAGAGCTATGGTATTAACGTAGCTTCACTTGCAGGACTACCAAAATCATTAATTGCCCGTAGTAAGGAAATACTTGATTCCTTAGAGGATGATAGTAAAAATAAGGAAATGAACCTTGATTTATTTAGCTTCCAGGATTATGAGGAGCAACCAGAAATAAAGGAAGTAACAGATGCTGAAATTATTAAAAGAGCCATTGATGAGCTAGATTTAGATAGTCTATCACCAAAGGATGCACTTAACTTTCTATATGATTTAAAGAATAAAGAATAAAAGGAGGTGTCTACATGGGACGCATACAGCAGCTTGATAATCATTTATCAAATATGATCGCAGCAGGAGAGGTAGTTGAAAGACCTGCAAGCGTAGTTAAGGAGTTAGTTGAAAACTCAATGGATGCTGGATCTAAGGAAATTAGAGTTTCTCTTAAGGACAGCGGTGTAAGGCTAATAAATGTAATAGATGATGGATGTGGTATGAGTCCAGAGGATGCTTTAATGGCATTTGGTAGACACGCCACAAGTAAAATAAAGAATGAACATGACCTATTTAGAATAACAACCCTAGGATTTAGAGGTGAGGCTATCCCATCTATAGCCGCAGTATCTAAGCTATCATTACTTACTTCAGAGGGTAATGATAATGGATATGAGGTAATATATAATGCTGGTAAAAAGCTATCTGATGGACCTAAGGCTACAAATAAGGGAACTGATATTAAGGTTGAAAATTTATTTTATAATACACCAGCTAGATTAAAATATTTAAAAAGCCTACCTGTAGAGCTATCACAAATCTCTAGCCTTATGACTAAATTCGCATTATCAAACCCAAATATATCATATAAGCTAATTAATGATGATAGAGAACTATTAAACACAACAGGTAATGGTGATTTAGTAAGACTATTTGGAGATATTTATGGATTTGAGGTAGCTAAGAATTTACTTGTATCTGAATATAAATCTATGGCATTTAATCTAAAGCTAGCCATAGTTAAATCAACTATTACAAGAAGTAATAAAAATGAAATAACTGTAATATGTAACAAAAGATATGTAAAAAGCTATAAGCTAAATGATGCGCTAATAGAAGCATATGATACATATATTCCACATACAAGATATCCTATTGGAGTCATTTATTTAGACCTAGAGCCTTTATTAGTAGATGTAAATATCCATCCTTCAAAGGCTATTATTAAAATATCAAACGAGGATGAAATTGCCTCTAAGGTAAAGGAAATGGCCAAGTCTTTATTAAAGGAAGCTAATATGATTCCTGAAAATATGACTGAGCCAAAAAAGGAAGCCTATACTAAAACCTCTATCTTTAGTCAGGAATTTGATTCTAGACCTATAATAAATGAGCCAGTATCTATAAAGCCAGTAGAACCAATAAAGCCTATTATAAATATGGTAAATACATCCCCTGTTATCAAAAAGGAAGAAATAATAGAGGAATCTCCAAATATGGTAAAAACTAAAAGATTACCATATTTAGAATATGTAGGACAGGTACATGGTACTTATCTAATATTCCAAAATGATGAGGGTATGTATTTAATGGATCAGCATGCGGCTGCAGAAAGAATAAATTATGAAAAATATTATAATTTATTATCAAACCCACAGGATGTAAGAATCCCACTTATAGTACCATATACACTAGAATTTAACCCTACAGAGGCTATATTCGTAGAGGCTCATATAAATGAGCTAACAAATTTAGGTATATCAATTAACGCAATAGGTAAAAATACCTACTGTATAAGAGAGGTACCATATTGGATGGATTTTGATCATATAGATGAATTTATTAGAAACCTTATAAATACATTTATGAAAGAAAAGGAAATATCTATTATTAAAAATAGAGATAGAATCTCAAAGCAAATAGCTTGTAAGGATTCTATTAAGGCTAATCACCATTTAACAAAGGATGAGGTCGTGTTGCTAGTTGAAAATCTAAACAAGTGCAATAACCCATACACATGTCCACATGGAAGACCATCTATTATCAAGCTTACTAGCAAGGAAATAGAAAAAATGTTTATGAGGATTATGTAATGAATAATGTAATAGTAATAGTCGGACCTACAGCTATAGGAAAAACTAAAATCAGTATAGAGCTTGCAAAAAAGCTTAATATGGACATTATTAGTGGTGATAGCGTTGCAGTATATAAAAGATTAGATATAGGTAGTGCCAAGCCTACCTTAGAGGAAATGTCTGGTGTATGTCATCACCTAATTGATGTATGTGAGCCAACAGATTCCTATGATGTATCTAAATTTCAATCACTTGCAAGAAAAATAATAGATGAAAAGAAGAATGTAATTATAAGTGGTGGTACTGGATTATATATTCAATCAGTATTATTTGATTATGATTTCAGTGCCTCGAAAAGAGATGAGTCCTTCGAAGGCCAATTTAGTGGGTATTCAAATGAGGAGCTATATGATTATTTACTTAAGCTAGATCCTACAATTAATAAAGAAAAGCTTCATATGAATAATAGAAAAAGAGTGCTAAGAGCTATAGAAATATATCTAGACACTAAGCAATCTGTAACTAATATGGATAGCAAAAAAAGAGAACTATATAACTCATATATTATTTATCTAAATGTAGAGGATAGAGATATACTTTATAGTAGAATTAATCAAAGAGTAGATAAAATGATGGAAATGGGTCTTTTAAAGGAAGTAAAGGATTTATATGATGATGGTATTTGTCCTCATGCGATAGGATATAAGGAATTTATTCCTTATTTTGAAGGTCAAATCACCCTAGAAACAGCTATAGAGGAAATAAAGAAAAACTCTCGTCATTTAGCTAAAAGACAAATGACATGGTTTAAAAATCAATTTCCTACTCATTTATATAATGTGAATTTAGCTAATATAAATGAAACTATAGATATTATTTATAATGATATTTTAGAATTTATAAAAAGGACTGAGAATTAATATCTCAGTCCTTTACTCTTTAGTAAGCACATCTACAATATGGCTTGCAGCTCCCATTAAATACTTATTATGTGATATAGAATCTATATAGCTAATATAGGTATTAAATGCTTCCTCGCTCATATCCTTAATAGTAGGTCTAATATAATCAGTAGGTCCATCTGGTGAGAATCTATCAACAAGCTTTAAATTTGTATCTTTATAATAATTATCTATAGTTTCTAATCTTACATAATCATATAAATCATCATCAGAGGTAATGATATTAAAATTACTATCTATTTTACCCTCTTTAATAAGATTATTTATATTATTTTCCTTTAAAACATAATGTACAATAGAATAATCATTAAGCACATATCCAGCAAATATTAAGCCGTTTGGCTTTAGTATTCTAGAAGCCTCATTTAAAACCTGTAGCTTTTCTTCATATTTATGAATATGATACATAGGTCCCAATAGAATAACTATATCAAATGAATTATCATCAAATCTAGATAAATCTAAGGCATTACCTAAATAAGCCTTAATATCCTTTGATTTAGCCTTCAAAACTCCTAAATTATTCTTAACAAGCTCTATGGCAGTAACATCATATCCTAGGTTATGTAAATAAATAGAATATCTACCAGTACCTGCCCCTACATCAATAATCTTACTATCCTTATTTAAATTTTTTTCAATATTTTTCATT
>JAZRVY010000069.1:0-15084 GCA_045599405.1 Anaeroplasmataceae bacterium
AATTATATTTAATTCATATAAATTAGATATAGTTAGATTATTATTGTTAGTAGGTCTTGAGGTAAGTATTGGATCTAATATAGATTTTATTAGATCTAATGATACATGCTCAACTCCTACCTTCTTTTTGTTATCAGATATTGCATATTTCTTTTCTATATATGCATGTCTACAATTAGGTACTATTTCGACTATTTTACTTCTTATTCTTTCACCTGGACTATCAGGATCAAGGAAGCATATTATTTCATAGGATTCACTATATTTTTTTATCATATTTAGTGTATCCTTACTAATTTCACTGCCATTAGTTATAATGCATTTTAAATCTGGGTACACTGTTTGAATTTTAATCATATCATGTGTACCCTCACATATTATTATTTGCTTATACATTATTCACCACATCCATAATAGATACGTTCAAATGTATTCTTAGCTGAATCTATTAATCCTTTTACAATTGGAGAATAGCTTTCTAATGATACTATTTTACCACTAGGTAGATATATTTTTATATCATCAACCTTATCAATATCATCTGTATGCCTATATGCATATTGAGATAATGATGATTGCTCAAAATAATATCTACATAATATTTCATCATTAGTATATTTAGCTTTGATTTTTTCTATCTTCTTTTTATCTGATTCAAGTTTTAGGTCTATAACCTCATATAGCTTTCTTTCAAGGAATCTATTGCATAGGTCATTAAGGATTTTATCAGATGCTGTCTTTGATAGCATCTTAATAAATCCATTTACATATGCATCATCCAAAAATAAATATGAATCTAAATCATGATTTTTAATCGCATTAATAAAATCTACTGTATATGGGGATGGAGATATACCCTTATCATCTAGGTCTATTATTCTTACAAATATAGATTGTAGTAATAGCTCATAGCTACGAGCTACTGGATGGTAATATATTTGATTATACATATGGTATCTAGCCATTAAATATGATTCAATAGCCGGAGCTCCAGAGGCTCTGTATGTTACCTCATGATCAACTAGCTTCATACTTCTTATTATTCTATCTACATCAATAGTTCCATATAAGGCTCCTGTGAAATATGAATCTCTTTGTAGATAATCCATTCTATCTACATCTAACTGAGATGATGTAAGATGCTCAATTAGCTTAAATTTTCCCTTATGGTCAATTACATTAGCTACATCTAAGGCTAAACCATCCTTATATTTATTAAGTATCTTATTTATATCCGTATTTTCAAGTATAACTCTTACTGTCATATCCTCATGAGAATTATATTTCATAACCGCCTCGAAAGCATGAGAATATGGTCCATGACCTACATCATGAAGGAGTGCAGCACAAAGGAATACGATTTGCTCGTATTCACTCATTGTTTCCTTTATTCCTTGTGCGTTCTCTAAAACCTTTCTTGCCATCTCATATACTCCAAGGGAGTGACAAAAGCGTGAATGCTCTGCTGTTTGAAATGTCATAGAAAGACCTGCTAATTGTCTAATACGTCTAAGTCTTTGAAATTCCTTAGTGTCTATTAGCTCATCTATAATTTTATATTCAACCTTTATATACCCATATATAGGATCCTTAAATACCTTTTCTCTTGAAAGCTTTTGATATAACATAGCCATTCACCACCATAATTTATTATAGCATAAAATAATAATTTCTTTCTTAAAAGAAAAAAGACACCATAATTAAATGGGTCTTTAGGTATATATTATTCTTTATCAGCCTTTAATACAGCATTTAGCATTACTGTAGCACCATCAGTACAGTGCTCTGGCTTTGAATATTCAGGCTCGCAATGGCTTAGTCCATCCTTAGATTGAACAAAAATCATTGTTGTTGGAATTACATAAGCAACAAATTGTGCATCATGTCCAGCTCCTGAATGAATATATTGATGGCTAACTCCTGTTTCCTCAGCTGCTTCCTTAACATAAGACACAAGCTTCTTATCCCAATAAACAGTATCTCTATTCCATGCCTTTTCAACCTTGCAAGTACATCCACTCCAAGTCTTGTTCTCTAGGCTCTTTACAATAGCTAATACCTTATCTAGAACCTCTGGCTTCTCATGACGAGAATCAAATGAAAATTCAAAGAAATCAGGAACGCATGTATGTACATCTGGATGGCATACAACCTCTCCTGTTGTATATACAAGCTCAGGATATCCTAGCTTATCAATTTCCTCATGCAAGTAGCAAAGGGCTTGAGATGCTGCAAAGAATGCATCCTTACGCTTTGGCATTGGGAAAGTTCCAGCATGTGTTGTTTGTCCATAGAACTTAATACGATAGTTAAACATACCAAGAACGCAGTCTACAACTCCAATTTCATTTCCTGCATCCTCAAGGATAGGTCCTTGCTCAATATGTGTTTCGAACATATATAAATACTTTTCTGGTGATAGACGATACTTCTTATCTCCCTTATATCCTGAAGCTTCAAGAGCCATACCAAATGTCTTAGATGGATCTAGGATTGATTTTGAATTCATCATATCCTCATATTTAAACTTTCCTCTGATATCCTCTGGTAAGTAATCATAGCATACAATACCAGAGCACATCATTGCAGGTGGATATAATGATC
Source organism: Anaeroplasmataceae bacterium (assembly GCA_045599405.1). Taxonomy (GTDB): domain Bacteria; phylum Bacillota_I; class Bacilli_A; order Acholeplasmatales; family Anaeroplasmataceae; genus UBA3206. The sequence goes on from JAZRVY010000069.1 coordinate 2,605, forward strand.
CCTCTTCATTTGTCCAAATCATAGCTGTTAGAGGATGCTTATGAGGAATCTTTTCTTCAGCAATAGTTTCTAAAACCTCCATTGCTGACATAACACCTAAAATTCCATCATAATTTCCTCCATTTTTAACAGAGTCACAGTGAGAACCCATTACAATTCTCTTTGCATTTGGATCAGTTCCTGGTAATGTTGCATAAACGTTAGCAACATCATCAACCTCAATGATTGCACCAATTGCTTCCATTCTCTTCTTAAACTCAGCTCTTGCAAGTAATGCCTCTGGTGATAAAGAATAACGAGTTATTCCACCATGACCTGCATCTCCAAACTTTGAAAATGTCTTAATTTTATCTGTCATTCTTTCTAAACTACACTTATACATAATTAATTTCTCCTTTAGTTATTTAATATTCTTTGCATTGGAATTCTTAAGCAATTTTCAAGCAGATATTTAACATCTGCACTCTTGCAAAAAAATTGAATTTCCTTTGCATTTTCTTCAAATGAGATAACGAACTTATCATCCCAGTCTGCTAAATCTACTCTTACTCCTTTTAGAGTAAAATCATTTTCATCAAGTATCTTTTGTACTTCCTTTGAAACATATGCATATGCATATAAATGTCCATGATATGGAGTTTTAAAGTTAAGCTTTTTCCTAAATTCATCCTTTAGATCAATATAGATTAAATATTCTGCTGATGAACCTGGGCATGTAGGGTCATCTACAGTTCTAAGTTTCTTTTTATAAATTAGCTCCAGTAGCTCAACACTACCCCTTAGGTTTCTACTTTCCATTAAAATCACCCCTTCATTGATTCAGTTAAAATTTGCTTTAAATCTTCTTCCTTTAAAGTAATAACTGTGTTCTTTAGCTTAGGAACAGCTAAAGCCTTTTTAGCATATTTATCAATTTCTTCATCTGTTAATACATCCTTATTTCCTAATAATGTATTAATAATTTGTTCAAAATCAGATAAGCTCTTTAATGATAATGCCTCTAATATTTCATTAATTAGATCAGGCATTGTTTCATTTACCTTTCTAAGGAAACTAACAAGTAATAAGCCATTAGCTCTACCATGATCTATTTCCTTATAATATGTTAGTGAATATCCTAATATATGTACTGCAACTGTTCCACAGTGTGCAATAACAATACCTGCAAGTGTTGATGCATATAATAGCTTATCTCTATCGTCATCTAATAAATTAAAAGACTCTAAATTTTTAAATTCTTTAGCTATAAGCTTAATAGCTTCTATAGATAATGTCTTTGTAAGACTATTAGCTCTTACAGATAGATATCCTTCTATTGCATGACATAGCGCATCTAAGCATGTATTAATTGTTGTAAACTTCCCAAGTGATTGCATATACTTTCCATCAAGTAATGCAACAGTTGGAAAAAGAAATGGAGATGCAATTGTTGATTTTGTTTCAAGCTTATCATTTGTTAAAATCGAATATTGAGTAACCTCTGATCCTGTTCCAGCAGTTGTTGGGATAAAAACCATTGGAAGCACAGGGCTTGTGATTGGTGCAGTGAATAAATCATCCTCTTTTATATCCTTAACAGCTAGCAATGAAATAGCTTTAGCAGCATCCATTGGAGAACCACCTCCAATAGCTATTATAAAATCAACATCTTCATTTTTTGCAAGCCTTGCACCCTCGTAGGCTAATTCAATTGTTGGATTTGCCATAACCTTATTAAATACTATGTATTTTACATTTTTTGATTCAAGTGCATCTACTACATCCTTTAATGAACCATTTGCTGCTGCAGAATGCTTTCCGGTTACTATCATAGCCTTTTTACCATAGCTAGCAATCAAATTTGCATTCTCTAGCACGCAATTACGCTTCATTATAATTTTTGTAGGAATATTAAAGTTAATTTCCATAACTTCTCCCCCTTTTTTAGATAGTCTTATCTACCTCAGATAAAACCTCATCAAGCTTTTGCATTTCTTCCTTTAGCTGTTCTTCTGTGATAATTAATGGTGGATTAACGAATACCATATTCTCATGAGAATAAGTGCAGAATCCCTTAGCTTTAAGTGCACCAACAATTTTTCCCATCTTTCCTTCTGGATCCTTTCCATATGGAACTAATGCTTCTCCTGTTGTCTTATCCTTAACTAGCTCTACTGATGAGAATAATCCAATATATCTAACCTCACCAACACACTTATGCTTAGCCTTCATTTCTTCAAGAATATTTCCTAATACAGCTCCAACCTTGTTAACATTATCTAAGATATTAGCTTCATCATAATATTCAACACAAGCAACTCCTGCAGCACATGCAAGTGGGTGTCCACTATATGTAAGTCCACATAATAATGTATTGTCATTGAAGTATTCAGCAATTTCCTTAGAAACCACACATCCTCCAAGCTGTACATATCCACAAGTAACTCCTTTAGCGAATGATACAATGTCTGGCTTTACATCGAAATTCTCAAATGCAAATAGCTTTCCAGTTCTACCCCATCCAGCCATTACTTCATCACAAATCATCATAATTCCAAACTCATCACAAATTTTTCTAACTCCTGGTAGATATCCCTTTGGTGGAATAATAACTCCATTTGATCCTGTAACTGTTTCCATTACGATAGCTGCGACTTGATCTGCACCTTCATAAATTATTTGTTCTCTTAGCTTTGCTAAGTAATATTCTGTAGCTTGCTCCTCAGATTCAAACTTAATTACAGGTTCTCTGTAAATATATGGATCAAAGAACTTAACAAATCCTGGGATACCTGGTTCAATTGAAGCTCTACGTGGCTCTCCTGTTAGTGAACCAGCTCCAAATGTTGATCCATGGTACGATCTATATCTTGAAAATACCTTTGGTCTACCTGTAAATAATCTTGCCATCTTAATTGCGTTTTCGTTTGCATCAGCTCCACCATTAGTGAAAAATACCTTTCCCATGTTATCTGGCATTCTATCAATAATCATTTTAGCAAGCTTAGCTCTTGCTTCAACTGCATAAGATGGTGCTAAATATGCATATTGCTCTAATTGCTTGATAATTGCATCATTAATCTTCTTGTTACCAAATCCTACGTTAAGATTTACTAATTGGGCAGACATATCTGTATATCTCTTTCCATCGTAATCATACATATAAATTCCTTCTGCCTTTTCAATTGGTGTTGGATTTATATTTCCTTGCTTGCTCCATGATTGTAGCACATACTTCTTTTGTAACTCTTTAATTTCTTGTCCTGTCATAATAATCTATCTCCTTTTCATTTCGTCCATTATGATTGCTAGATTTAATTTTGTTAGTTCTTCAATTGTCATATTCATTTTGAAGTAGCTTTTTATAAATTTAATTTTGTAATTAATAGTGTTACGATGAACCCCTAATGAATCAGCCATTTCAATGATTGATCCATCATATTTAATATATAGCTTTATAATCTCTAAATAGTTAGTATCATTTTTCTTATCATATTTTTTAATTTCACCTATACAATCTTGAATATAGCCTTCAAGAACACACTTATCATCTATTTGACCAATTATTTGATGCATCCCTATATCTTTATATTCAACCTGACTAAGCTTCTTTTCTTTAGCATATGTGCATGCTATTTTAGCTTCCTTATAGATTTTATCTAAATCTAATAAGCCTTCATAAGCCTTTGAAATACCAACCTTAAATCTAGATTCATCTAGATTACTATTTATCTTTATTTGATCAACTATATATTCAATATCATCATGACTTGGTTCTGATATAACTACCACAATTTTTTCATTTTCATTAAATATTGAATATCCAGCTAAGCTATATATTTTAGATTCTATTTGGCTCAAATCAAGAACATCCTGGTTTGGGTCTAGCATCGGATCTATATACACTATTTGATATTTATCCGAAGCTTTATATCCTTCTCTTTCTAATATTTCTACGTTCCTTTTTGTATCTCCACTATGAAAAATTATATTAGAGAAGCTTTCTGATATTGATGCTTTCTTTTCTTCATTAGATATAATTGTATGAGTTATATCATATGTTACATCAATTAGCCTTTCCTTCCATGGAATAGTAAATAAAGGAAAATCCTTCTCGTTACAATAATCAATTAGATTTCTAGGAATCTTATTAATATGCGGTCCTTCATTTATTATCCATCCAGAAGCTTTATGTTCAATTAATGAATCCGCGAAAGCTATAAAATCAAATTCATCATTATTTTTAATACCAATACCAGTTGTGAAGACTAATTCAAAGCCGTGTAAAAAGTTGGGTACATCTTTATCTTCAACTATATGAACCCATCTAACTTGATTATTTAATCCATTTTCTCCAGCAAGAAGCTCTAGATTATATTTTTTACAATCAACTATTAATCTTCTTAATGATATTGACATATTAACACCTCTTTGGTTTGTTTATTCTCTTTGCAATTCCAATTGCATCTGTAGGGCATACTAATCTACATAAATGACATCCAACACATTTAGATCCGTTTAGCTTAGGCATATTATCTTGATCTAATGTTATTGCTTGATGCCCTCCATCATAGCATGACACATAGCATCTACCACATCCGACACACTTTTCTTTATCAAACATAGGGAATACTACTGTTGATCTATTCAATTGGTCTGCAGAAATAATATTTGTAAGCCCCATACCAACTATTTCATCAAGCTTTTTGTATCCTTGTGTCTTTAAATATGTTTTAGCCCCATCAATTAAATCATCAATAATTCTATATCCATATTGCATAATTGCAGTTGTTATTTGAATATTTGTGCATCCTAATGCGATAAATTCTAAAGCATCTTGCCATGTTTCAATTCCACCCATACCAGATATAGGGGCACTCTTTATCTCCGGACATTTTGCCATATCTGATATAAATCTTAAAGCGATAGGCTTTACTGCCTTTCCACTATATCCTGATACTGCACATTTTCCATCAATATTAGGATCAGATTGCATATTGTACAAATCAACATTTGTAATACATTTAATTGTATTAATAGCTGCAAGCCCTGCAGCTCCTGCCTTCATTGCTGCAATTGCAGGAATTTCCATATTTGTAATGTTAGGTGTCATCTTTGCAAGAACAGGCTTCGTTGTTCCTTTTACTGTTGCGGCTGTATATTTTGAAACCAGCTCAACATTAGTTCCAACATCACTTCCCATTCCCTTAACTGCCATTTGTGGGCAAGAGAAATTACATTCGATAATATCTACTCCCGCTTCATCACATAATCTTGCAAGCTCTGTCCATTCTTCTTCGCTTTGCCCCATAATAGAAGCTACAATTATCTTTGATGGATAATTCTTTTTTAATGTGGCTAGGATTTCAAGGTTTTCTTTTAATGGATGGTCTGAAATTTGTTCCATATTTTTAAATCCAACAAATGGAGTTCCATCCTTTTTTATAGCTGAGAATCTTGGCGAAACCTCATCAGGAATGTAGAATCCAATTGTTTTAAATACGATTCCACCCCATCCCATCTCTAACGCCTTTGCACACATCTCATAGTCTGAACCAACTACGGAAGATGATAAGAAAAATGGATTTTCACATTTAACACCTAAAAATTCAATATCTAATGATATATCGCTTGTATCAACAATATTTTCTTTAGCAAGCTCAATAGCCTTTTTAATTCTTATAGGTCTATCGAAGTTTACACATGCTTTCTCGCATGGTGCATCACACGATGCACATATAGATTTATCAACCGCTTTTGTTGTTTCATTTCCAAATCTTACAGATCTAAGGAAATCTGATGGCTTATATCCCTTAGGACACGCCTTATCACATTTGGCATTATGACATAATAAGCATTCGTTAGCTATATTATTTAAAGTTACTTTCTCATATGCCATTGTAATCACCTTCTTATCTTTCTAATCTAGAAGCTCTCTTTACAAATTTACCCCAACCAGCTTCTCCTAAGAACTTACCATCCTCATAAACTAAACGTCCTCTAGAGAATGTCATAGTTGGGTAACCTGTTAGCTTCTTTCCTTCCCAAATTGTGTGGTCACAATCCGAATGCATCTTATCGTTTGTAATAGTAAATTCCTTACTTGGATCATAAACTACGATATCTGCATCATATCCTGGTAATAAGAATCCCTTTGTCATACATCCAAAGATTTTTGCAGGATTCTCGCTACATAGTTCTACAACCTTTTCATAAGTTGTATGTCCCTTACCAGCCTCAGATAGCATATATGGATACATATTTTCAACTCCAGCACAACCGTTTGGCACCTTTGTGAAATTATCCTTACCCCAATCCTTTTCATATGATTGGAATGGACAATGGTCTGTCGCAATTGTATCTACAACGCCCTTATTGATTGCTTCCCATAACGCTTCTAATGATTCTTGTCCCTTCATTGGAGGTGAACAAATAAAATCAATTCCACGCTCTCTTTTATAAACCTCGGATGTAAATTCAAGATATTGTGGACACGTCTCAGCATATACCTCAACACCATTCTTCTTTGCTTCTTCGATAGCCTTAATACCACCAGCAGATCCTACATGAACAATGTATAATGGAGCATCAACAGATTTCGCAAATGCAATTGCTCTCTTATCTGCCTCCTCTTCTACAAATTCTGGTCTTGATAAGTAATGATGATAAGCATCAGTCTTACCTTCAGCTAAGAATTTCTTTGTTAATACATTAATAACATCTCTATTTTCAGCATGAACTGAAATTTGAGCTCCAACCTTCTTTGAATGCTCTAATAATGTATATAAATCTCCATCATTTACACCAAAATCATATACCATGAAACACTTAAATGAAGGAACACCATATTTAACTGCATCATCCATAGTTGACATTAAGTTTCCTGAAATATCCTTAATTCCAACATGGAATGCATAATCACACGCTGCTTGTGGAGCAGCAATTTTATCTCTTCTTAATACTGTATCAAGAATTGATTCTTTAAAATCCTGTAGTGCAAAATCAAATACCATTGTAGTTCCACCACAAACTGCAGCACGAGTACCAGCAAAGTAATCATCTGATGAAATAGTTCCACCAAAAGGCATTGCTAAATGTGTATGTGCATCAATCGCACCTGGAAGCACAAATTTACCTGTAGCATCTACTACCTTTGCACCAGCTGTAACTTCAAGATTTTGTGCTATAGCCTCAATCTTTCCGTCTGTTACAGCAATATCTGCTTTATATTTTCCCTTTGAGTTAATAAGGGTACCATTTTTAATTAATAGATCCATTTGAATTACCTCTTTTCTTTATAAATAATTTCTAGGAAGTCCTTTTAGACCCCCTAGAAACATTTATTAACTTTTAATTGAACTTATAAACAAGTACTAATCCAGATCTTTGAGCTACTTGAGCTACTTGTAATAAAGTTGATCCAGCTGCGTTAGCTGCAATTGTTGAAGAAACCCATGATTGTCCAAAATCAACTGTACCATTTTGAACTGCTGTTGTTTCTGTAATGTCTCCTCCACCAGATACAATGTTTACATCAGTGAATCCAACTTCTGTATAATATCCTTTAGCCTTAGCTACATAATATCCCATGAATTGAGCTTGTGGTAACCACTTTAATTGAATAGAAACGCTTGTCTTTTCAAGAGTTCCAAAGTTTCCTGTTGTAGATGCCTTAGCAGCCTCAACATATTGAGTATCACGGAAGTCATCTAGTGTCATTGCTGCAAGTCTTGCAGCTGCTTGAGAATCATCTAATGAAATATATTGCTTAGCTAATGATAATGTTTGAGACATTGAATCTTCATACATTGTTCCATCAACTGCAACTGTTTGTCCAGCCATATTTGTCTTAGCTAATTTAGCCATCTCACTTGCCATATATTTTTGATGATCTTGTGATACAGATGATCCGGCTCTATATACAATTTCAGCTGCCTCTTCAGTATGCTCTGCTGCATATGCCCATCCCTTCATAGATGCATATACGAATGCCTTAACTGTGTTTGGATTTGCTTGAGCAAATGCCTTAGTACAGAAGATATTATCCTCTAGCATTGCTACTCCTTCAGTATTGAAGTCTACAATACCAACTGTATCTCCATACTTGTATCCTCCTGAATAGCTGTTCTTAACAAGCCCTAACTCATTGTATGTCATAGCTGATGCTAATGAAATTGTTCCATCATCGAATGAGTCCATTGTGAAGTCTTGTACTACATACTTCTTTTCTAATCCATATTTTTGAAGACATGCGAATACCTCATATTCATTTCCAAGTCCCCAGTTTCCAATGCTACCCTTTGCAGCAGCTTCCTTAATAATTGTTTCGTTTGCGGTACCTTTGGCCCACTTTAATCCTTTACCTTCCTTTGCAGAACCACATGAAGCTAAAGCGATTGCTCCAAGGATACCACATACTGTTGTACCTACTAATTTTCTAGCACTAATTGTCATTTTTTTATCCTACCTTTCAAATTTATATTTATCTATATTAATTTAAGACTTTCTATGTCTCAAAATAATACCACTAACTATTGATAGTATTGCGAACATTGAAATACCAATTACGCAAGCTATCAGAATGTATGCCCAACCAACTGCATATTGACTATTCTGAATATTACTTTTAATTTTATATCCGACTCCTATAGCGGATTCTGTAAAATATTCAGAAACAATTGCAGTTATTACTGCAGTTGGAATACCGATTTTTAAAGCGGTTAACACATATGGAATACTATTTGGCATTCTTAGCTTCCATAATGTAACCATTTTGTTGCATGCATAAGAATCTAATAGATCCTTTGCAAATGGTCTAAGCTCAACTAAACCTCTATAGGCTGTAATTGACATAGATGACATGGATACAACTGTTGTAACCATTATCTTTGCTGTAATGCTTCTTTGATCAGAATTTGCCATTACATCTAGCTTAGTTAAATTCATAAATACTGGTGTCATAGCGATAATTGGGATAGCATTAAATGCTGTCACAAGTGTTATTCCACCTCTACCAACATTAGGAAATAACGCTGCTATTATCGCCAACAAATATCCGAGTAATGATCCTAATAATAACCCAACAATAATTACGTTTAATGTTGCCCCTATATCTGGGCTCATTTTTGATATATTGTCACTAACTATTTTTAATATATGTTTTGGTGTTGGAAGTATTTGGCTACTTACATCAAGCATTTTATTCAATGCAGTTGATTGCCATAAAATTAGAATTATTATTCCTAATATTAATGGATAAGCAACTCCGGAGCATTTGCTCCACATATTTTTTATCTTTTTCATGTCGAGCACCTCCTACTTCTTTTTAGCTTTCTTACCAAATCTATAAGGGCAGCATATTCTTTCAATTAATCCCATAAGTGCCCCAGATCCCACTCCGATAATTGCACTTATAAATACTATTTGCCAGAATACATATCTACTCATTCCTCCCTTTAGGGATTGTGATAGTAAACATCCTAGTGATTCACCACCCTGTAATGTATCAACTAGGATAGCTGCTGTTATAGCTAATGGAGCAGCAATCTTTAATCCTGTAAAGAAATATGGTAAGCATGCAGGTATTTTTGTTTTCCAATATATTTGGAATTTATTCGCAGCACATAAGCTCATTAAATCATGTTTTTCTCTTTCAACTGATTTAAATCCAGCAAGGATATTAGTTGAAATCGGATAAAATGTAAGTATAGCCGCTATGATAATTCTTGATTTATCAACATCCTTTGTAATGGCATATACTATAGGTGCCATTCCTAGGATTGGAATCATTTGTATTAGCATCAGGTATGGAAAAGCTATCTTTTCTACTATTTTTGATAAATCCATAAGCAATGCTAAGATAAATGCTAATACTATTCCTATTGAAAATCCTATTAAGGCTCTTGATAATGTAACTCCTGCTGCTCTTAGCACCATTACAATACCTAAGTCCTTACTTACCTTTACTGTAAATACACTTTTTATAATTAGGTGAAGATGTGGTAGATAGTTTTGTGGATTTCTAAATTGTCCAGATGAAGCTATATACGTTGCTACAATTTCCCAAACTACCACAAGACCAAATAACCATATTATAAGGTTTACCCATGAAGGTAAAGGCTTGTGATATCTTCTCCTTTTCACTTTTAATTCCTTTTCCACAAATTACACCCCCTCAAAGCTATTTCTAACCTTAGTTACGAGGTCTGTAAATTCTTGTGTTCCTTTCATTTCTTGAGTTCTAGGTCTAGGTAGATTTACATCAACAACCGCACTTAATCTTCCTGGATGAGGAGATAAAACGCAAATTCTATCTGATAGGAATACTGCCTCTTGAATATTATGAGTAACAAATATTATTGTCTTATTTGTCTTTCTCCAAATTCTAAGTAAATCCTCATGAAGCTTTTCTTTAGTAAATTCATCTAGAGCTGAGAAAGGCTCATCCATTAAAAGTATCTCAGGCTTTAATGCGAATGCTCTTGCAATACCAACTCTTTGTTGCATTCCTCCAGATAATTGATTTGGGTAATGATCCATAAATTCCTTTAGGTTTACAAGCTCTAGCATTTCTTCTGATGCTTTTACTCTTTCAGCCTTGGAAATATGCATTATTTCAAGTGGAAGCTCAACATTTTTTCTAATTGTTCTCCAATCGTATAATACTGGTGCTTGGAAAACCATTCCGTATTTTCTTTTAAGTCTTGCCTCTTTAGGGCTCATACCTTCAATTAGAACTTCACCCTGAGTATTATCAATAAGGTTAGCAATAATTCTTAATAAAGTTGACTTACCACATCCTGATGGTCCTAATAAGGAGATAAATTCACCCTTATGAATATCTAACGTCACATCTGTTAATGCGGTAACTGTTCTATCTGCTGCTTCATATGTCATACCAACATGATCTAGCTTTATTTCAATTTGATCTTCTAACTCTTGCATAATAATACTTCCTTTCAAATAAAAAGATTTAGCATCAAACTAAGCGCCCTTGCTAAATCTAATTTATCTTTTATATTTTAGTAAACAAAAAGGCAATGTGCTGTATGTTAGCCCCATTGCCATTACCCTTGTTTATTGTTTACAAATTCATTATATTAAAAAACTTGTCATAATCAATGATTTTATGATTACAATCAAACAATTTATTCGTTTATTCGGAATGCACACGCTTTCAATAAAATTACTTTTATATAACTCATAAACTCATGAATAAAATTAACGTTATTTTTTGTGCTATGGCACAATTATGCATAAAATTTCAACTAACTGTATTGAATTTATTTAATGATTTTGTGTAAATAGACAAAAAAAGAGCCTTGCGGCTCTTTCTTTATATATAATAGGTTGAATTACTTAACTAGTTCTCCGTAGATAACTCCAGCAAGGCATCCAGCGTTGCACTCATCAGTATCGATGTGCATAGCTAATGCATAGCTATCAGATACTCTTACAACAGTGTCGCAGAATACTAGCTTTCTTCCTGTTTCGTTAACTACCTTAACGTCTACTACTTGTCCATTTTCAACACCGAACTCAGCAGCATCAGCCTTAGTCATATGGATGTGTCTCTTAGCAACGATTACACCCTCAGCAAGCTCTACTTCTCCAGCAGGTCCAACTAGCTTACAAGCAGCTGATCCCTTAACGTCTCCAGACTCTCTGATTGGAGCAACTACACCAATAGTTCTAGCATCAGTGAATGATAGCTCTACTTGGTTGTCCTTACGGCATGGTCCTAAAATTGAGCAGCTAATAGCTCCCTTTGGTCCAACTACTTGAACCTTTTGCTCAGAAGCGAATTGTCCAGGTTGGCTTAATTCCTTCTTGCAAGTAAGTTGAGCTCCAGCTCCGAATAATACTTCTAAAGTTTCTTGTGTTACGTGTACGTGACGTGCACTAGTTTCAATTAAAATTTGCTTCATTTTATATTTTCCCTTTCGTGGTATTTTTACCCGTAAGTATTATATCACTATACATAGTGATTGTGAATAATTAAATTATTCTTTTTAATTTTAAGTGTGATATAATACTACTAAAGAGGTGGACAATATGTGTATATTTTGTAATATAACTCAAGGTATTTGGGATTCAAAAAAGGTTTATGAGGATGATGAAATTTTAGCTATTTTAGATTTATCACAGCAAGGATATGGTCATACTTTAATTATGCCAAAGGCTCATTATGATAATTTATTAGATATTCCAGCAGATTTATTAGCCAAAATTTCTATGGTAGCTCAAAATCTAGCTAAAAAATATCAAGATAAGCTAGGTGCAGATGGATTTAATATTGTTAATAACTGTAGTGAGGTTGCAGGTCAAACTGTAATGCATTTCCATATGCATCTTATTCCTAGATATAAAAATGATAATTCTAAATTAATCTTTTTAAATAATGTAGATAAGCTAGATATTAACGAAGCTAATATTAGCGATAAATATAATCTAGAAGAAATATTTAATAAGATAAATAACTAGAAGGAGCCATATGGCTCC
>JAZRVY010000070.1:0-4636 GCA_045599405.1 Anaeroplasmataceae bacterium
ATAAGGAATTCATGGAGGATATTGATACATTCTTTTCTACTGATAAATATCAATATTTTACAGATATATCTACTCCTATATTAGAAAAAATATATAATCTTAATTATGATGTTAATGAAAGGCTTATTAATATTGTATTAACTAAAAGAGAGCTTAAGAAAGCCTTATATAAAATAGTATATGAGGGATATAATCAAGATGAAAGAGATGATTTAGATTTATTATTAGATAAATTAGCTAAATCAGATCCTGTAAATGCGTATATTTTAAGAGGTTTTTTATATTTATATGGATTATATGGATATAAAAATGATGAAAACGAGGCCACTAAATGGTTTGCAATGGCTTATGAAATTACAGGAGATAGCGAGGCTACAGCCTATTTAGGAGAAATAGCCTTAGCTAATAAGGAATATGATAATGCGTTTAAGTATTTATCTCATAGTGCCTATTTAGGATTTTACAAGGCTAAATATTTATTATCAGATATGTATTTAAATGGCTGGGGTATACTTAAAACTCCTGAGATATCAGCTAAGCTTTTAATGGATTCAATAGATGAGCTAATGTCTTCCTTTGAAAGAGAAGGATATAGTGGCTATTTTGCTGAATTTAGTGAAAGAATAGGTAATCTTTTTTATAATGGATATTTTTATAATCAGGATTATGATGCTGCCCTTGTAGCTTATTTAGAGGCTAGATATGCCTATTATAAGAGATATAGGCTAAGTGGATATTATTTTGATAAGGATAATATTAAAAGAATAGATAATATTATTAAGGAAATAAATGATATAAAGGGATACAATAAGGATAAAGTATCTAATATATCACTTTCTTATCATTCATATATTAGAAAGCTTGGAGATAGCTATAAGATAAAGGTTGTATATGAGGGTAACTTTATTCATTTGAAAATTAAAGGTAATAGAGCCTTAATTACTGAGCCTATTAGTAATTATTGTAGGGTTACTGATACTATAAATTTAACCTTTGAATTTGCAAGTATGAAAAAAGAGATTAAGAGTATGACTGTAGATCAAATAGATTTTAATGATTTTGGATCTATGGTATTTAAAAGAAATGGTAAGATTATAAATTGCTTAAATTTTGATGAAGCTTATTTTAATGGTGGAAAATGATTTTAATTATTGCTGAAAAGCCAAGTGTTATGAAAAATATAATAGCTGCCAATTTAGAGAATTTTCATCCTAAAAGTAATAAAGGATTCTCAATGGGTAAGGATATTATTTATACTCATTGTATTGGGCATTTACTTACTTTAAAGATGCCAAGGGAGATAGATGATAAATATATTAGCTGGTCTATTAATAATTTACCATTTAGCTTTGATAATATTCCTCTAAAGGTTAATCCTGATGTTAAGGAGCAATATGATATTGTTAATCAATTGATTAATAGAAGTGATATTACTGAGGTTATAAATGCATGTGACTCTGATAGAGAGGGAGATTTAATATTTAGAAATTTATTTCATCATACTAATTCGGGAGTTAAGAATGTTACACGTATGTGGATAGAATCACAAACTCCAGATGGAATAAGAGATTCCTTTAATAACAGACTAAAGGAAGCTATGTATAATAATGTATATTTTGCTGGTAAATCAAGAAGCTATGCTGATTATATAGTTGGTCTTAATTCCACAATGGCTATGACAAATAAATTCGCAAAGGACAAGGAAATTTTAACAGTTGGTAGAGTACAAACACCAACTCTTAGAATAATTGTAGACCTAGAAAGAGAAATACTTAATTTTAAGCCTAAGGATTTTTATAAGATTAACGCTATTGCCAATTCGGGTGCTATTGAAATTAAGGCTGGTTATGTAGATAAGGATCTTGATAGTAATAGATTTGACACTAAGGCTGATGCTCAGGCGGTTGTGGATAAAATAGGAACAGGAGAGGCTTTAGTTACTGAGGCCTTGACTACCTCAAGGAATGAAAAGCCAAAGCTTTTGTATTCATTATCTGATCTACAAATAGATATGGATAAAAGATATTCTATGGCAGCTATTGATGTCCTTAATACATGCCAAAGCCTATATGAAACACATAAGCTTATTACATATCCTAGAACAGATGAAAATCATATATCTCAATCACTTGCAAATAAATCAAATAGAATATTAAATAGCTTAGTTGTAAATAGTGCTATTAGAGATGAGATTTTAAATAATAATTATAAGATTAATCCTATTATGATAGCTAAAAAGGGTATAGGAGCGCATGAGGCCTTAACACCAACAGACCTTAAGCATGATCAAAAAAAGATTGATTCTTTAACTCTAATGGAAAAGAATGTATATATGGCAATTGTAGAAAGATATATGGCTGCATTCTTTCCTGATGCCATCATCGAAAAGCAAAAGATTCAATTTGAAAGAAACAAGGGAGTATTTCAATCTGAATTTGAAATGGTTACATCACCAGGTCATCAAAAGGCTTATATTTATAATAAGAAATCACAGGGAGCCTCAAAGAGCTTTATAGCTATTAAAAAGGGAGATACTGTTATTATAAATAAATTAAATTTAGAGGAGGGTAAAACACAGGCCCCTTCTAGATTTACAGAAGGATCATTAATTAAGATGATGAAAAATCCTGTTAAGTATGTTTCTGATAAAAATGATAAGGATGTGCTTAAAAAGGTAGAGGGTATAGGTACAGAGGCTACTAGAGCCTCTATAATAGTTGAGCTAAAGAAAAGAGGCTTAATTGAAACAGATAAAAAGAAAAATATATTACCTACGCAAAAGGGAATGGATTTAATTGATATTATTCCTAGTGAAATAATTAAATCAGTATCTCTAACAGCTATGTTTGAGCGTAAGCTATCTATGATATCTGAGGGTACATATAATCATTTAGATTTCCTAAATGAAATTAAGGAAATGGAAGCTAAATTTATTAATGATGTAAAGGACATTGATAGAAATTATTTACTTATTAAAACTAAATATGTATGCGATTGTCCTGTGTGTGCTAGCCCTGTTGTAGAAAAGGAGCTTGGATATTTCTGTACTAACAATATGTGTAAGGTAGCCATATTTAAAAATACATTAGGAAGTAAGCTTATTACAAAAACTCAGGCTACAGAAATGCTGACAGGTGGCGTAACCTTAACTAAGGTTTTGTGCCTAAGTCAAAAGACTGGTAAGGATTTTGAGTCTGTAATGAGATATAAATATGACCCGAATGCTAAATATCCTAACATAATTAGCTTTGACTTTAGCATTGACGCACCAAGCTGTAAGGAAACAGAAGCTCTTGCAGTAAAGCCAAAGGCTATTTGTAAATGTCCAAGATGTGAGTCTGATATTATAGAATCAGAAAAGACATATTATTGTAGTAATAAGGAATGCAATGTAATGATATACAAAGTGGCACTTGGATGTAAGGGTATAACTAAAAAAGCCTGTAAGGAGCTTTTTACTAAGGGTATTACCTCAACAAGATTAAAGTGTATTACTAATAATAATGATGAAATAGAGGTATATCTATCATATACATATAAGGAGGGTATGAAATATCCTAACATTATGAATTATGTATATAATAAAATAGAAGAGGATAATAAAGAGTAAATATGATATAATCATATTGTGGGTGATTAAAATGAAGAGGCTATTTTCTAGAGAATTAGAAATTAAAGAGCAGCTATTTAATGTACTGATGTTTGCAGGTATTGTATCTAATATCGCTGGAGCTATTAGTAATGCGATTATTGTTGGATTTGGTATATCATTTATAGTTTGCTGCACATGTGCATTATTATTAATATTGCTAGGAGTTATTGGATATTTTACAAATGAGCAGGGTAAAATAGTATGGATATTTTTAGGCTTGCTAGTATATGGTGAATTTCCATTCCTATACTATGTATATGATACTGCATGTATCGTATATCTATTATTAGGTATAATAGCCTTAGCTATATTTATAAATGGTCTAAAGGGTATGATAGTATCTATATCATCAATAGTCTATTATGTAGCTATTATGGTACTTGAACGTAATTTCCCTTGGAAATACATGAAAAATAGCGTAGATAGCACATCTAGATTTTTAATCACAATAGTTTCATATTTTATAGTAGTTGCAGTATTAGTATCTGTAACTATTACAATGATTACAGAATATAAAAAGCAAAAGGAATATAGTAAATCCTTAAAGGATGATATAGAATCATTAAGAAAGATAGATCCACTTACTCATACCTTTACTAAGGGATATATAACTGCCTATTTAGAATCACTTGTTAATAATAATGAGGAATTTACAATAGCCTTATATAAATTTAAAGGACATGATAAGCTTCAAAGGCAGTATGGTAGTGCCTTTGTTGATGTACAAATGATGACATTATCAGATATTATAGTAAATGAAGCTAAAAGCGTTGGTATATGTGCTAGATATAGTGATGATTCATTTTTAGTAGTATTTAATAATGATGCTATAGATCAATTAGATGAAACATATAGAAGAATAGATTTGAAGCTATCTGGAATTAATAATAATCTATTTGCGTATTCTAGAGATATCTGTAAGAGAACCCTAGATGATGATTTAAATACTACATTAGCTAAGCTAAATAATTTAAATTAAGCCAG
>JAZRVY010000071.1:0-5502 GCA_045599405.1 Anaeroplasmataceae bacterium
TTATCCATAGGGCCACGATTTCGCTATTGCTTCTTTTCACGCTCCATTACTGGTTTACGCTTTGCAAGTTGCTATCGAGTTCGCGACAACTACGCCTCTTGGGACTTCCACCCTAGATTTATGACATGCCCGTCATACAATGTAAAAACCTTGGAGCATAGTCCAAGGTATATCTTTATTTTGCAACTACAGTATACATCAATATACCTAAAGCAATTGAAGCAAATGGTAATATTAAATTTACTATCTCAAGCCAAAAGATTACATCCTTTTTAAAATCCTTACCTGCTCTATTAGCTATTAATATCGCTATATTTATACCAAATATTATAATAAATATAATTGAAAATAATGTAACCATCATAATAATAGGTAATACACCTAAAATGCCAGATTTACCTAGCTTAAATGATATAATCATAAATATTAATGTAGCAATAAACCATATAGTAGTTGATATTCCATATAAAATTTTATTTTTCATAGGATCACCTCTAGATATTATTATATCACAATCTCACTATATTTTACGTTAATTCCTGCCACATAACAATGTAATATGATAAAAACCTTGGAATATAATCCAAGGTATTTTTAATATTATAGTGAATTTGGTATTATTTGGAATAATAATGTACCTTGCTGAACGGCTTGTGATTTACATGTATAATATAAATTCCCTGTTATAGGAGCATATACCTCTTCAACAATTTCAGATGTAAATGCATTTTTAATTACTGCAAGTAATTCTCCTTCTCTAACAAAGACATTATTCTTACATCTATTTAAAAAATATCCACCCTTATTAGCATGAACTCCAACAAAAGATCCATCATTAATTACTACTGATGTACCATGTGTTAATTCTGTTCCTTGTATTATACCTGTTCTAATAAGGAACGTTATTACACTGTCTCTAATATATTCCGCATCATTTTCATCTATACTATCTGTGCATGATGAATAAATAGAAAAGGCGTTTGTATTCCATATTTGCCAGTTATAGTTTAATGTTGTTGTATCATATGGTCTAGGATTTCTTACAACTACATATGGGAGTGAAAATAGTTTAGCTATTTTTGAGTCTGTATACTCAGTTTTCATTATCTTAACATGCTGTAAGAAATTACCAGGAATATAAAAGGATGTAAACTGGATACCATATTTATAGCCTTGTATTTTTTCAAATACTCCGCCAGCAATTCTTTGTGTAGTCTCTCCTAGGCTGTATCCTGGAAACATTCTATTAATATCTGTATTATCAATAGGCCAAAATCTTTTTCCTATATTAATTGAATAGGTATTTAGTGTTGGTACTACCATAATACTTTTACCCTTATTAATTAGACCCTTAGCCTCTGCTTCCTTAAGAAATTCTATAAGAAGTGAGCAAATATATGTTTGTTGGATTTCATTTCCTCTTGTAGATCCTACAATACAAACGCTTTTTTCACCACTACCAAAGGTAAATCCCTTAACCTGCATATTTTCTCTATATAGGTTTTTTAAATTAAATAAGACCTTTTCTCTCATATTATTTTTCCTCCTTATATAGGATTCTAGCTATTAAGGAACCCTCATCTACTATAGGATATTCTCTAATTGTAAATAAGAGACCGTCATTCTCTGCAACCATTTTTGATAGTATTTCACCCTTTAAAGGATCTACAATATTACCAACAGTGTCACCCTTTTTAACCATAGTCATATGCTTAACCTTTGGGATGAATAATCCAGACACTGGTGCGTTTATAAATTCAACATTATTTTCGCAGATAATTGGCTTTTTTAAATCCTTCTCAGCTCCATCATAAATCCCTAAGTATTTCATGACATTTAAAATACCGTCTAATAATTGCTCACAATAGTCCTTTGTTATTCTCATTCCTACGCCCATTTCAATAACTATTGTTTTAGTTCCTCTTGAATTTAGCGAGTGAGCAAGTGTTGAGCTTAATACTGTTGCATTTGAATGAATCCATATTAAATCAATATTTAATTTTTTGGCAATTGGTACAAGCTCATCGCGAGTTTCAATATTTATTCTAGCTTGTGGTATTTCTGTAAGAAATATATTACTAGCATGTATATCAATTACTAGATCAGAGCCTAATAAATCGCTAGTAATTTTACTTGCGATTTGTTCAGTTACAGCACCTTCTTTGTTTCCTGGAAATGTTCTATTCATGTCTAAATCAAATCCTGGAATACCACGTTGAATTGTTTCAATTCCCATTGGATTTAATGCCGGATATATATCTACTATTCCTTTTAATTTATCAGGATTTTCCTTGATAATTCTATTTAGCTCATAACAAACATATTGACCCTCAAGTTCATCTCCATGAGTACCTGTAACTATTGATATTCTTTTACTATTTTTCCCACCATTTAATCTATTTTTTACAATCTTAAAATTTTCACCAATAAATAACTCCATTTTTGCGACTGTTGATTGTTTTTCTGTCATGGCTATTGCACCTCTAATTTCATTATAGAATTAATTTCTTGTTCTTGATTAGCATACCCTTTAAATGATCCTCTATTAATTGCACAATCAAAGGCATCTCTACCATGAGAAAATTTTAAATATGCATCACCAACTAATTTATCTGCAGTTGGATCAAAGGCATACCAATACCCATTTAAATTAGCCTCAACCCACGCATGAGATTCTCCTTCTCCCACTACTAGTCCAGCTACATATCTTGCATATATATTATTTTCTCTAAGTATTGACAGCATTAAATGTGAATAATCTTGGCACACTCCTGCACCTCTTTTTAATGCATCCATAGCCTTTGTTTGAGAATTTGTTAAACCTTTTTCATATTTTAAGCTACTATGAACTAAATGCATTGTATTTATAACCTTATCATATAAGGTATCACCATTTATACTTCTAGCTAATTCCTTTATTTCCTCACTGGCATAGGTTAGTTCTGTAGGATATTTATAAAATAGTGATGGTGATTCTTCATATTCCTCATAAAAGGAATTATAGGTTTCAGCCTTGCCTGTAACTAATACACTAAATTCGGTATGCTCACCAAGTATTGTACCTACACCCTTTGTATTTAATGCCCAATCCTTAACTAATTTAATATCTGTGCTAGGGCTTACTATAACATTATGCTCTAATACCTTTTGTCTTTCATTATCACTTGGATAGCACATTATACTAAATGCATGCTCTGTGCATACGGCATTTAGCTTAAGCTTCATTTGATATTCATATTGATATATACTCATAATTAAATCTCCACTATTTTTCTAACTAAAGAAATTGCAATTTGTTTATCAAATGAATCCTGCATAATAATAGTATTTAAAGTATTATATACATCTACATTATATGAAAGAGATGCTTTTTCTAATCTGAATCTTAATCTTTTCATAGCGCTAATTATTGCATCCTTTGATGATTGATTAAATCTAACCATTAAATCTAATCTTTCATGTCTCTTCCCTACCTTAATAGTATTTCTAATTACCTCATTGTCAATTTCATCCTCAATTATTCCAAAAAAGGCTAAAATTAAATCTAATATTTTTTGCAATTTAATAAACGAAGCTTCTTCTTTATTAATGCTATCTTGCTTCATTTCATCATATGCTAATTGTAAATAGCTTAAAGGCTCACTACCTATTGTTTCTCTTAATATCATTGCATTATCCATAGTTTTTCTAATACATGATATAATAGATGAATCATTTTCATCATCAAATGGAAATTTAATTCTAAAATCTTGAGAATCTAAATAGGTATCTAGCATTCCTAATTGCTCACACAATTCCTTATAGCATAGATCATCTCCATCTATCATTTTATCAGCATATTTCATAAATTCCTTAATAGATGTATAGGCTCTTTCTATATATCTACCTAGCCAATATAATTCATCTACTTTTTCTTTTGATATAATACCCATGTATCCTTGAAACCTCCTCCTTGTGAAGAATTCACAATAAATGAATCTGGATTTCTAGAGAATCTAGTAAGTCCACTCTTCCATACCTTTGTAGTCTTTCCAGAAAGTACAAAGGCTCTTAAATCCGCTTTTCTTGGGATTTTATTATTACCTTCTATAATATCTATATCTTGGAAATCAATAACCTCTTGCGAAATGAATCTACGTGGTTCATTTTTGATTTTAGTAATAAACTCAGCCTTTTGCTCCTTGCTTAGCTTATTACCAAATACTACACCGTAGCCTCCAGCCTCAGCAACATCCTTTATAACTAGCTTATCAAAGTTATCTAAAGTATATTTTAAATCATCTTCATAATAGCATAGATATGTAGGAGCATTTTTCAATATAGGCTCCTCATTTAAATAGTATTTAATCATCTTAGGAACAAAATAATATATACCTTTATCATCTGCAACTCCATTACCAAACGCGTTTAATATACCAACATTTCCTTTTTTATACACCTCAAATATACCAGGTATTCCAATTAAGGAATCCGGATTGAATGTCAATGGATCCAGATAATCATCAGAGATTCTTCTATACACTGCTCCTACTCTTTCCTTTTTACCATCCTTACCTACATAATAAAGTGAATCATCTCTAATTACTAAATCACTACCAGTAGATAATACTGACCCTGTTTTTTCAGCTAAATATGAATGCTCAAAATATGCAGCATTATATCTACCTGGAGTAAGTATTACATTTATTCCACCTGTATTTACATTATCCATAGTCTCTTTAAGTAGCTTAGAATAATCTCTATTATCTGATACTGGATTATCCATAAATGTTTTAGGTGATGATTTTCTACATATTTCTCTTGCAATCATAGGGTATGAAGCTCCAGATGGTACTCTTAAATTATCCTCAAGAATATACCATACTCCATCCTTACCCTTTACTAAATCTATACCTGAAATATGTGAATATATCCCTTTATATGGCATAACATTAACACATTGTGCTAAATAACCACTAGAGGAATAAACAAAATCCTCTGGAATAATACCATCCTTGATAATTTTCTTATCAGAATATATATCTCTTAAAAAAGCATTTAAAGCATCTACTCTTTGGATCAATCCCTTTTCTAGGACCTCCCATTCAGCAGCTTCAATTACTCTAGGAATAACATCATAAGGAAATAGCTGTTCTTTAAATTCTCCATTTTTGTAAATTCCAAATTTTACACCATATCTAGCAAGTAGCTTATTAATATCAGTTGTATTTTCAAATAGTTTTTCCATTGTATTCCTCCTTTAAGAAACAAAAAAGGTGTAGGATTTACCTACACCATTGTATCTACATATATTATACGCATTAAACTTAAAAAATAAAGAATATTTTTCTTATACATTGTTTAAAGTAATAATAATAGAATATTATTTTGTTTAATTATACAATTTTATTATATTTATTTTTTCTTTTTAACACTTTTTAACACAATCAAAGAAAAATCCTAATCAGCCCAAAGAAAACTGAATGCAATAAGCATTATACATCAGAAAAGCCTTATTTTAAG
>JAZRVY010000072.1:0-4596 GCA_045599405.1 Anaeroplasmataceae bacterium
GTTGAATCGCTAGATGGTAAGATGGTAGTACCATCTCACAATCCTGCAACTACTAACATCAAGCCAGTAGTAGAGTTTAATAGGAATAAGATATTAGAAATAGAAAATGTATTATTAAACTTCTTAAAAGAAGAACATAACTGTACAGAATGTACACAGCATATATTTAATCATTATAATTTGAGAATATCTTATAATAAATATATGTTAATATTATCTACTGTGAGAAGCTATTTATCATATCTATCTAATAGTAAAAGAATAAAGAATTACTTTAAAGATAACAGATTAGTATTTATAAATGATATATTGTTTAGTTTTTAACTTTTTCTTTACAAGATTTTTATGATAATATCACACATATTGCTTTATAATATAATTTAGGGGGTATATATGATAACATTTGAGGATATAAAAAATAATAAAGAAGTTAATACATATATTGAAAATGCAGATAAATCGCTTAAAGCTTTAGGTTTTACCGAGCACTCTTTTGCGCATGTCACTAAGGTGGCAAATGATGCAGGATATATACTAGAGACATTAGGATATGATGCTCATACTGTAGAATTAGTAAAAATTGCTGGTTATTTACATGACATAGGAAATTTAGTAAATAGAGTTGACCATTCACAAAGTGGAGCTATAATGGCTTTTAGAATTCTAGATCATTTAAATGTTGATCCTAGCGATATAGCAGCGATTGTAACTGCAATTGGAAATCACGATGAGGGAACAGGAATACCTGTTAATCCTATCTCTGCTGCGCTTATAATTGCTGATAAGGCTGATGTAAGAAGAACAAGAATTAGAAACCAAGAGCAGCTGAATTTTGATATTCATGACAGAGTTAATTACTCTGTAGTAAAATCTCAGCTTAAGATAAACACAGAGCACACAATTATTAAGCTTAAGCTAGAAATAGATATTAAAATAAGTCCGGTAATGGAATATTTTGAGATTTTTATGGATAGAATGATTTTATGTAGAAAAGCCGCAGAAATGCTTGGCTTAAATTTTAAGCTAATAATCAATGAGCAATCATTAATGTAAGTACTATGAAAGCAGGGAATCCTGCTTTTTTTGAACTATACACCTCAGAGATAGGTCTTTTATGTTTTTAATTGTTTATGATATAATTAGTTATATATAAAGTGGGTGATGGTAATATGGACATTAAAAGATTATTTAAGCTAGGTGCTACACCAGAGGGTGCAATTTTTTCATGCTCATTAACAGCCATTTTATTTGCGTTAATACATGTTGGATATTTATTATTCTTTTTAGCTGCGGGTGCTACCTTTATGGTATGGTATAATGCTGCAATAATTATCTTATATC
Organism: Anaeroplasmataceae bacterium; assembly: GCA_045599405.1. Taxonomy (GTDB): domain Bacteria; phylum Bacillota_I; class Bacilli_A; order Acholeplasmatales; family Anaeroplasmataceae; genus UBA3206. The sequence goes on from JAZRVY010000072.1 coordinate 1,342, forward strand.
TAGCAAGCTTATATTTATGCTTTAAGTATACTAAGGCTTTCATATTTCTTGCATATTATGAGGTACAGCTATTTGTAGCCTTATCTATTATATTTGTAGGCTGGAATTATGGATTCCAAATCCTTAGTATAGGAATGGTTATGCTAGTATTTTATTCAGCCTATATGGCAAAAAAGATAGAGAATTTTAACCTAAACCCTATAGGTATGGGTGTATTTGGTATGGTTTTATTTGTTGCACTTGCAATATGGTCATCACTCAAAGATCCTTTAGTAAAGGTAACTATAGATAATGTAGAGCTATACCAAAAGGTAATGACAGTTACTCATGGAGTAATGGTATTTATGTTTGATATATTCTTTGGTTTCCTTTTAATGAAGGCTGCACTAAAGCTTGAGGAGCAAATATTAAACAATTCCATGATAGATTATTTAACAAAGCTAAATAATAGAAAGGGTATAGAAAATAAATATGATTCTATATCAAATGATAGCTTATGCAATTATATAGTTTCGATATATGATATTGATAATTTTAAAAAGCTAAATGACACCTATGGACATTTATATGGAGATAAGGTACTTATAGAGGTATCTAGAATGCTAAGAGAAGAACTATCTGATGAATTTGTATCTAGATGGGGTGGAGAGGAATTTGTATCTATTGTTAAAATAGACAACAGCATTGAAAATGCCTATTGTAAAATAGATAATGTAAGAAAGCTAATATCACAATATCCGTTCACATTTAAAAATAAAAATGTAAAAGTTACAGTTACTGTAGGAACAAAAAGCTTTGATTCATATGAATCATTAGAGGATTGGGTAAATGCTGCAGATAAGAATTTATATAAAGGAAAATCCTCTGGAAAAAATATACATATATATTAAAACAATACGCCAAATGGCGTATTTTATTTTTGATTATAATAATAATTCATGTTAAAATTAATCTATAATATGATGAAATTTGGTGGGGACCATGAATAATTATAAGGATCAATATTTACAATATAATGAAAAAAATATAATAAAGGCTTTATGTGTTAATTTATCCAATGATAGCTATATTATAGAAAAGATATCTGATAATGAAGCTCCTATGAATAGTAGCTTTTCTAGCTGGATAGCTCAATTCGCTAAGACTGATATGGTATATTTTGATGATTTAACAGAATATGTTAAAAATACTAGCTTAGAATTTTTAAAAAATCATTTTATTGATAATGATAGCTATTCATTTTGCTATAGAAGAGTTTACAATGATGAAATCTTATGGGTAAAAATGGAAATGCATAAGTCATCTAATTATACTAAGGATAATCAAGAGGTAATATTATATATTATTAATATCACAGATACTGTTGAAATAATTCATAATAAAGAAAATTTACTGCATTATAAGATTAAAAAGGAAAAAGAGAATGAATTATTAAAATCCTTATCAAGGATTTATTATACACTTCATTATATTGATTTAGAAAACAATACATTAGATGAAATAAGATCAGGACCTACTGTTAGAGAATATGTAACAGCAAAAGATCATGCTGATATTCAGCTAAGAGAATCTATGAAAAATCTATTTGTAGGTGAATATGCTAATCAAGCTGTTGAATTTACTAATCTTGAAACCCTTGATGAGCGTATGGGTCAAAAGAATATTATTTCATTAGATTTACTTGGTAAGAATGTAGGATGGACAAAAATAAGCTTTATCGCAGTTGATTATGATGATGAATTTAAGCTAAAGACTGTTCTTTTCGCAACTAGAATAATAGATGAAGAAAAGAGAAAAATAGATAATTTAATTAATATTTCATATGTTGATGAAATGACATCATTATATAACAGAAGAGCTTATGATAATGATTTAGCTAATATAAGAAATAATAAGCTAAATCCAGCTACAGCTGTAATATATCTTGATATTAATGGTTTAAAGAGAGTAAATGACTCTCTTGGTCATATGGCTGGAGATGAGCTAATAGGTGACACTGCTAAGCTATTGTCAGAGGTTTTTAGCAATTTTGGTAGAGTATACAGAATTGGTGGAGATGAATTTGCTGTAATTATTATATCTGGCCAGGAGACAATAGATAATCTTATTGCTAATTTAAAGAATCGTCTTTTAGCCCATAAGGGTAAATATGTAAACTCAATTTATATATCAGCAGGATATGCGATATCATTACTATATCCTGAGGCCGATATAGATAAATTAGAAAAGATAGCTGATGATCAAATGTATCAGGATAAGGAAAGATTCTATAAAGAAAATAACTTAGAAAGAAGATAAGCTCAGTTCAAATGCTGAGTTCTTATATATAAGTAAAAAAACAACCCTGTGATTTTATTTCACAGGGTTTATTTTTTGATCTTCAAATATTAAATTTCTACAATACTCAGCTAATTCTTGAGTATTCATATCCTTATAGTCATCATAATTTAAAGCTTTAATATAATTAATCTTAGCTTTTGTTATTTTAAATATAAATCTCTTTTTAATATCCATTACATTTGTAATGTTAGCTACTATAATAGGGCATTTAACCTTAGTTGCGATTTTAAAGCTTCCTGCATGAAATTCTCCAAGCTCTCCAGTTTTACTTCTAGTACCCTCTGGACAAATAACAATAGAGTATTTGTCATCAGCTATATACTTTGAGGCTTTAGATATAGCCTTGATAGCTTGTCTTTCATTATCTCTATCTAAGGCTATATATCCAGCCTTATATAATAATCTACCAAATAAAGGGATTTCTATATTTTCTTTCTTAGATACACAAATAGTAGGCTTGTTTTTAGAGGTAGGAACTATTAATATAGGATCAAATGCGGATGTATGATTACATACAATTAAATATCTTTGATTCTTTGGCATTATATCCTTGTTATTAACCTTTAATATTACCTTAGTTAAATATTTAATTTGTAGCTCTATTTGCACAACAAGAAAGTTAGCAAATTTGCTAGGCTTTTTAAGCTCCTTGTTGATATTTGTACCTCTTGTATAAAAGAAGCAAAATATAATAAATATACCAGCCCATAGGAAATAGGTAAGTGGTAATGATAATACACCAACAATTATCATATAGTAGGATATATCAATTAAAAAATATGTAAGAAGTCCAGATGTAGCTAGGCTTAATATTGAAAATAATATAAGTAATACCATAAATTATTACCTCCGGTATTAATTGTATCATATTTTTAATTATTTTATGATAAAATAATAAAGTAAAAAAAGGAGCTA
>JAZRVY010000073.1:0-8661 GCA_045599405.1 Anaeroplasmataceae bacterium
GATATTTTAAATGAAATAATTAAAGGAGCTACATCTCAAAGAGATATTGAGTCGAGAACTGGGTATTCACTTGGTACTATTAATAAAATAGTTAATGAGTTAAATGAAAATGGTTTAATTGAGGATAAAAAATGTAGTAAGCTTGGTTATGAGGTTATGGAGCAATATAAGGTGAAAAGAGCTATTTTTATTGCGGCTGGATTTGGTTCTAGATTAGTGCCAATTACACTTAATACTCCAAAGCCACTTGTAAGAGTTAATGGTAAAAGAATTATTGATGGATTGATTGATGCGTGTCTTGAGGCTGGTATTGAGGAAATCATTATCGTTAGAGGATATTTAAGAGAGCAATTTGATCAATTATTATATAAATATCCTATGATTAAGTTTGTAGATAATTTAATGTACAATGAAGCAAACAATATATCATCTGGATATATGGTTAGAGATATGCTAGAGAATGCTTATGTATTTGAGGCTGATTTATTAATTTCTAATCCAAAGATTATAGAAAAATATCATTATCAATCTGATTTCCTTGCAATTAAGAAGGATAGAACTGATGATTGGTGCTTCACAGAGGAAAAGGGATTTATTACTGGTCAAATGGTTGGTGGTATTAACTGCTGGCAAATGGTTGGTATCTCTTATTGGAATAAAGAGGATGGAGCTAAGCTAAAGAATCATATTGAGGAAGCATTCAATATGCCTGGTGGAAAGGAAAGATACTGGGAGCAGGTAGCTTTAGTTATCTTTAAGGATCAATATAAGGTTATGATTAAGGAATGCAATACAGAGGATATTGTTGAGATTGATACCTTTAATGAATTAAAGGCTATAGATAAGTCATACGCTGTATAGAAAGGAATATATTATGGATCAAATACAATATTACTTATATTGGATATTTGGTAAGGGAATGTATTTATCATGGGCTATGGTTAAAAACTATGGTTGGGCTATTATAGTATTTACATTACTTACTAAGATTATTATGATGCCAATATCAGTTTGGATTCAAAAGAATTCAATATTAATGGTTAAAATACAACCTGAGGTAAATTTCCTTAAGGCTAATACTCAAGGAAATCTTGATGCTCAGGCTGAAGGACAACAAAAGATTTTTAAAAGAGTTGGATATCACCCTTTAATATCAATAATACCTTTAATATTACAAATAGTATTATTACTTGCTGTAGTATATATAATCTATCATCCACTTGGATATTTATTAAAGGTTTCTGATTCTAATATTAAGGCTTTAGCTGATTATATTGGTGTATCAACATCCAAATCATCATTCCAGTTAAATATTATGGATGCGATTAAGGATGGTACTATTAATAGCTCTAGTGTTATTCCAGGGGTTACTAATTTAGATAGTATTATTTCTAAGGTTAATAGATTTGATAATACTATTTTTGGAGTTAATTTAAGTGTTGTACCTAGTAAGGCTAAGGGATGGTATTTAATTGTGCCTGTGCTAGCTGCGTTATCATCATTTGTAATGTGCTGGACACAAAATATTTCAAATGTACTTCAAAAGGAGCAATCAAAAGCTAATCAATATGGAATTATGGGAATATCAGTAGCATTATCATTATATCTAGGACTTGGAGTTCCTGTTGGTATTGGTACATACTGGATTGCATCTAATTTAATTTCAATTGGAGTTATGTATTTACTTAATTTCTGTATTAACCCAAAGAAATATGTTGATTATCAAGCTCTTGAGGAATCAAGAGAGGCCTTAAAGAAGGCTAAGGAGTTTGGAGCCTTAAATAAAAATGATGAAACATATAAGGCTGCAAAAAAGAAAGAAAAGGAAGACTTTAAGGCTTTCAAGAAGATTGCTAATAAGCATATTGTATTCTATTCGGAAAAAAGTGGATTTTATAAGTATTTTAAGGATTTAATAAAGGAACTTTTAGCTAAATCAAATTTAAATATTCATTATGTTACTAATGATTATAATGATCAAATATTTGAAATTGCTAAAGAGGAGCCAAGAATTAAGCCATATTATATCTCACTTAAAAAGACAGTTACATTAATGATGCTAGTAGAGTGTGATATGTTTGTAATGACAACTCCTGATTTAAATAATTTCTATTTAAAGAGATCATTCTTAAAGAAGGATATTAACTATGTATATGTGCCTCATGATATGATGTCTGTAACTATGTCATTCCATGAGAATGCGTTTGATTCGTTTGATACTATGCTTTGTGCTGGTCCTCATATTAAAAGAGAGCTAGAGGAGCTAGAGACAATTAATGAGCTTAAAAAGAAAAAGCTAGTTGAGTTTGGATACCCACTTGCTGATTATTTAGTTGAGATGGGAGCTAAGGAAAACGAAAATAGAGAAATTAAAGAAAAGAAGGATATTTTAATTGCTCCATCATGGAGTGATGATAATATTCTTGATTCTTGTATTGATGATTTAATTGAAGGTCTATATAGTGATGATTATCACATCATAGTTAGACCTCACCCTGAATATGTAAAGAGATATAAATATAAGATGGATAGTCTAGTTGAAAAATATAAGGATTATGATCCAGAAAAGCTAACATTTGAGCTAGACTTTACAGTTAATAAATCAATTTATTCATCTGAAATTATTATTTCAGACTGGTCAGGAGTAGCACCTGAGTTTGCGTTCGCAACTCAAAGACCAGTAGTATTTATTAATACACAAATGAAGTGTGAAAATCCTAATTGGCAAAAGGTTAAATATGAGCCTGTTGAAATTACATTAAGAAACCAAATAGGTGTATCCTTAGATAAGGATAAATGTAATACAATTAAGGAAGTTATTGATGATTTAATTAAAAAAGAGCCTGAATATGAGACTAAGATTAAAGAGGTATATAAGGGACACTTATATAATCAAAATGATGCGGCTAATCAAGGAGCTAAGGCTCTACTTAAAATCTTAGCTATTAAAGAATTAAAAAAATGTAAGGAGTAGGAGATAATATGTTTTCATATATTGATCCATCCGCTACTACAGCCCTAATTACTGCTGTTACAACTGCTGTTGTCGCATTATCAGCTACATTTATTATCTTTTGGAGAAAGCTTAAGAATGTTATTCAAAAGATGTTTAGATTAAATGCTAACAAAAATAAAATTGTAGAGGATAAGCTAGAGATTTATGATGATAGTATTGTAGTAGATGAAAAGGATTTAGAAGAGGATGAGGTAATAACAGAAACTAATAATGTTATTACAAATAAGAAACGAATAAATAATAAGCTAGTTATATCGATATTAATTCCACTTTGTATGTTTTTAGTATTCTTTATATCTACACCACTTGAGCTATTTGTAAACAATAGTGAGGAATTATATTTCTCATTTGGTAATTTCTTTGGTATGAATTTATTATTTGGATTAATATTATCAGGAATAGTTTTCTCATTAATTTATTTCCTACCAAGAAAAGCCTCAAAGTATTTTGCATATATATTTTTAGGTCTTACAATCATGCTATTTATACAAAGTAACTTTATTTCAAATTCTATTAACTCAATGAATGATGCTAGTGGCTTAAAAAAGTTTATGTATGGGTTTGATTTAATTATTTGGATTGTAGTGCTTGCGGGAAGCGTAGTTGCTGCAATATTTAATGACAAAAAGGCCTTCATAAAAATTGGTGCTGAGGTTATTTGTGCAATGATTATCATTTCGCAGCTTGTAGCTACAGTATCAAATGTATCAAAGGATCCTAAGACTTTAGGTACAAACCTTTATACAAAGGATTGTACAAATATGACAATTAAGGATTTAACTGAGGTTTCTAATGAATCTAATATCATTTATTTTGTATTTGATAAGCTAGATGAAAGATATGTAAGAGATGCCTATAAGAAAAATCCACAAGCTTTCTCAGAGCTTGAGGGATTTACATGGTTCCAGGATTATATTTCTTTATATGGTCATACATTCCCTGGTATCCCAACTATGTTATCTGGTAAAACATATAGAGCAGAAGAATCAAGAACTGATTTCTTAGCTAGATGCTATGAATCAACTCCAGCTGTTGCTGGTGATATTGAAAGTGGAGATACGCCACTTAAGGAACTTTATGATGCTGGATATAAAATTAATTTATATACTCAGAATTATTATGTATATGATATAAATCATGTACCTGATTATATTAATAATGCTTCAGTTGGTAGCTGGAATGTTAATAATAATTCATTATTATCACTTAGAATGACAAGATTTGGATTCACAAGAGGATTACCTTCATTATTTGGTGAAGTATTCTTTAGAAGCCAAAGTGCTGAAAATTTTAATAGAGAGTCAGTTTTTAATAGTGAAAATAAGTTTAAGGCTTATAAATATGAAAATAAATCTATGTATAATCTTTTAAATAATAGTGAATTTTCAAATACTAATGATAAGGTATTTTCACTTGTTCATATCCAAGGAGCTCATGAAACTGCATCCGAATTTGGAGTTAAAAAGAGCAAAAAGAATAGAGCTAATGCGGTAGTAAATTCATTAAAGGTTTTAAATAAATATATTGAATATTTAAAATCAATTGATAAATATGATTGCTCAACTATTGTAGTAGCTGGAGATCATGGATATGCAGATGACTTTGATCATAAGCTTTTAAAGAGCTTACATACAAGCTTGCTTGTAAAGCCTGCAAACGCAGATAAAAAGCCACTTCAAATTTCTAAGGTTCAGTCAGGACAAAGAGATATATGGCCAACTATTATGAAGTCAATTAATTTAACCTCATCAAAGTATTATACTGAGCCAAGCCTATTTGAGCTTTCTGAAACTGAAAATAGAGAAAGAACAATGATATGGCATACATTTAAAAAGACTTGTGATGAGTATGTTTACAAAATAACAGGTCCAAGTGATATTCAAACAAAGAATATTATTACAGGAGCTAAGGCTAAGAATAATAAGAATTTAGATTCAAGCTTCTCTAATAATTGGACTATTGTAGAGCATAAATATTATCAAAAGTATTTAAATGATTAAAATTAGATACCTTTAATGGTATCTTTTTTTATGTTAAAATATAAATAAGAGGTAGCGATTATGGAAAAATATGCACTTATAACAGGAGCTTCTAGTGGGCTTGGATATCTATTTAGTATTGAGCTAAATAAGAAAGGGTATACACCTATCATAGTAGCAAGAAACAAAGACAAATTAATAGAGCTTAGCAAGGAGCTAACTAATAGTATTATTTATGATTTGGATTTATCTAATATGGATAATATTAAAATACTATTAGATGAAATATCTAAATATAAAATAGAGGTATTTATAAACAATGCTGGCTTTGGTGAATGTAATAGCTTGCTGAGCTATGATGTATCTAGAGATTTAAATATGATAGATTTAAATTGTAAGGCTCTTACATATTTATCAAAGGAAATGGCAAGGGTAATGTCTGATGGATATATACTTAATGTATCAAGCATGGCTGGTATATTAAGATGTGGACCTTATATGGCAACCTATTACGCAACTAAGGCTTATGTACAATCATTTACAAAGTCACTACAATATGAAATGAAAAAAGAAAAGAAGAAATTAAATATTAGTATTTTATCTCCTGGTCCTATAAAGACAAACTTCTTTAAGAACGCAGGATCAGATGCAGATTGGGGAATTAACCCATATAAGGTTGTTAAATACGCCTTAAAGAAGCTTTTTAAGAAAAAGAAGTTAATTATACCAAGCTTTTCAATGAGAGCTGGAAGAAGGCTTTTATGGCTTGTTCCTGAAGGTATAGTAACAAGCTTTGTGGCTAAAACTCAAAAGAATAAACAATAATATAAGAAAGAGAGGTGGGAATATATGTTTCTAGAAAAGAGTATACTTACAGAAACACTCAAAATGTTTAAAAGAAATTGGAAGACTATTTTAGATTTTGAAATTATGTTTAAGCTAATATTCTTTGTAGTCTTTGTTCCCATCTTTTATGGATTAGTTAAATTTAGCCAATATCAGAGTGGTTACTTATATGTAACATCAAGAAATTTAATTGGCTATTTAACCCATCCACTTACTGTGGTATGCATACTTATAATTTATTTTATGATAGTGCTCTCTACTTTATATGATATTGCAGGAATATCTTATATTTATAACAGAGCCTCAAATGGATATAGAGTAAATTTTATATCAACAGTTGTGTTCGCCTATAAGGGCTTACTTAAATTACTCAAGCCTAAAAACGCATTAGTATTTTTCTATTCAGTATTATTATTACCCCTTATTGGATTTGGATCATATTCATTATTGTTGAATACATTTGATATAAATAAATATATAGAGGTAATAATACCTAATATAGCCTTAACTATTTTTGGTTTAGGCTTTTTAGCCTTATTATTTCTTGTATTAATAAAATATATATTTGTTTATAATATCATATTATTTGATGAGGCCGATGGTATAAAGGCCTTTAGGCTATCAAGAATTAGAATGAAAAATAATAATATTAAAAATACACTTACAATATTGATGATTTATATTGTAAATTATGTAATATTATATTTAATTGGTTCAACAATAATCTTTTTAGTAACTATTGTGCTGAGATTATTTAATGATGCGAATTTAGCTTATGTAATAGCCTTAGGATTTTCTCTTACATTCATCACTATATTAGTAGTTTTATCATTATTATTCCTAACACCAGTAGTATATTTCTTTTTTAATACAATGTATTATATTGAAAAGGATAATTACTATGAAATAGTAAATGTTACTAATTTCTATAAGGAGCCTAATGATTTATTTATAAAAATAACTAGAATGCTAAATATTGCAGTTCCTATTTTTTCTGCAATATTTATTGGAGTTTATGTAGCGGTTGTAGCTACTAATAATGTAGTAGTTAATATTGATAATGTAACTGTGCAGGCGCATAGAGGATCTAGCCTAGATTATCCCGAAAATAGTATGGCTGCGTTTGAGGCTGCAGTACAGGAAACGGCAGAATATATTGAGCTTGATATCCAACAAACAAAGGATGGGGTTTTATATGTTATGCATGATAGAAGCCTAAAAAGAACAACAGGTCTAGATAAATATTCCTATGAGGTTACATGGGATGAGATAAAGGATTTATCTATATCAAATATAGAAGAATTTAAAGATCAAAGAATACCATTATTTTCTGAGGCTATAAAGTTTGCAAAGGATAATAATATATTACTTAATGTTGAGCTTAAGCCAACAGGATATGAAAAGGATTTTGAAAAGAGTGTAATAGATACACTAGAGGAATATAATTATTTAAATAAATGTGTTGTTACAAGCCAAAATTATAATACTGTAAGGAATTTAAAGCTTTATAATAAGGAATGTAAAACGGCATATGTAACTACATTAATTGATTATAATCAATTGAAATATGCTGATGTAATTTCAATTAGATATAATTATATAAATGCTGATTTAGTAGCTAAGGCTCATCAGGATAAAAAGCAGGTATATGCATGGACATGTAATTCGGCAGCTATTATAGATAAAATGATATCTTTAGGTGTTGATAGTATAATTACTGATAATGTAGTATTAGCTAAAACAAGTGTTCTTGAATATAAATCATCTGAAGGCATTAAGCAATATGTTAGAAAGATATTGAATCTAGTATAAGGAGGTCTAACCTCCTTTATTTTTATACACTATATTACTAAAAGTTATTGTAATGTATAACTATAATATATTTTTGTTATTAAAAATATTATGATACAATATTGACGGTGATAAATATGAAAATTAGTGAGATATTAAAAAATAAAAAGACATTTTCATTTGAGGTATTCCCTCCAAAGAAGGATAATCAAGGAGATGTTGTTAAATTATTTTCAACTATAGATAAGCTAAAGGCTCTAAGACCTGATTTTATATCAGTAACATATGGAGCTGGAGGAAATAATACTAAAAATACAGTGCTTATTGCAGATTATATTAAAAATAATGCAGGTATTGAGGCCTTAGCTCACTTAACTGGTGGACCAAGCAACAAGCAAACTGTTTTAAGCGTATTAAAGGAGCTTAAGGAAAAGAATATCGATAATATTTTATCCTTAAGAGGAGATAAGCCTAAGGATTTAGATATCGCTTATTGTGAAACTTTTAAGCATGCAACTGATTTAAATGAATTTATTAAGTTTAATGATTATGATTTTTGTTTGGGTGGGGCCTGCTATCCTGAGGCTCATCCTGAGGCTTTAAATTTGCATGAGGATTTACAAAATGCGCTTTTGAAGCAGCAATCAGGTGCAGAATTTTTTATCACTCAGGTATTTTATAATAATGATTATTTCTATAGATTTATTAGAGAGGCTAGAAAGATAGGTATTACAATCCCTATTATTCCTGGTATTATGCCTCTTGTTACTCATTCTCAAATTGAAAGAACTGTAAAAATGACAGGAGCTAATATTCCTTTATCATTAAGAACAATGATAGAAAGATTTGAAAATGATAAGGAGGCTATTAGAGAGATTGGAATTAATTATGCTGTATATCAAATAATTGATTTAATTTCTAATGATGTAGATGGAATACATTTATATATAATGAATAATTTCAATAACGCATTTGAAATTTATGATAAAATAAAGAATGTAATAGAAAAGGAACTTAGATAGTGAAGGA
>JAZRVY010000074.1:0-2921 GCA_045599405.1 Anaeroplasmataceae bacterium
ATCATTTGTATTTATAATATTCTTAAATAACATAAAATCAACTCCTCTTAACATTTTTTATAAATTAATTATATTTATATTTTATCATATAAATTAAAAAAGAATAGAAATTAATCCATTCTTCTTTTGTGGTAATTATAAAGTTATTCAACATTTATTTATTCATAGCATTTGCTAATGCTTGAGCCTGCTTTTGAACTTTAGCTTCTTCATATACATCGATTTGATTATTTACCTTTTGCTTAAAGTCATTTGCTCTTGCAATACCAATAAATAGATAATCATTTCCACCTGTTCCAGCAGTTGTAATTGCTACAGTAGCATAATTAAAAATTCTGCCCCAAAATGTTTCTGAAACTCTAACTGTTTGCACCTTGTCTAATTTTGCATCCATCGCAGATCTAGCAACTACTCCAACTGATCCAACAATTCTTTGATTAGTTAATGCCAATTCAATCTTTGACACTCTAATTGTTAGAATTATTGCTTTAATAGTTGGAATAAAAAATAACCAGCAAAATAAAATACCAATAATCCATGGACCAATGAGAACAGTTTTAGTTACTTTAGCTTTCTCAATAACCACCTCATCTTTTGTTAAAATTGTATCAACGTATGACATAAAAACACATCCTTCCTTAAAAATATTTTACCCCCCCCACAAAAAGTCAAGACTTTTTCACAAATTAATAAAAAAAGAATAGAAATTAATCTATTCTTCTTCATTGTTTTCTCTTTGAGCATCATAATATTTAATTAGCTTATCTCTACATTCAAGGAATTCCTTACCAAGTTCTGGATCAAAGCTAGAGCCTAAGCTATCTTCAATTATTTTAAAGGCCTCATCATAAGGCATAGCATCCTTATAAACGCGTTTACTAACTAGTGCGTCAAACACATCAGCTAAACTCATTATACGAGCTTCTAGAGGTATTCTTCTACCCTTTGTACCCTTAGGGTATCCACTACCATCCCATTTTTCATGATGGTATATAGCCATATTAACTGCAACCTTTACAAATTCCTCATCCTTAACACCACCAAGAACCTTTTTAAGTATGCTAGCACCCTTTTCTGCGTGTGTTTGCATTTCTTGATATTCCTCTGGTGTAAATCTTCCAGGCTTATTTAAAATAGCGTCATGAACTCCTATTTTACCTAAGTCATGTAATGGAGCTGCCTTTATTACATTATTTAAGAATATTTCCTTATATTGGAAATCCTTATCATTTTTCATAAGCTTTTGTGCAAAGATCTTAACTACATCTGATGTTCTTTTTACGTGACCACCTGTTGATGTATCTCTACTGTTGATTACATCAGCCATACCAAGTGTAATCTTTCTTTGCATTTCCATAAGATCCTTAGTCTTTTCTTCTACTGCAGCCTCTAGATCATTAGTATATCTATATAAGATAGTTATATCCTTAAGGATATATAATACTCCGTATTCCTGACTATCTTTAGCTATTTTATGCATTTCAGGCTCATAGACTTTATTTCTTGAAAAGATATATTCTTTATTAACAATATGATCCTTTAATAATTCTTCCTTTTCGAATTTAGATTGATTTTTTAGATGATATATTTTACGAATAGTATCATTTGAATAAAATACATTCACATAATTATCAAGAACTAAAATACCCTCAGAAAAATAATCCATAGCCTGACTGATAGCAAAGGATACAGTATCAATTAATTTATATCTAAATAGTGAAATAGAAAGAATTATAGAACCAAATAAATATCCCATTGATGTCACATCATATCCCTTACAAATATCAGTGATATATACAACAAACGTTAAAAGAGCTACTGTAATCATTACAACGAAATTAATAATTTGAATCTTTTCGTTTCTACTATTTTTCTTCATTAGGTTTCTTACACACAAAATTAATATTACAAGTCCATAAACTAATATTATTCCTATATATAAGAAATAAAATACTCCATGACCTAATTGAATATGAGGAAACAATCCTTCCTCTGTCCATACCATAGATGTGTAATATAGACTATGATATTGGCAAGTAAATACAAGTGATGTAATACTAAGCTGGAAAAATACCAATAAGGCTACTACTGCCTTTGGTAGCCTAACTCTACAAAACTCAGCTACAACTAAGAATATAGATATTATAATATAAGGCTTACCTAAGTATATAATCTTAATTGCCATTAAAGCCTCTTGATATGATTTTGCTCTCATTTCAAAGGTTGCACCTATGAAATTAATTAATAATGAGAATAACAATATCACCAGTAGCATTTGAAGCTTTGATGGCTTTCTTGTAACTACATATAAAAGCTCTAATATTATTAATATCATTGCTATTATTTGTAGTGTTAAAAAAACTCCATACATAATTTCCTTTTCTCCCAACACAAAAATGTATTTCTATTATAACATATATATAACAAAAAGGGTATATACACATTATATACCCCATTGTTTATTAATATTTTCTTATCTTTCCATCAAGTCCATGTAGCATTACTGTAGACCCATCCTTTTTATTTTCACATAGGGCCTTAGCGTAATCTAGAGCTTCTTGCTGAGTATCAAATAGCTTAATAACCTTATCTGATCCTTGAATGAATACCTTCCACTCTCTATCAGCCTTTGATTCTCCACGCTTAGATACATGATAAATTGTCTTTCCTGTAGATGTTGTAGGTGCTGCCTTCTTTACTGGTGCTGCCTTTTTTGCTGGTGCTGCCTTTGCAGCTGTTTTCTTTTCTGCCATAAAAATCCCTCCCACTTTAATTTTATTATAGTATTATTTAATACTAATTTCAATGAGGTCATTTGGCTTCATATCATTTAAATGATAATTACCTATTCTAATTCTTTTTAAATTAGTAACCTCATTATTAAATAATTTAACTACTCTTCTTATTTCATGATATATTCC
>JAZRVY010000075.1:0-9870 GCA_045599405.1 Anaeroplasmataceae bacterium
ATCAAAGAAATTGTTTATAAACACTTTCGTTAATAAAATATTAATAAATAAGAATAAAAAAATATTCGTCCTTTTAAATATAAAGGGCGAATATACTTTTTCAAACTCAAAAAGTTTGTACAATTCCTTGATGGCAGGGGCAGAAGGACTCGAACCCTCACGGACGGTTTTGGAGACCGGTATGCTACCATTGACATCATGCCCCTATGTCATACTTAAATAATATAACATAATGATTGTTTTTTTTCAAGAATATTTTATTTATTAATGATATAATTTATTTGGTGATTATTATGAATATAGAAATTAGTGATAATTTAAAGAATATAAAGGAAGGAATCTTTGCTGAGCTAAATGAGCTTAAGGATAAATTAGTAAATGAGGGTAAGGAGCTTTTTAATTTGTTTATAGGTACTCCTGACTTTCCTGTTTATAAGCCCAGCCAGGATATGATTATAGAAAAATGTAAGGATCCTAATAATTTCAAATATTCCTTAAAGGATATACCAGAAATGCTAGAGGCATTAAAGGATTATTATAAGAATAGATTTGGTGTAGATATTAGTGTTAATGATATGATGTCAGTACCAGGTAGCCAGGAGGGGGTAAGTCATATTACTATGGCTATATGCAATCCAGGAGATCTTGTATTAATACCTAATCCTGGATATCCAGCATATGAGGTATCTACGCTACTTAGCTATACTAATCCTTATTATTATGATTTACTTGAGAAAAATGATTATTTAATAGATTTTGATTCAATACCAGAGGATATAAGTAAAAAGGCTAAGTGTATGATAGTGTCATATCCTTATAATCCTGTATGTGCTGTAGCTAATGATCGCTTTTATAATGATTTAATTTTGTATGCTAAAAAATATAATATTATTATCATACATGATAATGCCTATTCAGATATTATTTATGATGGAAATATAGGAAAATCATTTTTATCATATGATGGAGCTATGGATGTTGGTGTTGAATTCTTTAGCTTATCTAAAAGCTTTAATCTAACAGGAGCTAGAATATCATATGTTCTTGGAAATAGTAAGATAATATCTGCCTATAAGCTACTTAGAAGCCAATTTGATTTTGGGATGTTTTTACCACTTCAATACGGAGCTATTGAAGCTTTAAAGGCTCCAAGAGAATATACCTTAAATCAATGTAGGGAATATCAAAAAAGAAGAGATATATTAGTAGATGGTCTAAATTCTATAGGATGGCCTATTAAAAAAAGACCTGGTACTATGTTTGTATGGGCTAAGATTCCTTGTGGGTATAAAACTAGTAGAGAGTTTTGCTTAGAGCTACTTAAAAGAACAGGAGTATTATGTACTCCTGGAGAGGCCTTTGGCTCTCTTGGCGAGGGATATGTTAGATTTGCGTTAGTTTTAGATGAATCTACGTTAAAAAAAGCTATTATTTCTATAAAAAATAGTAATATTTTAAATAAATGATTTGTATATTATATACTTTATAAAGTATAATTATATTAACTACTTCCAAAAGGAGGCATATCTATGGATTCAATTATGAAATTTATTGGAGATTATTCCTTATATATATCACTAGTACCATTATTATTATTTATAATTGTGTTTGTGTTTAATATATTAAGGGGATTAATCAGAGGATTTAGAAAAAGCTTAATATTAATGATATTTTCATTTGTTGAAATGATTCTAGCCTACATAATATTCCTAGCAGTATTACGTCAATCATTCTTTGAGGGCTTCTTACTTGATACTATAAAAAAAACAAGAGGAGAATCTTTAAATTCGCAGCTTGATGTCAGTGAATCATATACAAGAATTAAAACTATTATAAGTGCTTATATTCAAGGACAAATAGATGGAGCTGATAAAAAGGCTATATATGAGACATTTAGTCCATATGTAGAATCTATGGCAACAGCTATATTAGGACTTATATATATGCTAGTTACCTTTGTAGTATATTTTGTTCTTAAGATAATATTCTTCCTATTTTTATATTTACCTGTCTTTAGAGAAGGAAAATATAAAAAGAAAAAGAATAAGGAATATTATGACAAGATGAATGAAGGAGAGGTATCTGAGGCGCCTGTCAAGAAAAGAGATAAGAATGCTGGATATAAAAAGAGATCTGGTTGTGGAGCTTTAATAGGAGTAGTTAGAGGTATAATAAGTGGTGTCTTTGCGATATCACTATTTGGTACAATATTTTTTATTGTATCTGGATCTATAAAGCCTAATTTAAAGAGTAATGAGGATGTTGTAATTAGTGTAAATGGAGAGGAATATGATATAACTAATTTATACAAATTCTTTGATGAATATGAATCTATCAATACAGTTGCAGAGTCAGTTAAGATTGGAAAAATGCCAGTATACGCATCCTTAGGTAATTTATTTTGCAATGCTAAGGTTGTAATTAAAGAGGATGGTATTAAAACTAAGGTTTATCCTATAAAGGAGCTTGGAGCCTTTACAAATAGCCTTCATGAAGGAATATTATTACTTGATAAGTATGATATTAAGATTGATGGTAAGAATACCTTAGATAGAATTACTGAGCTATTTAATACTAATGAAAGCTTTAGTGATGATTTATATAAATATATTAATTCTATAGGTAAAACTAAATTATCTAAGGCTATAGGTAAGACTATTTCTATTCACTTTGTAGAGCTATGTGATAATGCCGGTATTAAGAATAAATATTTTGATTCAATCTTTAAGGGCGAGAATGCGATAGGTATTAATGATATCGCATCTAGATCTGACCTTAAGGTGGTTATTAATGTATTAAGTAAGGCCTTAGATTTATATGATAAATATAATGATACTAAGGATGCTAAGGATATTATAATTAATAATAGTAAGGAAATTGCGGATATTACTGATGAGCTTTTAAAGCTATCTATTTTTAATACTGATAAGCAGGATAGATTAAATAATATTATTAGTGATTTATTAGGTGAAGCGCTTGCTAAGGTTGATTATCTAAAGGATATCAGCTTTAAGGATATTGAATGGGTAAAGAATGGAAATGCTAAGGGTGAAATAGAGTTATTTATTGATGCTCTTGGAAGTTTACTTGATAGTGATTTAGTATTCTATGAGAATGGTAATTTATTATTTGATTTTAGTAATTTAAAGAATATTTTTGATAACACTAATGGTGATAGTGTTATGGATAATATTAAAAATTCTAAAGCTCTTAGAAGTGTAGCTACTAAATTCCTTGAGAATACTAAGATTATTGATAATGAGCTATATATAACACCTTCTGCATATGATGCTAGTGGTGTTATTAAGGCTGAATCATTTGATACATTATTTAAATCCCTAAAGGATATAGTAGATAATGCTAATATTACTAATAATACCCATTTAACATTTAAGGATTTAAAGGATCAAATATTAAGTGATGTATTAAATAATTTAAAGAATTATAATGAATTGGCTGAATCGCTAACAGAATCAGATTTAGTATGCTCTATGTTCTCTAGGGTTATCTATGATTTTATTGTTGGTATGGGATATGAAAGCTATATACCAGAGGATATAAAGCTTGATGAGGCTCATTTTAATGAGAATATATCTAAATGGAATGAGGTACTTAGGGACTTAATTACTAGTATTCAGGTTCTATATAAGTGTGAGATTATCTCACTTGATGGCAATGAGTTTAAATATGATATTAATAATGTTAATAATTTATTTGATGGTACTTCAAATGAGCCTATTGATAAGATTCTTGAATCTAAGGTAATTAGAGGATTATTAACTAAGGTAATAGAAGGTGTAGATGTAGGATATACTATCTATTTACCAAAGGATGTATATCAGGATGGATCTATTAAATCATCTGAGCTTAAGGGTGTATTTAAGGTTCTTAATTTAATCGTTAATAATGGAATTTCATTCAATGGTGATAACATTGATGGAGATTTAGCTGGTATTTTAACTGATGTATGTGCTAGCCAGGATAATAGAAATATTATTTTAAGCTCAACTATAATGTCAGGTACATTATCATATGCTGTATATGATACCCTAAAGGATATTAATTCAGTAGACTTTAGTGTTGTTGTTCCTGAAGATTTAGATTTAGCTTTAAATACAAATATTACTAATTGGTTAGGTAATGGTAATGAGCTAGATAAAATTATGAAGGCAGTAGCATTAGTTGATTTTACTAATATTACAAACTTTGATTTTATCTTTAAGCTAACTGAGAGTGATTTTAATGATTTAGTAGCTTCTGAGATTCTTGGAGCATCTATTACTAAAACTATTAAGGAAATTAATGTAGCGGATATTGATATTATTGTATTAAATGAAGCTCTTGATAGTAGAGGATATGTAAGTGGTAGTGAAATACTTGCTATGGTTAATTCTCTAAAGTCTATTTGTGGTTATGATGATTTATCTAGTGAAGATAAGGAAGCATTCTCATTTGATACTATGGTTATTAATATCAATGAGCTAATAGATAATAAGGATAAGATTGATACTATCTTTAATTCATATATTTTAATGGCATCTATTTCATATAAGGCATATGGAATCATTAATGATAGTGTTGATATTCCAAATGATCTAAAGCTACCTACTAAGAATGATAGTAATATCTATAAGTGGATTAATGTAGGAGAAAATAAGGGAGAGCTTTACTATTTAGTTGAAGCTCTAAGAGTTTTAGAGCTTACAGATAAGATATCTAATACCTCATCATCAATTGAAATTAATGCTAATGAGTTAATTAATACATTAGTAATAAATAAGACATATGAATCCATTGAAAATAGTATTAATAAGATTGTAGATAGTAAGATTATATATGCAACTGCAAGTAAGACATTAATTGATTTTAATAATGATTCTACATCTATGGTTAAGATACCAGAATCAGCTATTGATAATGGATTTGTAATTAGAGCTGAAATAGTTAAGCTATTTAAGGCTATTAAGGCTCTTGGTATTACAGATATTGATTCAGTAGATGAGAATAGTATTTTAAATAATAGTGATATAGATGCGGATGTTTTAGTTGAATCTAGTATCATGTGGCTAACTATTAGTAAGGCTGTATTATCAACTAGTGAGGTTACTATACCTTTAGATGTTAAGGAAACAATTGGTACTGATACATATATTAATAGGGCTGAAATAAAGGCTTTAATTAGATCTATTAATTTACTTGAAATCACTTCATATGCAAGTATTGATTCTAGTATATTAATTAAGGCTATACAAAATATGGATGAAATATTAAATTCAATGATTATTTGGATAACAATATCAGATAACATTATTGATATAGCATCAGAGGTAAATGCTAGCATTAAGCTTCCAAGTGTAGCTTATACTAATGAATCAAAAACTACAATTGATAAGCTTGAAATTAAGAAGCTTGCGATTGCGGTTAAAGAGCTTGCAGGAGAAAGTGGAGATATTGAAACTGTAGATGCTGATTTAATTCTTGGCGATAATTTAATTGATATGGATAAGGTACTTGATAGTAACATTATTAGATATACTATATCTGATGGTATAGATACATGTGGTCTTACAATTACTAAGTATGCATATGATGATTATAGTGCTACTGAAAGATTTGTTAAAAAGGATGAAATCAAGGCTATGATATCAGCTCTAAAGGCAATTGGAGCTACAACACTTGATTTAATTGTTATTGATGATGAGCAATTTTTATCATTCTATAATGATGATGCAAAGATGAACGCTTTATTATCATCTCGTATTTCTTGGTATGAAATATCATCTCAATTTAAGGATAAGATTACAACAATTCCACAGGAAGCAATAGAACAGGATACACTTGGTGTATCAGAACTATATATTAAGCAAGCTGAAATAAAGAGCCTACTTAAGGCACTTAAGCTATTTAATATTACTACAGTTGCTGGATATAATGTATCAAGCTCATTATTCCAATTATCAGAAGAGGAGCTTCTTCAAGCCTTAGATTCATTTATTATTTGGAATGAGTTTACTACTGCAATGAAAAATTCTAATGAGATTAGAATCTATAAGGATGCGATGGATTTAGTATATTCTAGCTATATTTCAAAGGCTGAAATAGTAAGTACTATTGTAATTGTTAAGGCTATTAGTAATGATCCTAACATTAATGATATTACTATTGATCCATCAAGAATAATTTCTAATGATTTAACATCAAGAGTTAGCAATAGTGCTATTATGCAGGGTACAATCACAAAGATTATATTCTATGAAAATAAGCTAGATTCCTATAGGGGAATGAGAAATGAATATTATTTATATGATGATATAAATGAAGCTAATGAACTATATTCATTCACATCAGCTGAAATTACAGCACTTATAAATGGACTTGATATACTTGGTATTTCAGATATGTCAGCTGGACTGACATTTGGTATGGAAAAGATTATATTAATGAGCTCAAGTGAAAGAGAGAGTGCCTTACAATCTGGTGTAATATATGCGTATATCGCATCATTATTTGAAGGTTTACCAGTTGAGACTAATTTATATAATGTATATTCATATAAGACTAATACAGTTACAAATTATGAAAGAGAAATGATTGTTAAATCAGCTATTATTTCTGCATAAAATAAAAATTGACCAATTTTTAGCGAAATTGGTCATTTTTTTAATTTTTTAGTAATTTTATCATTTTACGGATATGTATATAGTGAGGTGATAAAAAATGAGTGGAATAATTAACTCAAAAAAAGAATTTAATTTAACAAGTGATAAGGTGTTTAAGAAATATTATAGTGATCCCAAAAGACTCAAAACCATGCTGAAGATTGTACTTAATATGGATGTAGATACGAATGAGATAGCTTATAGTAATACTGAAGTAACTAATGGTATGGATCTTAAAACTGAAAGATATGATTTAAGAATAAGAATTATATCAGAAGAATTATATGAAATGGAGCTTGAAATGCAAAACAGCAATCATTTTGGATTAGAGGAAAGAATGCTAGCTTATACATCGCAATTGTTAGCTCTTTCAATCAAAGAAAAGGAAAAATATGTAACTACATCTAATGTAATAGGCTTATGGTTTATTAATTTTCAATCAGAAAGTTTTCCAAATTGTGTAAATACCTTTGAATTATTAGATGAAAATAATTTGAATAGCTTAACCAATAAATTTAAAATCATAGTCATCAATTTGAAAAAGAAGGATAATTGTGACAAGATACTTTTGAAGGAGTACATTGATATAATGAATAATATTAATGTATCAAGCTATGCTGAATCAAAATATAGTTTAATAAAGGAGGCAGCAACAGAGATGAAGGAATTTACACAAGAAGAAAAGGATGCATGGGAAGCATTTCAACAGCATGATGATTTAATGCTAAGAAATGCATATAAAGATGAAGGTAAACAAGAGCTAATTAGGACTATGTCAAGGAATGGACTTTCTTTAGAACAGATATCTAATGTCACTGAAATAGATATTTTAGAAGTAGAAAAGATAGTAAAGAATCTTTAAGATATTGTTAAATAATAAACGGAGACTGATAATTTCGGTCTCCGTTTGAATATAAATATAATAAAAAAAGCTCAGCTGAGCTTGTTATTTTAAGTGGGGCGTACAACAGGAATCGAACCTGCACATGCTAGTGCCACAAACTAGAGTGTTAACCATTTCACCATGTACGCCATATATTACGCGATAATTATTATACATAAAGAATATTAATTTGTAAAGAACAAAAATTATAATTCTTGAATATTTATATATTTTTAGTATAATATTGTATGTGACACAGAAAGGGTTTTTACTATGTGGAAAAAGATTGTTTATTATGCTGGAACTATCATCATGGGAATATTATTTATGTTCGCATTTGCGATGGTTCAATATCAAAATACAGAGGATAAGATTGTAAAGAAGGCTGTTAAGAATGACACTCTTGAAAATGTCTTAAGATTAGATACACAATATGTTAATGCAACACCTGTATATAGTGCTAATTTAACAGATGGAGCTAGCGTTAGAGTATTTGAAACTGCATCAATTACAACTAGAACAGTTGGAAAAAAGAAGTATTCTATGCTAGATTATGCTTACACAATTGTTCTTGTAAATGATCAAATGACAAAAACTAATCAGCAAGATCCTGCTAAGAATTATGCATATTATAATCTTATGGGATATACAGTTGAAGGATCTGCTGGTGATTTTACTTATTATAATATTGGTACAGTTGATGGATATAAGATTTCACCATCTGCTGAATATGGTGATTTTGAAACTATGTTCTTTGCAAGAAATCAACAGGATATTTATGAATTCACAGTATCATGTGATTTTATGAATGAGGTTGGTATGGATCATATTACATCAATTACTCTTAATAATTCAACAGGTACTGCATATCATAAGATTGTTGTAAATTTAGGATTTGATAGTGCATTTATGCTAAAGATTAAGGAGCTTAAGGATGAATATAATGCAGCTGTTATTACTAACACTAACATCAATTCATTTTATAAGACATGGAAGGAATCATTCCTATCTAATGATTCATTTGAAATAGGTTATACATCTAAGAATGTTATTACAGCAAGCTATTATGTGAAGATTGTATTAATGCTAATTGCATATATCATTATTATATTAGCTATTGGTGATACTATTGTTGGTAAGAAGAGAATATTAAATATGTTTAACAATAGAGGAACTAATAGAGGACAAATGAATTATCAGCAACCACAAAAGAAGTCAACATCAGAGGCTCCTATATTAAATGATGATAAGGTTGTAGAAGCTGAGATTGTAGATAAGAAATAAGAGGTATTATATGAAAATTAGAAAGGCAATTATTCCAGCCGCTGGATATGGTACTAGATTTTTACCAGTTACAAAGGCTGTTGCTAAGGAAATGCTACCAATTATTGATACACCAACTATTGAGTATATCGTAAGAGAGGCTTTAGATAGTGGTATTGAAGAAATATTAATTATTGTTAGTGGTAATAAAAATTCTATAGTAGATTATTTTGATAGAAATTATGAGCTTGAAAGTCAATTAAAGGAAAAGAATAAGACAGCCGAGCTTGAAAGAATATTAGAAATGCCAAAGAGAGTTAGCGTACATTTTGTACGTCAGCAGGAGCAGCTAGGACTTGGTCATGCAGTATTATGTGCAAAGGCTTTTGTAGGTAATGAGCCATTTGCGGTATTACTAGGAGACGATGTTTATGTTGGGAATGGCAAGCCAGCCTTAGCCCAATGTATTGATGCCTATAACCAAGCAAATGGTTCTATTTTGGGAACATTAGAGGTATCTGATGCTGATGTATCTAAATATGGTATTTGTGATCCTTTAAAGGAAGTATCTAAGGGATTGTCATTACTAAAGGGTGTTGTAGAAAAGCCTAAGCTAGAGGTTGCACCTAGCCATAGTGCTATTGGTGGTAGATATATCCTAAATCCTGAAATCTTTAAATATTTAGAAACTCAAACCAGAGGTGCTGGAAATGAAATTCAATTAACAGATGCTATACTTCGTATGATGTCTGAGTCTGAGGTTTATTCTCTAGATATCAATGGAAAAAGATATGATATTGGATCTAAGATTGGATTTATTGAGGCTACAATTGATTTTGCTCTCCAAAGAGATGACCTAAAGGCCTCTGTAAAGAAGCTAATTGAATCAAAGATGTAATATAAAAGGAAGCTATATTTTAGCTTCCTTTATTGCATCTATAAGTAAATTAGTAGCCTTAGGTATATCATTATAGTTAATAGCTGAATATCCTATAATAATTTCATTTTTATCATATTCATTAAAATAATAATCCTTAATTAAACTAATATCTATACCTTTTTCTT
>JAZRVY010000076.1:0-5826 GCA_045599405.1 Anaeroplasmataceae bacterium
TACTTAAAAATGAATAATTTGTCATTAATGAATAATTATATTCCTCTAGATATGATTTATTATTAAGTGAAATTGCAAGTATAGATACTATTGCTGTAAGTATAAGGGTATATACTATATTAAATATCCACCTCATTATATCTTTACCTTCACAATCTTAGGATAAATATCTGTAATTTCAAAGAATTCAAATCCACCAGCCATTTGAGTTATCCAGAAGCTATAATATCTAGCATATCCATTAGTTAGATATCCAGTTCCCTGTAAATACATAACCGCCTTAGTACCAGGATCAATATCTATTTCTAGATTCTCTGTTGTTTTTACATCCACAGTAACACTATAATCAGCCTGCATTTTAAGGCTTGTATCTAGGTTATGCTTGAACTTTTTAACATCACCTGACATCTTGTATCCAATTGATCCTGTGCATGATACAGATGTTTTTACAACCTTAGAATCAACCTCACTTACCTTATATTTTATTGGAGTTGTTCCTGTGTTAAAGATAGAAAGAATTGTTTCAGATAAAAAGTTACATTTACTTCTTTTATTAATGTAGCTTATTCTCCATCCACTAAATCTTTTCTTCTTTGTGGCCTTAATATATGTCTTTAGCTCTGTTTCACTATAATTTACAAGTAGCTTACCACTTGATGGTGTGATACTTGTAAATCTTTGATAATCACTACAGCTTACTGCCTTAGTTTTTACCATGTTAAATGATAAAGTCACAAGACTAAATATAGTAAGGACAAAAATTAATAATTTTCTTTTCATTTTTTATCACCTCACTATATACATATCCAAAAAAAGCTAAAATTACTAAAAAAAATAAAAAAAAGACTAATTTCCGAAAAAAATTAGTCATTTTTATATTGCTCATATATTCTTTTTGCTAGTGGTGTGACAGTACTACAACGCTTTAATATTTCTATTTTATCATCTTTAAAATAGTTATCATTTATATATTCAACAAAGCTATTAAATCCAAATGGACTTAAACAATCAGGATGATTTAGATATTGATTAATAAACAATATGGCTATCTTATTTGCTAGCTCCTTCATTATTGTTGTATATGGTTCTTTAAAATCATTTGTTAATTTCAAAAATAATGTATCAAGCCAAAAATTCTTAGATGATTTTTGGTTTAACCAATCTCTATCTCTTGTGCCTAGGCATAATCCAATATACATTAATATTTCATCAACAACACTATTATAATCTCCAAATAACTCTAATTTAGATTCTGATAGCATTTGTGAAACATGATTCTCATCTGATAGTTTAAAAATTTTGTTACACATTTCTTTAAATTCATTATCTATTTCTAATTCAGGTAATTGTTTCATTGGTTCATGTCTATTTCTTGATTCTAGCTCATCCTTAACCGCTTTTATTAAATTAGCGTAATAGCTAATTAATGAAAATTGATCATCCTTTGAAATATAATATTCGAAGCAGCCACCTTCACATTCATTTATATTACGTCTTTCTCTTTTATTCCCCTCACATTTTACTAAATAGGAATTAATTAAATCAAAAGGTATTTCCATGTAAATATCAGACACTATATTAGATAGATTATCTATATATTCACTTAATTCACTATATAGGTATCTATCGGGAACATCGCTATATCTTTCAATATAACGTGCATCATAATATATTGTATAAGGTCTATTTTCATCCATAGCTGACCACAGCCAGTTATCATCTCTAAGATGAAGACCATTAATGACCTTATCTAGCTTAACAAGGGAATTTAAGTATTCCTGTTCTGATTCTATGAATTTAATAGGAGATGATTTAACATCTCCTGTAATAAGCTCCTTATTCATTATTTTTTCTAGCTGAGTATATAACTCAGGATATTTATCATATTCAATTTCTAATGTTATTTTCTTATCTGACATTATTACCACTTCATTTCTTTAATGTTCTATATTATTAATATTAAATAATTTTAATTAAAATGTAACCTTAATTTAAAAAAACACCTTATTAAAGGTGTTCTTTTATGATTATTTTAGGTTTTTGAATACTTCTACCTTATCTAGCTTTTCCCATGGTAAATCTAGATCATTTCTTCCGAAATGTCCATAGGCTGCAGTTTGCTTATAGATTGGTCTCTTAAGGTCTAATGTTTCAATAATTCCCTTTGGTGTAAGTCTGAAGTTTTGCTTAACAGCTTCTGTAATTACAGATTCTGCTACCTTATTTGTTCCAAAGCAATTAACAAGAACAGATGTAGGCTCAGCAACTCCAATAGCATATGATAACTGTATTTGGCACTTATCTGCAATCTTTGAGGCAACAATATTCTTTGCAATATATCTTGCCATATATGATGCAGATCTATCTACCTTAGATGGATCCTTACCAGAGAATGCTCCACCACCATGAGCTGCAGCTCCTCCATAAGTATCTACGATGATCTTACGTCCAGTAAGACCTGAATCTCCTTGAGGTCCACCAACTACGAATCTTCCAGTTGGATTAAATAAGAATTTAGTATTCTCATCAACAAGCTCTGCTGGAACTACAGGGTCTACTACATATTTCTTAATCATAGCTCTAAGCTCCTCCATTGGAATTAATGGTGAGTGTTGAGTTGAGATTAATACTGTATCAATTCTCTTTACTGTATTATCATCATTATATTCAACAGTAACCTGAGTTTTTCCATCTGGACGTAGACAGTCAAGTATATGATTCTTTCTGACATAAGCTAATCTATAAGCAAGCTTATGAGCAAGAGTTATAGCAAGTGGCATATACTCCTCTGTTTCATTTGATGCGTATCCAAACATAATTCCTTGGTCTCCTGCACCTTGCTCATGATCCTTTGTTTCATCTACTCCTTGTGCAATATCTGGAGATTGAGGATCAATTGCAGTCATAACTGCTAAATTGGCAGCGTCAAATCCGAATTTACCTCTTGTATATCCAATTTCTCTAACTGTATCTCTTACTATCTTTTGAATATCAACATATCCCTTTGTAGTAATCTCTCCAAACACAAATGCCATACCAGTTGTAACAACACTCTCGCATGCTACTCTTGATTCTGGATCTTGCGCTAATAATGCATCTAGTACTGCATCACTGATTTGGTCACATATTTTATCTGGATGACCTTCTGTTACTGATTCTGATGTGAAAAAATATGACATATTAAATAACCTCCTTAATTGCTTTTGTCAATTGATCTGCACATGATGTTTGCCTAAAACCACATGTATTTCCTTCTAATATTTCAACTATTTTAGTTAGCTCCATTCCTTCACAAAGCTTTCCAATAGCCTTTAAATTACCATTGCATCCACCTATAAATGCTAGGTTATGCATCTTTCCATTTTCATATTCAAATGAAATTTGCTTACTACAAACTCCAGTTGGATAAAATACCTTCTTTTCCATTTTAATCCTCCGAATCTACGTATCCTCTTGATACGAAATTTACATATATATCATTAAAGTCATTTGAGAATTTGATAAATCTATCTAAAAGCTCTCTATCAAAATACCAATGGTATTCTGTTTCAAATCTATCAAGTGCCTGTTGATGATTAAACGTTCTCTTAAATGGTCTTACATTTCTAAATAAAATATATAAATCACATAATAAAACTATTTGATACATGTAATCTCCCTCGGTTACACTCTTTACGCTTCGCTTAAAGTCCTCATCATTCCATCCTTCAAGACCAGCACGATAAATATCAATACTCTTTCTTCTTATTTGAAGTCTTCTTATTATGTTATTACCTAATTCTGTTTGACTTTCTAGCATTTCAAACTTTTTGTCTGTATCCTCTATTGACGATACATCAAAATCCACCTCACCCTTATAGTGAATAGTCGCAAAATCCTTTGAACGCTCAACCTCATTTGTATCCATACCCCAAAGCTGTGATAGCTTAACTACCATATCCTCAAGGAGTGGAGCCTCAAGCTTTTCTTGAGATGTTATGGCTGAATCCTGAAGTGTACTATCAAATAAATTTACTACTACATCAACAAAGGCATCCTGTACATTTTGTCTTTTTAAAAGCTCTGTCTTTCTTTGCTCCTGCATACGAGATGCAAGGAACACTGTAATATAAAGTACCGCAAAGAATACAACTAAGAACAAAGTTCTTAGGAATATATCATAGATATATCCTTCCTTAAATATTACCTTTATATTTTCAATAAATCCCTCTATTCCGTTACTTGTATCTGGTGACATATGAATAAAATCATATGTTAATGTAAAATGGAATATTGTTACAAATGATAATAAATATGGGAATGCATTCTTAATTAGCTTAGGATCCTGATATAGTGACATAACTATCATCGCATAATAAATTAATATATATGCACTATCCTGATATTTAACCTCCATATCTGATGCTCCTAGCATCAGCTTGATATACAAGATAAATGAAATTAAGAACATATAAAACACACAGAAATATTCAGCAATCATTTGCTTAATATAATCTCCTGGAGCCTTAATAATAAGCTTCTTTAGTGTTCTATTGATGATAAATGTTAAAGGTAGTAATATACCTGTCATAACTAAGTTAGATGTAGTACCTGACAGCATACCTATAATAAATAATATTAGTGTAAAGAAAAGGTTGGAGTAAAAGACAATATTCTTAACTACTATATTACGTCTATTTAGCATAGCACATTCATTAGTAATATCAACATCTCGTTCAATCGCAAAGTTATTCTTCCAATAATCTTTAAAATTAAATTTCATTATGCTTACTCCTTTCCTTTAAATTCATTATTTTTTAATTAATTAAATTTATCATTTATATTAATAAGCTTTTGACCATTTACATAATCTCTAGCCTTCATCATATTTTTACCTGTTGGCTTAATATCAACAAGCTCAATAGCCTTATCCTTAGTCTTAACTAAGATTTTTTTCTTTAAATCAAGAACAGTACATGGCTCCTCATTCCCACTATATTCAACAATATTTGATGAATATACCTTAATGACCTCTCCATTAATCTCACAATAAGCTCCTGGCTCCATTGCAAGACCTCTTATCTTATTAAAAATATTTATAGAATCTTCAGCAAAAGAGATTTTCTCTTCCTCTCTTTTAATATTTGGTGAGAATACTACAAGATTCTCATCCTGAGCTATTCCCTTATTAACATCATTATAAATATCCTCAATAGATTCTAATAATAAATCTCTACCTACAACAGATAGCTTATCAAATAATATTTCATTATTATCTGTATCAAGAATTTCTAATTCCTTTTTAGAATATATAACTCCTGCATCCATTTTATGAACCATTTCAATAATACTAACACCAGTTATTTTATCTCCATTCATAATACTTCTTTGTATAGGAGCTCCTCCTCTATACTTTGGAAGTAATGATGCATGAACATTAATACATTTCTTATAGGAGCTAAGAATAATATCAGGTACTATTTGTCCATATGCAGCTGTAACTATCATATCAGCCTTATATTTTAAAACCTCATTATATTCCTCTTTAATTTTAACAGGCTGCAAAACTGGAATGTTAAGCTCTAAGGCTCTAGCCTTAACTGGAGGTGGTGTTAATACCTTTTTTCTACCTACTAGCTTATCTGGCTGTGTAACTACAGCTACAACCTCATATTTATTTGCAAGTGCTTCTAATATTCTAACACTAAAGTTAGGTGTTCCCATAAATATTATTTTCATATATTAGCTCCTTGTTATGGATATAATAATATCCTTTTTATTTTGATAGCTTTCATTTATTATTTATACCACAAAAACGGATCGTTTTCAATAATATTGTGTCGAATC
>JAZRVY010000077.1:0-8414 GCA_045599405.1 Anaeroplasmataceae bacterium
TAATAAAGTCTTCACTAAATACCATTTTATTTAGATTAATATCAAATTCTAATTCTTCCTCATTAGAAATATTAACCTTATATCTATTTGTAATATTTATAGGTAAATATTTAGGATCAAACACAACAATATTATTATAGCTATCTAGATGAATAGGAACTAAAATACCTAAATCATCATATGATGAAATAATTAGATTATCCAATCTAATCTTTTTATATAGAGTAGCCATTCCCTCCTCTACAAAGGAGTTAATTAACGTTTCTCTAGCTTGCTCCTTTTTCATACCTGTAAGGAAATCAGAATTAATAATATAATCCTCCTCTAGAATATCTATATAATCTAGACCCATATCATTAGAGAATTTATAATCCTTATCATTTACAGCAGGAATACCTATATGTATAGCCTCATCATATTTGTATGATGCAAATACATATATATCAGTATTAGTTAATGGATTCTTTAAAGTTAATCCTGTATATAAATCTAAATCCTTATCCTCATTTTCTATAAATTCATTTATAGTATTTAGCTCCTCAGGTGATGTATATCTTGTAATATCACATAAGCTAGGATTAACCGCTAAATACGTAATACCAGCGATATATTCAGGATTATCAATATTTAAGCTGATGCATTTTGTATCAGCATAAAAATCTACTCTAAGGCCAGAATCATATTCTAGCATATCAAGTACTTCCTTTTTTATATTTTCTGGCATATCAATATTTGATATATCATCATATAAATTATCCATTTTAGATAAATCAAGAGTAATAACCTTTAGCTTTTTAATATGTAGCTTTTCATTTGTATCCTTGCTATATGCAAAACTATCCTTCTTATAAATCTTATAATCTGGATATACTATTTTATTAGTAAAATCTACATATACCTCTCTATCAACAAATGATAGCATGTTATCATTATACATATTTAAAAAAAGCTTTTGAACGAACTCAACAAATTCTAAATCACTATAGGCCATTTGCTTTTCCTTATCGAATCCAACTCCAGCCTTTATTAATTCCTCTATATGCAAAGTTTTAAGTGTTTCAAAGCCTAAATTTCGTAAACGAGTATATTGGTATGAATCTTGGTTTAGGTTATTAATGACTATTGGATACATAATATTATATCCATTCATTCTATAATATTTAGACATAGTATCAGCAACTAGCGTTGGATATAGATTATTGCTATCAAATCCACTACAAACAGGTCTAATATTTGATGAATAGATAAATCTTTTCATCTTATGTCTATCACGTTCTATTTTGAATAATCTTTTAGTACGCCATTCATTAAACTTTTGAATCATACACTCACCTCCCTTACAAAATAAAAAAACCAATAGCTAATGCTATTGATTTTTATTGTTTATTACTTGTTATTCTCAATATAATTAACTAAATCTTGAACTGTCTTAATATTTTGAGCAGCATCGTCATCAATAGAGATTCCAAATTCATCCTCAAGTGACATGATTACTTCAACTGCATCAATTGAATCTGCTCCTAAATCATCATGTAAGTTAGCTTCTAAAGTTACCTTATCAGCTTCAACCTTTAGCTCATTAACAATAATTTCTTTTACTTTTTCAAAAATTTCCATAATACCATTTTCCTTTTTCTAAGTTTACTTTATTATACATAATTGATACAATTATGTCAATTATCTGTCATTACTAATTTCATCTGAAATTATCTTGCTGACATTATTTAGCATTAGGTAAGCCTCCTCAAGAAGCTCTAAGTACTCATCAAGGAAGGGAATATCATTAATTTCCTTAGTGATATTATCTAGCTTTGATTGATACTCTACTACCTTTTCTTGCACCTTATAATATCTAGCGTTAACTAAATTTTGCTGAATTAGCTTTAAATCATCAAATTTAGTATTTATATTAGGATTGGAATCAATTATTGATTCTAATTCCTTTAGTCTTTTTATATTAGGTAGCTGTGAAATACTATTAATTAAATCAGCCTTTATTTGATCTAAATTATTCACAAAGCTCTCCTACAATATGCCAAGATTTAGCCTCTGTAACCTTAACCTTAACAAATGTACCAACAATATCCTTGTTGTCAGATTGGAAATGGCATAGCTTGTTGTGCTCTGTATATCCGCACATCATACCCTCTCCATTCTTACTTTCTCCATCAACTAAAACCTCAACAACTTGTCCGATAAATCTAGCATTACCCTCATAATAATACTTATTTACTAGCTCATTTAATCTTTGAAGTCTTTCTTCTTTTTCCTCACGTGGAGTTAAATCCTCCATCTTTGCAGCTGGAGTTCCCTCTCTTGGAGAGAAAATAAACGTATAAGCTCCCTCATACTTAACCGCATTAACTAGCTTTAATGTATCCTCAAATTCCTCATTTGTTTCATTTGGGAAACCTACAATTATATCTGTAGTAATACTAATTCCAGGAACCTTTTCCTTTAAGCTATTTATTATGCTCATATATTGATCAAAGGTATATTTTCTATTCATCTTTTTAAGAATATTATCATTTCCAGATTGTACTGGTAAATGTAATGATGGCATAACTGATTTACATGTAGCCATTGCGTTGATTGTCTTATCATCAAAATCTCTTGGATGGCTTGTTGTATATCTAATTCTCTTTATACCTGTCTTATCAAGATCAACTAATAAATCTCCAAATGTATAATCAAGACCCTTATCCTTACCATAGGCATTTACATTTTGTCCTAGTAGGGTAATTTCCTTATAGCCTTGAGCTACAAGCTCATTTACCTCATTGATAATATCCTCTTTATCTCTTGAACGCTCCTTACCTCTTGTGTATGGAACAATACAGTATGTACAAAATTCATCACATCCATACATAATATTAACCCAAGCCTTATGCTTAGATAATCTAACCTTTGGAGCCTCCTCAAGGATATTTCCTTGAGTAGATAATACCTCAATAACCTTGCTCTTTGACATATATGCTTCAAATAAAAGCTTAGGTAAATTTGCAATATTATGAGTACCAAATACTAAATCTATTTGAGGATAAGATTCAAGAATCTTAGTTACTGATTTTTCTTCCTGAGGCATACATCCTGATATACCAATTAGCATATTAGGATTTTCTCTTTTAACACCCTTTAAAAGTCCTAAAACTCCCCAGATTCTATTTTCAGCATTTTCTCTAATTGCACACGTATTTAAAATAACTACATCTGCAGCATATTCATCAGTTGAAAGTGTATATCCTAATTGCTCTAAAATACCACACATAACCTCGCTATCAGCCTCATTACCTTGGCATCCATATGTAAAGACATGATAAGTCTTTCCTTTACCAATATTCTTATATTCTTCAGCTAATTTATAGGCTATACGTTTAGTTTCTTCTCTTTTTCTATTTCTAGCCTCTGCTAAATTAGGAACACTTAACTTAATTTTTTTCATAAAAATCACCGATAAATATTATATTATAATATTCATAAAATGACAATTATTTCTTGAAGAATGCGCAAGCTATAGCTCCAGGACCTACATGAGTTCCAATTGTTGGACCGATTAACAATTGATTAAATTTTGTTCCTGCTGGGTATACATCTGCAGAATCTCTAATATACTTTTGAAGTAATTCATCAGATAATCCTGAATAAGCCAGTCCATATGGCATATCAAAATTAATTCCACCATACTCATCAATTTTTTCTCTAAGCTTATTATTACCCATCTTACTTCCACGAGCCTTACCAATAAGCTTAACCTCTCCATCAATGACCTCTACTACTGGCTTAATATTTAAAATTCCACCAATGAATGCAGTAGCTGCACTAATTCTTCCACCCTTCTTTAAATACTCTAATGTATCTAAAAGAGCTACTAATCTAATATTATTTTTTTCCTTTTCAAGAATGTCTACAATTTCCTTAACATTCTTTCCTTCATTTATTAATCTAACCGCAAGCTGGATCAATAATGTTTCACCTATAGTTACATTATCGCTATCAATTACATAAACATTAGGATATTCTTCCTTTGCAAGCACTGCAGATTGGAATGTTCCAGATAGCTTTTTTGATAATGTAATACAAATTACATCATCATCCTTATATTTTTCAAATGAGTTCATAAAATCTCCAGGAGCTATTTGTGCTGTTTTTGGTAAATCATCACATTCAATTAGCTTTTCAAAAAACTCATGTCCTGAGATTGTTACTCCATCAAGATAATCCACATCTCCTATTTTTACATGAAGTGGTAATACATCAATGTTATTAGCTTGTGCATATTCCTTTGTAATATCACTAGCTGAGTCTACAATTAATTTAATCATAAATATGTTTCCTTTCGTTTGTTGATTTATCAACAATTAATATTGTATTTTAGTTTTGTTGATTTGTCAACAATTTTAAATAAATAAAAAAGTAAGACCTGCTGATCTTACTTTACTAAATTAATTCTTGATATCTTATTTTTAATTGGATTAAAATCAAGGATTACCGCATTAAACTGAATTCTAGATGATTCCTCTACCTTAGCTGGCTCATATACTCCGCTTCTAAATCTTTCAATAATAGTTTCCTTATTATCACCTAAAACTCCATCATATGGTCCTGTCATACCAATATCAGAAATATATAATGTACCCTTAGGAAGGACTCTTTCATCAGCTGTTGGCACATGAGTATGAGTTCCTACAACGGCTGATACCTTACCATCAAAATCGAACCCAAAGGCTATTTTTTCTGATGTAGCCTCAGCATGTAAATCAACAATGATATAGTCTGATTTATCCTTTACCTCTTGATAGATTTTATCCATAGTTTTAAATGGACATTCTAGGCTCATATTATTCATATAAACTCTACCTAGCATATTCACTACAGTAATATTAGTATCATTGTATTTAAAGGTAATATATCCCTTACCATAATCTGTACAATAATTTGCTGGTCTTACTATTTTAGAGTTTTCATTTATATATTCCTTTATTTGCTTTTGCGAGAATGTATGATTTCCCATAGTAAGCACTGAAATACCAAGCTTCATAAGCCTTAAATAATGATCCTTATTTAATCCTCTTCCGTTAGTTACATTTTCAGCATTTGCGATTACTAAATTAATCTTATTATCATTCTTAATACTTTGTAAGTTAGCCTCTAAAAATTCTAGTCCTGCGCTACCTACGATATCTCCTATATATAATATTCTCATTTGTCTTTACACTTTCTAAATTAGGATATAAAGATGATATCACAAAGAAATAAAAAAGGGAACACTTAAGTGTCCCCTTAGTTAATTACTTAGCGATATCTTCACAACGCTTTTCACGAATAACAGTGATTTTAACTGTTCCTGGATAAGAAAGCTTCTCTTGAACCTCTTCCTTAATCTTACGAGCAATTTGAATGATTTCTAAATCATCAACCTCTTCTGGGTTAACGATAACACGAACCTCACGTCCCGCTTGAATAGCGTATGCTGATTTAACACCCTTACAAGATGTTGAGATAGCCTCAAGATCTCTAAGTCTCTTTGTATAGTTTTCAACAGAGTCAGAACGAGCACCAGGTCTTGCACTTGATACTGCGTCAGCTGCAGCTACTAATACTGCAATAACACTGTTTGGAGCTACGTCCTCATGGTGAGATGCAATAGCATCAATAACCTCTTTAGGTTCGTGATACTTCTTAGCTAACTCAACACCAATTTCTACGTGGCTTCCTTCTACCTCGTGGTCAACTGATTTACCAATATCATGTAGTAATCCAGCACGACGAGCTAAAGCTTCGTTTTCTCCTAGCTCTGCAGCTAGCTTTCCAGCTATTGTAGCTGTTTCAATTGAATGCTGTAAAACATTTTGTCCGAATGATGTACGATAGTACATTCTTCCGATTAATCTTACTAAATCTGGATGTAGCTTACCTACTCCAACCTTAAATACGGCTGCATCTCCACGCTCACGAATATCCATTTCAATTTCGTTACGGCATCTTTCAACAACCTCTTCAATTCTTGCAGGGTGGATTCTACCATCACTTACAAGCATTTCTAATGACTTCTTTGCAATTTCACGTCTAACAGGGTCAAAGCTTGATACAACTACTGCATCTGGAGTATCATCAATAATTAAATCTACTCCTGTTAGTGTCTCAATAGCTCTAATATTACGTCCTTCACGTCCGATAATACGTCCCTTCATCTCGTCACCTGGAATGTTAACTACACTTACAGTTGACTCTGAAACTGTCTCACCAGCATATTTTTGAATAGCGATAGATAATAAGTTCTTAGCCTTCTTGTTGACCTCGTTCTTAGCCTTATCTTCCTCTTCCTTAATATATGTGGCAATTTCTTGGCTCATTTCCTCTCTTACTCTCTCCATAACAAGCTTACTAGCATCTTCTTTAGTAAGACCTGATATTTCAACAAGCTTCTTTTCTTGTTCAGCCTTGATTTCCTCAACTTTGTTATTTAGTTGTTCTAATTCAATTTTCTTTTCATCTAATTTAATTTCTTTTCCGTTTAAAAGCTCTTCACGACGATCTAAATTTGAACTACGTCTGTCTAAGGAATCCTCACGTTGATTAATTTTAGCCTCTAATTCAACAACAACGCTCTTACGCTCTTTAATATCCTTATCAGCCTCTTGCTTAAGCACGAAAATTTCTTGCTTTGCTTCAGCAATAGATTCCTTTTTGATACGGTCACATTCCTCTTGAGCACTCTTAATCATTCCATCAGCAGTTTCCTTACTCTTTAAGAATGATGTCTCATCAGACTTAGCCTTAGACTTCTTACCAACAAAAAATCCAAGTACCGCACCAACACCTAAACAACAAACAGAAACCGCAGCTAATATTCCTACAACAGGACCAATACCTAATAGGAACATACCTACACCTCCATTTTTTTGTTTATTAAAATTAAAATATAATTTATAAATAAATGAATTATTTAGTTTGATAATTACATTAAAATTCCGTTTATTATTATAACTTATAAAAGCGCTTTAGTCAATAAATTATAAATGATTTATTAGATTTGTTTAGTATTGAAAATATGATATAAATATAATACAATATTATAGATAATATTAAAGAGGTAATAACATGGGAAAGAATAATCAAAAGTCAAAGGTTGCTATTAGAAAATGGATTATTTTAGGTTCATTCCTAGCACTTTTCATTGTTTGTGTATTTGCAACTTATATAGTTACATATAATAAAAACAAAAAGTCAGCTAATGATATTTATGAGGGATCAAAATTCACAAGCTCTTACAAAATTGAGACTGCAGATAAATCTAAAATCAAGCCATTTGATTTTACATTCTACTGCTCTGAAATTGTATCAAAGGATGAAATGAATACACTTCCTGATTATACATTTAAGGCATATATTGCAAATGCTGCTGAGGGATACACATTCACATCAGTTAAATATCAGGTTTCTCTTGGAAATCAATATTGGTCAGGAGCTATGCAAAAGGGATCTGCTGCTGCTACAACTATCGCATCAACATTCTCAAAGTCATCAACAATCACAGAAACTGTAGATGGTACTAATCAAACAGTTAACAAAACAACAGAAAAGACATATGAATTTAAGGATCTATCAATAAAGTATCCTCAAAAGCCACTATTATTTGTTCAAAAGAAAAAGCCAACTGCATATGTTAATCTAACATTTAACTGTTATGTTACAACTAAGGGTTCTTCTACTGCTGTAAGCTATAATTACTTACTAGCATATACATACGGAGAATATGTAACATCAAAAACAATTTTAAATTAAGCCTAAGCAATTAGGCTTTTATTTTTCAAAGGATATTTATGAAGGATTTAGAGTTTTTAGAATTTAGTAAATTTAATAGAGAGGAATTTTTAAATATCATATCTAATCTTATGGAAATGGATATGGAATTTATATGTAGAAATGAGGTATTCTTCTTTTTAAAGGATTTATTTGAAAAATATAAGGAATATCTACATAAGCTAGTTAATGACTACAACAGCAATAATAATCTAGATATTAAATTTGAGGATGTAGAATGTGACTTTGTCACTACTATGGAACCTCAAATAACAGATCCAGGCTTCATTACAAAGGATGAATATACAAATCATTTATGCTGTGTATTTTATAATATGATTATTAATATCCATAAATTTAGCTATGAATTATTTTCAAAGAATAATGAGGTAAATGAAAAGGCCTTTTTCCATGGTACCTCTTTAGGGGAGCTTCTTGAAAATAATCAAATAACTATTGAGCAATTTAGAAATGAATCATTTTATGATATAGATAACTTTAATCATATAGATTTAATTAAGGACACAAAATACTTAATTAATACTAATATGATGGATATTTATTTATTAACTATTTTAAGTGATGTTGTAGAGATTAAGGAATATCCTAAT
>JAZRVY010000078.1:0-3331 GCA_045599405.1 Anaeroplasmataceae bacterium
TATTACAAAGTATGATGATACATCCTTATTAGATGAATATTTAAATGATAAGGATATTTCATTAATTATAACAGTTAGACCAATTACTCAATCTCCTATATATAAAGGAATAGTAGAAAGAGTGGATGAATCGAAAACAAAGATTATATCTTTCCTTAAATATTAAAATAATATTCAATAAAAGACATATTTTATAAAATTATTATACATATTTATAGATAATAAATTTACAATTAACAACTTTGGCTTTATAATCAAATTGTCTAAAGGGGGATTGTAATATGAGTGAAATATTTAATCTAGATGAGCATGATAAGAAAATACTAAAATTATTACAAGAGGATGCGTCTATTTCAAACGTAGAGCTATCTAAAAGAATTGGTTTAGCTCCATCATCTTGTTTACTTAGAACTAAGAATCTTAAGGAAAATGATATTATTAAGAGCTTTACTACCATTATTGATGAAAAGAAGGTAGGATATGAGGTTACAGCCTTTGCTAAGGTTGCATTATCACCACTTAATAGAGAAACAGCATCAAGATTTATTGAGGAGGCATATAAGATTCCTCAAATAGTAGAATGCTATACTATTACAGGTGACTGTGCTTACTTACTTAAGGTATATGCAAAGGATTTAAAGTTCTACAGAGACTTTGTTATTGATAAGGTCATGGCTATTCCAGGTGTTAGCCACGTTGAATCTATGATGGTTGTGGGCGTTGAGAAGCAAACTACAGCTGTTCCATTAGATGATTAATCAAAAAATGGGTGTGTTTGACTACACACTCTTTTTGTTTGTATACTTATGCAAGATGCAAGTTCAAATTGCTTTAATGCAAGTGGGTTTAAATATATCATTGAGTTGTATTTTGAAAGGATGGAATAGAAAATGAGAAAAGGATTATTAATTGCTGGACTTGGATTACTAGCGCTTGGCTCTTTAGCCTCATGTGGAAAGACAGTTAAATATGATGAGATTGATTTAGAAGCTGATTCATCAATGATATTAGAGTCATTTGATTATAAGAATGTTACTGTAGATGCGACATTTAAATCATCAACGCCTATAGGAATAAGTGATACTACTGTAGATAGTACCACTAAAATATATGCAGAATTTAATGGAGATAAAATGCATGCAAAAATGAGTATGTCATCATCTAATACAACAATTTCACAAGAAGCATATGCAATATTATCACTTGAGCAAGAGGCAGTTAAGATAAGTGGTATGGATTGGAAACTACAAGCTATGAAAGAAATTGAAAATTTTAATACTAATGAAATAAAAGAGGTGATATTACCTAATTTAATTTCTGATGAAGCAGAGATTACAAAAAATAACTTAGTTGTAAATATAATGAGTATGGGTGAATATGTTTCAAAGGCAGGTAATTTACCATCAGGAATGCAACTACATGATGCCATTAGGATATTAGGTGAGAAGATGTTAATTTATGCTGGATTTAAAAACCAAAAGCTTGCATATATGGCTATTTATTATGGTAATGGTGATACACCAGGTGAAATTAAAAAATCATCTAAGAATTCAGTTATTTATAAAATTAGTAATGCTGGCACTACAACTGTAAATATACCAGATGATGTTATGGAGCTATTTATGGCTAGCTAGTATATGAAGGAAGTGTATGAAAATACACCTCCTTTTTTATTTTTATGTTGAAATTAAATTATATTTTATATATAATTATTGAGTAATACGTTGATAAAGAGTAGTAAAATATGAAATCTTTTAGAGAGAGGGCGGCTGGTGAAAGCCTTTAAGAGGAAATATTTGAATTCACTTTGGAGTGATGCTAATAACATCCGTATGCCTACGTTACAGGCTAATGAGTGCAGTATTTATACTGAACTAAGGTGGTACCACGGTTTTATATCGTCCTTATATTTTTAAGGGCGATTTTTTTATTTTAGGAGGATTTATATGATTAAACAAGAGCTTGAAAGAATTGTACAAGAGGCTAAGGATCATTTTAAGAGTGTCAAGGATAAGGTTGAATTAAACCTTGCTAAGTCTAACTTCTTAGGAAAGAAGGGTCCATTATCAGCTATTATGGCTAATATGAAAAACCTTTCTGTAGAAGAAAAGAAGGAGGTAGGACAATTAACAAATAGCGTTAAGAATGAAATTGAGTCTTTATATAATGAAAAGCTTACTGAGCTTACTGAGGCTGAAATTAACGAAAAGCTAAAGACTGAAACTATAGATGTTACACTACCAGGATATAAGATGAATGTAGGAACTATTCATCCACTTAATCAAGTAATTATGGAGCTTGAGGATTTATTTGTTGGTATGGGATATGAGGTTTGTGAAGGACCTGAAATTGAGACTGATGAATATTGCTTCGAGAAGCTTAATTTACCTAAGGGACATCCTGCAAGAGATATGCAAGATACATTCTATATTAACCCTGAAATCTTACTTCGTAGCCAAACTTCTCCAGTTCAAGTTAGAACTATGCTAGAAAAGAAGGGTGCTCCTATTAAGATTATTTGTCCAGGTAAGGTTTATCGTAGAGATGCTGATGACGCAACTCACTCACATCAATTTATGCAATGTGAGGGATTAGTACTTGGAGAGGATATCTCATTTGCTAATTTAAAGGGTGTATTACTTGAGACTGCTAGAAAGATGTTTGGAGAGAAGAATAACATTAGATTACGTCCATCATTCTTCCCATTTACTGAGCCATCAGTAGAGGTTGACGTTTCTTGCTCTAAGTGTGGAGGTAAGGGATGCTCAATGTGTAAGAATACAGGATGGATTGAGGTACTAGGTGCTGGTATGGTTAACAACAACGTACTTAAGATGTCAGGATATGATCCAGAAAAGATTCAAGGATTTGCATTCGGAATTGGTATTGAGCGTGTTGCTATTTTAAAGAATGGTATTGATGATATAAGAAACTTCTATACAAATGATGTTAGATTCTTATCACAATTTAAGGAGGCTAAATAATGAAGGTTTCATATAATTGGTTAAAGGATTATTTAAATTTAGATAATATTTCTAAGGAAGAATTAAGTAAGATTATTGCTGCAAATGTCGTAGAGATTGAAACTGAGTATCCATTAACATCAGCAACTAACCTTGAAATTGGTTATGTTAAGGAATGTGAGGATATTGAAGGAACACATTTACACAAAACTCTAATTGAGCTATCTGATGGAGTAAGCCAAATTGTTTGTGGTGCTCCAAATATGAGACAAGGACTAAAGGTTATTGTTGCTAGAATTGGTGCTGTGCTACCAGGAGATTTTAAGATTAAGGCTTCTAAGATTAGAGGTGTTGAATCTAATGGTATG
>JAZRVY010000079.1:0-2140 GCA_045599405.1 Anaeroplasmataceae bacterium
CAGCATCTCAGCATTATTAATATCATCATTAATATATGGTAATATTGGATTTACCCATAATGACATTTTAATATCATTATCCTTAAGGGTATTTAATATAAAGGCCTTATCCTCTATAGTAGTACCATCAATAATAGCTAAATCACTACCAGATGATGTAGGAAACATTAATACTACCTCTACAGTAGAGTGCTCATTAATTTTCTTAATAATATCTAAATCTCTAAGCACTAGCTTAGATTTAGTTATAATAGTAACTCCGCATCTATTTTTATCAATAAGCTCGAGAGCTTCTCTTGTGACTCTTTCATTTTCTTCTATTTGTGGATACGGATCATATTCCATACCAAGAACTATTTGAGCTCCCTTTTTCTTTTTTGATAGTTCTAAATCTAGACCTGTTAATAATTGAGGAGATACTCTATCAGAAAAGGAAATACTTTTATTTTTTATATTATAAAACATTCCATCATTTCCTCTGTATGTATTAAGTTCATTCTTATCGTTTAATAGCTTAGGCATACTATCACCACCTTAGGTAAGTGCTATTATATCATATTTTGTGTAAAAATTCAAAAGGGTAGAAAAATCTACCCTCTTTTTAAATCATTTTCTTTAATAATGTATATGCCTTTTCTTGTTCAAAGGAATCTATAGTCCAATCACACATATCATAGATATAATCATTATCTATATCCTTAACACCTACTACATCATAATGGAAGGTTTTAAGGGTTTGAATAGCTGTTTTTATATCCTCAAATACTACAACATCCTTCTTTTCTAGTCCAAGA
Source organism: Anaeroplasmataceae bacterium (assembly GCA_045599405.1). Taxonomy (GTDB): domain Bacteria; phylum Bacillota_I; class Bacilli_A; order Acholeplasmatales; family Anaeroplasmataceae; genus UBA3206. Next base: position 795 of record JAZRVY010000079.1, read on the forward strand.
ACTCCTAAGCAATAATCATATATATCAGGATAAGCCTTACTTCTTTTTACTGTTGTAGTAGTTACAATATGTACAAAGTAATCTAATATGCCAAGTCTTTTGAAGCATGATTCTACAAGTGGTCTTGGTGTATTAGTAGCTATAATCATTTTAATACCTAGACTTTTTGCGTATTCTAGATATTCTCTTACACCAGGCTTAAGCTGTAGCTTTGAAAAATATTCATTTTCAATCATACAGTTTAAAAGTAATCTAATGTATGAAGGCTCACCCTCTAGGTTATGCTTATTTTTCATATAGACAGCAGCCTCATTAAAATCCATATCCATACATTCATTATCAATGTTAGGATCGTTAATACCCTGTTCCTTTAAAAAGTTTCTACCAACAGACATCCACATTCCCATTGAATCTAATAATGTACCATCACAATCAAAGATAATTCCCTTTTTCATATTATCTTGCCATCCATCCACCATCTACACAAAGGATGTGACCATTAACATAGTTAGATGCGTCAGATGCTAGATACACAACTGCACCCATCATATCATCATTAAGGCCCCATCTACCTGCAGGAATTCTATTTAGAATTTCCTCACTTCTCTTTTCATCATCTCTAAGATTCTTTGTGTTATTTGTAGCCATATATCCTGGAGCTATAGCATTAACATTAATGTTATATTTAGCCCATTCATTACATAAAGCCTTTGTCATTCCAGCTACAGCATGCTTGCTTGCTGCATATCCTACAACTCTAATACCTCCTTGGAATGATAGCATTGATGCTATGTTAATGATTTTACCATGACCCTGAGCTATAAATTCCTTAGCTACTCTTTGACTTAGCATAAATACCATTTTTTCATTTACATTATATACCTTATCAAAATCCTCTTCAGTTACATTAACTGAATCCTCTCTAAGTATCATACCAGCATTATTAACTAATATATCTACTCTACCATATTTTTCAAGAGTCTTTTCTACTATTAAATTAGCATTGCTCATTACTGATAAATCAGCAATAACCTCAAAGAATTTTCCATCCTCAATCATAGCTTGAGTTTCCTCACAGCTACGTCTAGCAACACCAACAACATTACATCCTGCCTGTGCAAGTGCTACACACATCTTTTGTCCAAGCCCCGTATTAGCTCCAGTAACTATAGCTACCTTACCATCTAGCTTAAATAAATCTAATATCATTTCTTTACCACCTTTGATTCAATATTTTGAAGCTCAAATCTATATTCCTGCTTAACATCAGGATATTTCATTTTATCTACCTTGCTTAGAAACATATCATAAGGTCTTATATATGTTTCTCCATCTCCATATAACGC
>JAZRVY010000080.1:0-13233 GCA_045599405.1 Anaeroplasmataceae bacterium
AATTGCCTTTGTCACTCTTACTTACCCGTAAACGGGTCTTTATACTCCTTTAGACTCTTCTTATCTTCGAGTTGATCTTCTAACTCTTGATTTCGAATATAATTTTGGACTGTTTTCTTGTTTAGACCTACGGTCGAAACGTAGTAGCCTTCTGACCAGAAGTGCCTACTTCCATAATTATATTTCAAATTAGCATGTTCATCGAATATCATCAATGACGATTTTCCTTTTAGATATCCCATAAATGAAGATACTGCTAATTTTGGTGGTATCTTCACTAGCATGTGGATATGATCTGACATCGCATGAGCTTCAATAATTTCGACTCCTTTGTATTCACAAAGACGTCTCAAATATTTCCCAATATCACTGCGTAGTTTCGCATATATCGCCTTACGTCGATATTTTGGCGTGAACACAATATGATATTGGCAATTCCACTTGGTATGTGATAAACTACTAGTGTCATCATTCTTTATGGTTGACATATAAATAAATCCTTCCTTTCTAGTGATATAGCAATTGGACACTGCTATTATATCACAGGAAGGATTTTTTTATTTTTCATCAACGCTTCCGCTTCTTTGTGTCACACCCGCATAGCAGGTGGTTTTAGGTTACTCTTCGAGCAACATAATAAAAAAGAGAAATTTTTTTATGAATTTCTCTTTTATTTCTATTATTTTCTTACGTTTACTGATTCCCCATGCATTTGAAGTCCTTCTTCATTTGCAAAGGCAATAACCTTATCTGCATATCTATTCATAGCTTCCTTTGTGAAGTTAAGAATTGATGATTTTTTAATAAAGTCATCTACTCCTAGTGGTGAGAAGAATCTTGATGTCTTAACTGTTGGTAGAACATGGTTAGGTCCTGCCATGTAGTCTCCAAGAGCTTCTGGAGTATAATGTCCTAGGAATATAGCTCCTGCATTTTTAATATCATCAAGATAATCAAATGGATTATCAACACATATCTCTAGGTGCTCAGGTGCAATAATATTTGCAAACTTGCAAGCCTCCTTCATATCTTTTACAAGAATAATTGCACAATATGAAGCGATAGATTTAGCAAGAATATTTTGTCTAATAGAATTATTATAGAAGGCTTCTACTTCCTTTTGTACCATTAATGCAATGTCCTTAGATGTTGTAACAAGTACTCCTGATGCTAGCTCATCATGCTCAGCTTGAGCAAGTAAATCAGCAGCTAGGAACTTAGGATTTGCCGTATGATCAGCTAATACTAAAATTTCTGATGGACCTGCAATTGAATCAATTCCTACAGTTCCAAATACCATTCTCTTAGCTAATGCTACGAAAATATTACCTGGTCCTACAATCTTATCAACCTTAGGAACAATATTAGTTCCATATGCTAATGCTGCAATTGCTTGAGCTCCACCTATTTTAATAACCTTATTAACACCACAAATATATGCAGCAGCTAATACAGTTTGCTTAATAGCTCCACCAACAGCTGGTGTAACCATAATAATTTCCTCTACTCCTGCAACCTTAGCTGGCATAACATTCATAATTACTGAAGAAGGATATGCAGCCTTTCCACCAGGAACATATACTCCAGCCTTTGCAACTGGTGTGAACTTTTGTCCTAGCTTTTCTCCTGGAATAGCCTCATTAATCCAAGTTTCTCTAAGCTGAAGCTTATGATAAGCCTCTACTCTTTCCTTACTTGTCTTTAGTACATCTTGCATCTTTGTATCTAATGTATCATAAGCCTTTTTAAGCTCGTCCTTAGATACAACTAAATTGTCTAATGTAGCATCCTTATTATCAAACTTTTGAGTATATCTAAGTACAGCCTCATCCTTGTTTTTCTTTACATCTGCAAGAATCTCCATAACTGTATCTAAATATTTTCCATTATCTACTTGACCACGTTCATCTAAAGCAGCCATAAATTCATTAATTTGTTCTTGAGTTTCTAAAATCTTAATCATATTATTTCTCCTCAATAAGGCTTCTTAATCCATCAATTAATTGATTAATTTCCTCATATTTTACCTTAAGTGAAGCATTATTAACAATTAATCTTGCTGATAGTGGATGAATTTCTTCTAAAACTCCTAATCCATTTTCAGCTAAAGTCTTTCCACTTTCTACGATATCTACAATAACATCGCTTAGTCCAACAATAGGACCAAGCTCAACAGAACCATTAAGCTTTATAATCTCAACACTTCTATTTGTCTTTTCAAAATATGCCTTTGCAATATTTGGATACTTAGTAGCAACTCTAATAGTTTTTCCACTATTTAATATCTCTCTTGCAGATTCTGGTCCTGCAACACACATTCTACACTTTCCAAATCCTAAATCAAGTAATTCAGATATATCTCTATTCTCTTCTAAAATAGTATCCTTACCTACAACTCCAACATCGGCAATTCCATAATCAACAAATGTTGGTACATCACTTGGCTTAGATAAAAAGAATGCATACTTGTTATCCTTACTATAAATAACTAGCTTTCTTGTATCCTCATCAAATTCTACATCTGTAAGCTTAAGCTTATTAAGCATATCAATAATTTTATTTCCTAAACGCCCTTTAGCAAGAGCAAATGTAATTAGAGCCATATTATTTATCCTCCAATTCTATTTCTTGTACACTATTGTTCTTATAATAAAGAACCTTAGAGCATTTATTAGCCTTTGCATATTCAATAGTTTCCTCTAATGTATCATACATAGAAACATCTACTATGACACCATTAGCTCTAAGCTTATTATTTGATTCATACGCAAATACATAGGAATCCTTATCAGCTATAGATGCATATCTAACACTCTCAATCTTAATTAAATCATTTGACATAATATAATCAAGAACCGAATTAATATTTAAACCAAATCCAATTGCAGGTGCATCGCATCCAAATGTCTTAAGTAAATTATCACATCTTCCACCTGTAACTGAAGCCTTACCAATTCCCTCACAGAATACCTGGAAGGTAATTCCTGTATAATAATTAGCATATGAATAAATACTAAAATCAAATACTAGCTTATTTTCAAGTCCCATTCTCATAAGCTCATTATATAATTCCTTAAGCTCCTGTAGAATCTTAACTGATTTAGTTCCTTGAAGCTCTGACATAATTCCTTGTAGGAAATTAAGCTTTCCAGCATTCTCCATTAATCTAATTACTAAATTAATTTTATCTAAATCTAAACTATAGCTATCTAATGTATTTTTTAACAATACAAAATCTTTCTTTTGAATAATAGATAATAAATTATCAATTTGATTCTTATCAAATCCAAAATCATTGAATAACGCTTCAATAAATAAGCTAGATCCAACATGTACTGTATAATTAGTAATATTAATAGCCTTTAAAGCCTCAAATGCTAGCTTAATACATTCTGCATCTGACTTAATATTCTTTGTACCAATAATTTCAATACCAGCTTGTGTAAATTCATGACTCTTTCCTTGATATAGTCTAGGATATCTAAATGTATCAGCAATATAAGCATACTTCTTTGGCATTTCAACCTTACTATTATTTGAAGCTACTATACGAGCAATGCTTGATGTCATATCACTACGTAAAGCTAATACCTCGCCTTGACGATTAATAAGGTTGTATAGGCTTGGTGTTTGGCTTCCACTTGTATATACATCAATATATTCAAATGTAGGAGTCTTAACAAGCTCATATCCATAGCTTATAAATAAATTTTTAATTCTTTTTTCAATTTCCTCTTTTACAAGAAGCTCAAGACCTAAATAATCTCTTACTCCCTCTGAGGTATGTAATTTATAATTTTTCATATTGCACCTCTAAATTCTTTCAACTAATTTAAGATTTAATCTTTTAGCTAAATCAATTGAATTTTTAATATGCTCACCAGATAATCTCTCTGGATCATGTGAATCTACACCAATAATAAATTTAACTGGCTTATTCTTGATATATTCATAGAAATCTGGTCTAGGATATCTACCCTTACCATTACAGTTAATTTCCATTGGAATATTATATTTAATACATGAATCACAAATCATATCAGCTACCCTTCTAGCATCCTCATCAAACTCTAAATTCTCATAAAGATATAAATCTGGATGTGCTAAATAATCAAATAATCCTGTAGCTAGGGCTTCCTCTATATTTCTTGCGTAATCATACATTGTTGTATTATCTATTTGAGCATATGTATCAATTAATTTAGAATCACTTTTAAAGAAATGTACTCCTAGTATCATATATTCTACCTTGCTTCTTAGCTCCTTGTAGAACTCTAAATTACCAGATACATATTCACTCTCTAAACCAATTTTAATATCTAAGCTACAATGGCCTTTTAATTTGGATAATACATCTAAGTAGTTAGCTTGTAATTCCTGCATTGTCATATTTTCATTTGCAAATAATCTTTTTGCATCCACCTCATTGAATTCATGAAGTGGTAAAGGAGCATGCTCGGAAAATCCTAAAGTTTCATAACCATATTCTATAGCTTTACTAATATTCTCTTGTATAGTACCTACAGCATGTCCACATAATACTGTATGTGTATGATAGTTAGACTTTAGCATAATAAACACTCCTTCTATTTTATTAGTTTATCACAATAATTGGTAAATAACAACTTTTATATATTGTATATAAAAACAAAAAACACAGGATTTCTCCTGTGCAATTTGCTAATTACTTTTTCTTAAGAACGATAGCCTCAAATAATGTTAAAATTCCAGAAATAATTAAAAGCAGTCCAGATACTATTGAACCAGCACCAAGCTTTAATGAAATTGATTGTCCTAATAATGATCCTGTATGATCAGCAACCTTCTTTCCATCCTCAAACTTTAGCATTAGATCTGTTGTTCCGGCAAATAGGAACACAGCAGCTATAATTACTAACACGGCAACTGCAATATTAATAAGCTTTGCATTCTTTGGCATAAAAATCTTTAATACATTTAATGCTACTGCTGCAATAACTAATATTACTACAATAATTCCTCCTATAGATGCTTTGAATGTATCATCTCCTCCTAGGAATGCTTCAAATCCTGAGAAAGATTTTGTTGATGTTCCAAGTGTAGTTTTTACAACAAATGATACAGCTGTTCCCGAGAATAGAATAAATGCTACCACAATTATTGCTATCTCAATTAATGTGAACATAAATTTTTTAATGAAATTCATTTCTTTTTCCCTCCTTTTCTTACATTATAGTAAAAAGTGTAGTTTTTGTAAATAAAAATGCCTTACTAAAGTAAGACATTAATTATTTTTATTCTAATTCAAATGCTCCAGTATATAACTGATAATATGTACCCTTTTGAGCAATTAAATCATCATGAGTACCTCTTTCTATTATATGTCCTAACTCTAGTACCATAATAGCATTTGAGTTTTGTACAGTAGAAAGTCTATGTGCAATAACAAATACTGTTCTACCCTCCATTAATTGGTCCATTCCCTTTTGAACATGTGCTTCAGTTCTTGTATCAATACTTGATGTAGCTTCATCAAGAATCATTACAGGTGCGTTAGCTACTGCTGCTCTTGCGATAGATATTAATTGTCTTTGACCTTGGCTTAATTGACTACCATTACCAGTTAGCATTGTATCAAATCCTTCTGGTAATCTCGTAATAAAGTCATAGGCATTAGCTATATGAGAGGCTTTAATTATTTCTTCCTCTGAGGCATCTAGCTTTCCATATCTAATATTATCTCTTACAGTACCTGTAAATAGATTAGTATCCTGTAATACAATACCAATACTTCTTCTTAGATCTGATTTCTTAATTTTATTAATATTAATACCATCATATCTAATCTTTCCATCAGCTAAATCATAGAATCTATTAATAAGGTTTGTGATAGTTGTCTTTCCAGCACCTGTAGCTCCTACAAAGGCTATTTTATGACCTGGCTTTGCATAAATACTAACATCATGTAATACTATCTTATCAGGGAAATATCCAAAGTCTACATCAAAGAATCGAATATCTCCTCTAAGCTTAGTATATGTTACTGTACCATCAGCTTGATGTGGATGCTTCCAAGCCCAAATTCCAGTTCTTTCTGTAGCCTCAGTAATATTACCATCGCTATCCTCATAGGCATTAACTAATGTAACATATCCATCATCTACCTCTGGCTTTTGATCCATAAGCTCAAATATTCTATCAGCGCCTGCAAGACCCATTACAATAGCGTTAATTTGTTGAGATATTTGATTAAATGAATTAGCAAATTGTCTACTCATTCCAAGGAAGGTAACAGCTACTCCTATCTCTAGAGTATTCCATCCTGTTATAGATAAATTATCTACACCATTTAATACAAATATTACTCCTACTATAGCTACAATAACATACAAAATATTACCAATATTATGAATGATTGGAGCTAGCATATTAGCATAAGCATTAGCCTTGTAGGTATTATGATTAAGTTCCTCATTAAGAACCTCAAATCTTTCCTTTGCTTGTTCCTCATAGCAGAATGTTTTAACAACCTTTTGTCCAGTCATCATCTCTTGAATATACCCCTCGCAAACAGCGATAGATTTTTGTTGCTTCATGAAGAACTTAGCAGATCCTCCACCAATCTTCTTTGTCATAATAAAGATTAATACTACTGATACTAATATAATCATTGATAACCAAATACTATAATATAGCATTATTCCAAATAATACTGTTACTGTTAGCATTGTTTGAGTCAATTGAGGTAGGCTTTGTGATAGCATTTGTCTTAATGCATCTACGTCGTTTGTATATGTAGACATTATTTCACCATGCTGATGTCTATCAAAATATGATATAGGTAGGCTTTCCATTTTTCCAAACATATCCTTACGAACTCTAGTTAAGAATCCTTGGATGCATACCGCAAGTAATTGTGTTTGAATTATAGAAGCTAGTAACGCAGTCGCATATATGCTTCCTAGCATAATGCTTAATCTTGTTAGCTTATCCTTTACAGTATCAAATCCGCCTGTAATACCTGGATAAATAACATCATCAATATACTTTTGTACAAACACTGATGCTGATAAGGCTCCAGCTGATACTAATAGTAAGCATAATACAATAATAACAAATTGCACCTTATATGTAGATATAAAATATTTCATTATTCTAGAGAATGCTTGCTTTTTATTAAACTTTCTAGAAGGCTTCATAAATTTAGGCATTATGCTCACCTCCTACCTTATTTTGAGATTCATATACTTCTCTATAAATTTCATTATTATTTAATAATTGCTCATGTGTACCCACAGCATTAATATATCCATTATCCATAACAATAATCTTATCAGAATCCTGTACAGATGAAATTCTTTGAGCAATTATAATCTTAGTAGTATTAGGGATTTCATCTCTAAACGCCTTTCTTATAATTGCATCTGTCTTTGTATCTACTGCACTTGTAGAATCATCTAATATCAAAATTTTAGGATTTTTAAGTAAGGCTCTTGCGATACATAATCTTTGGCGTTGACCACCAGATACATTTGTTCCACCCTGCTCAATATGAGTTTCATATTTTTCTGGGAATCTCTCAATGAATTCAGCAGCACATGCTAGCTTCGCTGCATGAGCTATTTCCTCATCTGAGGCATCCTTATTTCCCCATCTTAGGTTTTCTGCTATTGATCCACTAAATAATTGATTCTTTTGAAGTACTACAGCTACATTATTTCTTAAAGTATTTAAATCATACTCTCTAACATCTATTCCTCCAACCTTAACAGATCCTTCTGTTACATCATACAATCTAGAAATTAAATTAACCAATGTAGTCTTTGATGATCCAGTTGAACCAATAATACCAACAGTTTCTCCTGAATTAATACTCAAATTAACATTCATTAAAGACATGTTTTCTGAATTCTTTGCATATTTAAATGAAACATTTTCAAATACAATAGAACCATCCTTAACCTCATAAATAGGATTTTCAGGATTAGTTAAATCACTCTTTTCTGTAAGAACTGCACATATTCTTCTTGCAGACTCTACAGCTATAGTTATCATTACAATAATCATTGATAGCATCATTAATGCCATTAATGATTGCATACCATATGTCATAAGAGATTGTAATTGTCCAACCGAAAGCTTATGATAGATAAATTCAACCTCACCATCTGAATTTGAAATCCAATCTGTATTTTTAACTATAATAATAGATCCAACTAACAAAATAGTTATAGTTAAAATATGAATACAAAGCTGCATTAAAGGTGCGTTGAATGCCACTATCTTTTCAGCACTTGTAAATTCCTTTTTAACATTATCTGCAGCCTTAGAGAATTTTTCCTTTTCATATTCCTCTCTAACATAAGACTTTACAACTCTTATTCCTGTTACATTTTCCTCTATTGAATTATTTAGCTTATCATAATTTTTAAATGCTCTATTAAATCTAGGCATTGCAAGTACAATAATTAAAATAATTAGGAATAATAATATTGGCATTACTATTGCAAACAACCAAGCTAGGCTAGGCGCCATATAAAAGGCCATTACCATTGAAAATATTAACATTAGTGGTGAACGGAATGCTCCTCTTATAATCATCATAAATGCCATTTGTACATTAGTAACATCTGTTGTCATACGTGTAACTAGGCTTGATGATGAAAATTTATCAATGTTTGAAAATGAGAAATCATTAATATTTTCAAACATATCTTTTCTTAAATTCTTAGCAAATCCAGCAGAAGCCTTGGCGCTAAAGTTTCCTGATAAGGCTCCAAATAGTAAAGACGCCATTGCCATACCTACAAGTATGAGTGCGTACTTTAGAATATCATTCTTGTCTCCTCCATTCATCATATCAACTAGCTGTGCTGTAATAAATGGTAATATACATTCCATTAATACCTCTAGTGTGATGAATACTATTGAAAGAATAGATGCTGTTTTATATTCTCTTATACTTTTTTTAAGTATACCTAACATAAAAAAACACTTCCTTTTTAACCTTTAAAATTATATTATTTTTAAATAATATAGTCAATAAATTAAAAGACTGATTTATGAAAATCAGTCATTTTTTTATTAATTATTTCTTTGTTGTAGAACCAAATCCACCATCACGAATCCCTGTAGTATCATCATCATATGTGATAAAGAATTCTTTAAAAATACCTTGTGCAAATCCATCAAGTGCATCAACAGCTAGACTCTTTCCTTCATTAGAATCATTAGTAATTTTAATAAAGATATGTCCTTCATTTTTAGAATTATAATAATCTGCGTCAATAATACCAACTGTATTATTTAATTGTAGTCTATATTTAAATCCTAATCCACTTCTTGGATATATCTCTAGCACATATCCATTTTCAATATAGCTTCTAATTCCAGTAGGAATCTTTGCTGTTTGTCCTGGAGCTAATTCAATCTTGATAGGTGCATAAAAATCATATCCTGCACTTCCTACTGTAGCTCTCTTTGGTAGCTTAATGCTATCATAGATAGCCTTAATCTCATCATCAGTATAATTATTAAATGTATCCTTAAAATCATTATAGAATTGTGTATAGGATACCTTTTCAAATCTTGCAACGCTTTTCATTATTTAATCCTCCCATAATATAATCTTATTATACTCTTTTGTCTTCTTAATATCTATTACTCTTTGATTACTGCTTCCAACCCATTTTTTATTAGGTGATAGCAATTCTATTTTAAATAAACCATCACATACAACATCAATATAATTCAGTATTTCTAGCTTTGATATATCCTCATAGCTATATCCTGTATATAGCCATATATTTTTATTTGGATATATATCCTTAATACTTTTAACTATGTTGAGTATTTCTTGTCTATTACCTGGATATAATGGATCTCCTCCAGATAGTGTAAGACCTTCTATATAGCTAGGTGATAGAGCCTCAATAAGCTCATTCATAGAGTTATTATCAAATACAACTCCATCATTAGGATCCTGGGCTACTTGATTTTGGCATCCCTTGCACCTATGGCTACATCCAGATACCCACAATACAGCCCTAAGCCCTGTACCATTTAGCATATCACATTTTGTTATATCATGAAATCTCATAGTATTACATACTCTTCCTTTCAGATATTTCTTCCATCTTAGCCTTATTAAGTCTAGTATCTCCATGGATTCTAGAATATGATAAATATCCATTCATTCTTTCTATCTTAGTTAGATTTTTACTACCACATTTAGGGCATACATCCATATTTAGCTCCTCATGACCACAATCATCACAATAGGCTAGTGATAGATTGACACCCTCGTAATATCCATATTCCATAGCTCTAAGAACTAATGTTCTTATCGCATTAATATTATAATCAAGTGGATATTTAACATATTGAATCTTTCCACCATTAGAGTAATTCCAAAATTTCTTTTCTAAATCCTGCTTTAGGATAGGCGATATATCCTCAGTTACATGGCAATGGAATGAATTAGATACATACCCTCTATCAGATACATTTTCAATAACTCCGTATTTATTTCTAAATTGCTCTACCTGAAGTCCACATAATGATTCTGCAGGTGTACCATATATTGCATATAATCTATGATCAACTTCTTTATATTGCTCTACCTTTTGGTTAATATGAATTAATGTATTTAACGCAAAGTCACTATCCTCAACTAAGGAATGCTTGTTATATAGCTGCTGTAATTCATTTAAGGCTGTATATCCAAAGGATGCTGTCGCACTATCAAGTATTGGCTTTATTCTATCAGAAGGCTTTAAATTACCTTTATAAAAACCACCTTCACAATATGCTATTGGATTAGTTGAGGCCTTCATTTCTCCTAAATAGTCATATGTCCTTAAATGAATATGTCTAATCATATCTAAATAATAATCCAATACCTCATAGAAATCCTTATTTTCATCTAGTGATTTTTTATATATCATAGGTAGATGTAATGATACTACTCCTATATTAAATCTACCTACAAATATAGGCTCATCATTTTCATCCTGTGGATACATTCCACCATTTTCATACCAAGGTGATAAAAAGGCTCTACATCCCATAGGGCTAATAGCCTTATGATACTTCTTGTAAATATCCGCAACATACCCTTCTCCTGTTAGAGATAGATAATCAGGATACATAGCCTTTGATGAGCATTTTATAGCTTCCTCAAACACATCATTTAAATCTTTTCCCTCCGAGTGAAGATCTTTATCAAATAAAAATACTATTTTAGGGAACAATACAGGCTTTTTGAAGCCTTTCTTTCCTTGTCCTCCAGCTCTAACCCTAAGAGCCGCTATAGCTGCCATTTTAGCGTATTTGTCCTTACATAATCCAATCGTTATTGTAGTAAATGGATAATCTCCTCTTGAAGATCCAACAGTATTGAATTTATATTCAAGAACCTGGAAGCCTTGCATAAAATCCCTTTCAAGCTCTTTATTTGCAACCTCAACACATTTATCCTCGGATAGTCCTAACTCTTTATACTTATCTAAGTATTTATTATAGCTTTTGTCAGCATATTTACTTAATATGTTATCAATAGATGGTATTGTGAATCCTCCATATTGTTGAGCAGATACAGATAATACCATATCTCCAATGACATCAAATGCACTTCTTAATGTTGTTGGCTCATTATACCAAATATTACCCATTTCAAATCCACCATCAAGTACATTCTCAACATTAAAAAGACAGCAATTCATAGTATCTCTTCTTGCAGACATATCATGAACATAAATATATCCATCATTTAAAGCTTCTATTTCTTCCTTTGACAAAAAGAAATTCTTATACAATTCCTTATTTAAGGCGTTTAATGTTAGACTTCTCTTTGTACATACTAGGGCACTATCAGTATTACTATTATCCTTATCTCCAATATACATAATAGATTGAGCCTTGGTATATACCTCATCTAGCATTTTTACAAATTCAGTTTTATAGTTTCTATAATCTCTATAGCTTTTTGCGACCTTAGGAGCATATGTATCTAAAGCCTTTTCTACATAGCTATGCATCTTAATAATTGGAACATATTCCTCTTTAGACTTTACTATTTCATTATAGATAAATCTTTCAATAGTATCTAATTCCTGGGGAGTGAATTCTTTAAGTACTCTTGATGCAGATTTAGTTACAGCATTCTTTATTTTTTCAGGATTATATTCAACTTTTGTAGTCCCATCCTTCTTAATAATATAAATCTTCATCGTATCACTTCCCTTTATATAAATAATACAATAAATACATAGTATTTACAATGTAAAATATCTTTATTTATGCTGTATAATTTGTTATAATAAAAGCGTATTTGAGGTGATACTGTGAACGATTATAGAAAATTTGGATATTACTTTGATGATATCATGACTCAAATCGATTATAATGACTGGTTAGAGTTCACAAAAGAGTATTTAAATGACAATTATAAGATTTTAGATTTAGCCTGTGGTAGTGGTACTCTTGTAAATTTACTTACAATTGAAGGATATGAGGCAGATGGTCTTGATCTATCTGTATCAATGATTGATGTTGCTAGAGAGAAGGCTCGTATGCAGCATATATCTCCTAACTATTATCAAATGGATATGACTAGCTTTAAGCTAGACAAGAAATATAACATCATCACATGCTACTTCGATTCTATTAATCATCTACCATCATTTGAGATGGTTGAGCAAACATTTGATAGAGTCTATGAGCATCTTGATAGAAATGGATTATTTATATTTGATATATTCTCACTTGCAGCATTCAAGGAGGCACCAGGAAGCCTAGAAAATGAATGTATGAGCTGTGAATATAAATGGGATATAGAAATCCAAAACGAGATTACTCTTCACCATAGACTTACTATATTTGATGATGATGTAGAAATAAATGAAAACTATTATGAATATTATTATGATATTACTAAGCTAATTGATAATCCAAAGTTTAATTTACTTAGAATATCTGGAGATTTTACAGATAAATATGATAATAATTCTGGTAGATTACTTGTTGTAATGCAAAAGAAAAATGAAAATGATATTTAAAAGCAAAAAGAATTAGACTAAAGTCTAATTTTTTTTATATCGTTAGCATAATATCACAAAAAATTAGATAAGGAAAATCAAGTATTAAATTAATAATTTTCCAATAAATTAACGTATATAATCAAAACCACGACGAAAAAACCTCAAAAGAGGCATTTTTTAAAAATTATGTAGTATAATATAAATGGTTATTTAA
>JAZRVY010000081.1:0-8909 GCA_045599405.1 Anaeroplasmataceae bacterium
TTTTTTTAAAGAATAATGGACATGAGGTAATCGATTATGGTACATATACAAAGGATAGCTGTGATTATCCAGTATATGGAAAGCAAGCAGCGGAGGCAGTAGCTAATGGTACTTGTGAAAGAGGAATTGTAATTTGCTCTACAGGAATTGGAATGTCAATTGTTGCTAATAAGGTGCCAGGAGTTAGATGCGCATTAGTTACAGATACAACAAGCGCAAGATTAACTCGTGAGCATAACAATACTAATGTTCTTGCAATGGGACAAAAGAATGTTTCTATTGAGCTAGGATTAGAGATTACAAAGATTTGGCTAGAAACAGAGTTCTCTAATGAAGAAAGACACATTAGAAGAATCAATATGATCGAAGGATAATATTGAGGAAAGGGTGGCGATACATTAAATGAAAAAGGCATCGTCAATCGCAAAGGCTTATGCAATATTCTCTCAAGGTATTATTTCTACAATATGCCTTGCGGTATTAGGATTTTTCATAGGATGGAAGATAAATAAGCATAGTGCTCTTTGTGGAATACTTGCTGTTGTTGGAGCTATACTTGGTATATGCAGCTTCATAATAACAGTTTATAAGGCTCACTATTTTGATGATATAAAGAAAGATGAGCCTAAGAATGAGACGGGAGAAAATACAGATGAAGAATGATGAAATGACAAAAATATCTATAATCGTTGTTCCTGTATCTTGGCTAATTGGAGGATTTATGATTCTTCTTATGTGGCTATGCTGCTCAAATGCAGATAGAGCTATATGGGCTAAGAGCTGTCTACTTGGATTAGTTACGGCACTTTTAAATTTCGGACTTCAAATATCATTTGGAAAGGGATTTATTCGTGAAGTAAATAGAAGGGATGGAGCCCCTGTTCGAAAATCAGTACTTGGTTATGTTGTTAGACTACTCCTTGCAGGTTTAGTATTCGCATATATCATATACGATAGTAGAACAAGCAATCCGCGATTTGATGTAATACCTGCGTTAATTGGTTATTTAGCAGTTAAGGTAGTATTTATTATCGTATCGTTAGTAATTAATTTTAAAAAGAAGAAGGTGAGTGAGTGATACCAAACTTTTTGTTGAATATGAAGCCAACGATTTATAAGGATCTTGACAAATTATCATCTTGGAGAGCAATTCCAGGACAAATAAAAAGTGTAGCGGTTATAACAATAGTACTTGTAATATTATTTATGATTTTAGGACACTTCATTAAGAAGGTTGATCCAGCAAAGAAAACACCAGTTTGGTTAGTACCATGGATACTATTAGTAGAGCTAATCAATAACTTTACTAAAACAAATATAGGAAAAAGGTGGAAAAGCTATGCACCATATTTCTTAGCTTTAGGAATATATCTATTTGTAGCAAATACTTGCTCAGTACTTGCGATGGATAATCCAACAAGCTATATATGTGTAAATGCAGCATTAGCTATCATCACATTCTTCATAGTTCAGATTACTGGACTAGTATCATTAGGTATTAAGGAATACTTAAAGAGCTTTGTAGGGCCTGTTAAAGCAATGAGCTTTATCATGATTCCTATGAATATCATAAGTGAATTTACATTACCTATTTCATTAACACTACGTTTACTAGGAAATATAGTTTCAGGTCTTGTAATAAGCTTACTGATAAAGGGTATGCTAGGATTAATAGCAATTCCAGTAATGCCAGTTATCAACGGAGTATTTGATATATTCTTCGGAGCTATTCAAGCATTCATATTCGTAGTACTTACAATCATATTTACGTCAATGAAGGTTGACGACAAAGAAAAAATTTATAGTTAGAAAAGGAGATTAAGATAATATGATTCAAACAATTATGAGCGTTTTAACAACAATTTTAAGTGCAATTACAGGAGATATCGCTTCTGGTCTTGCATATTTAGGAGCTGGATTTGCAGTTCTAACTGGTCTAGGATCAGGAATTGGAGAAGGTATGGCTGCTGCTAAGGCTGTTGAGGCTGTAGGACGTCAACCAGAGGCTTCAGGAAAGATCACAGTTACAATGATCATTGGATGTGCCATTGCCGAAACAACAGGACTTTACGGATTAATTATCGCATTCATGCTAATCGGAAAGTAAGATTAAATAAAAAGCAATAATTATATTCGAAGGAGGCAAACAAAATGGTTTTAAGTAAAATGAATGACACACTTAATAAAATTACAGATGTAGTTAATAAGTGCTTAGGACCTCTAGGAAGCAATAATGCTACTTGGGGTGATTATCTAATTGATATTGTTATTCAATTATGTGCCACTTTGATTTTATTTTTAGTAATTAGATTCTTCATTTGGAAGAGAATTACCAAGATATTAGAAGCTCGTAGAGATGCGATTGATAAGGAGCTTGACGAGGCTAAAAAGGAAAATGATTGGGCTCGTGCTACAAGCGCTGATATTCAATCTAAGCTAGATAAGGCTCAAGCTGAAATTAAAGAAATGCTAGAGAAGGCTGAAAAGGAAGCTAACTTACGCAGAGAGGAAATCTTAGTTGAAGCTCACAAGGAGGCTGAAAATAAGATTAAAAAGGCTGAGGCTGAAATCGAGCTTGAAATTCAAAAGAAGAATACTGAGATTCATGAGCAAATCGTTGAAATTGCGATGCAAGCAGCTTCAAAGATTGTTGGACATGAGGTTGATCAAAATAAATATCTTGATTTAGTAAATGAAATCATCGAGGGGGCATCTAAATAATGGTAGGTAATGAGTATGCTAAGGCGTTATTTGAATTAGCAGACATTAACGCATTAACACAATTAGATGATGAGCTTAATGTATTGTGCCTAGCATTAGATCAAAATCCTGATGCAATTAAGGTACTTACATACCCAAATATTTCATTAT
The DNA here is from genome assembly GCA_045599405.1 of Anaeroplasmataceae bacterium. Taxonomy (GTDB): domain Bacteria; phylum Bacillota_I; class Bacilli_A; order Acholeplasmatales; family Anaeroplasmataceae; genus UBA3206. The sequence continues at coordinate 2,872 of JAZRVY010000081.1, forward strand.
CAAAAAAGAAGGATTTAGTAAAAACTATTACAGCAAATTGTAATGAATTACTTACTAGATTCTTATATGTAATTCTTGATAATGATAGATTTGATCAAATCAAGGATATTAGAAATGAATTTCATAAGCTAGTATCAAATCAAAGTGAAACCGTAGATGTTAGCGTAACTAGCTCTACAAAGCTAACTGAGGCTCAAATCAGTAAACTATCAAAGACTCTTTCTTCAAAATACGAAGGAAGAAAGATTAATATTAATAATATAGTGGATGAGAATTTAATTGGTGGTATTAAGGTTATTGCGAATGGTGAATGTGTAGATTTATCATTAAAGACAAAGCTATCAACATTAAAGGCTTCACTATAGGAGAGGATAAGTATGAGTAAAATTAATTTATCTGAAATCTCTAATTTAATTAAACAACAAATTGAATCTTATAAGGATGAAATAAAGACTGAAACTATAGGTACTGTAGTAGAGGTTGGAGATGGTATCGCTATTGTTCATGGTCTAGATAAGGCTATGCAAAGTGAGCTATTAATTTTCCCTAATGATGTTTATGGAATGGTTCAAAACCTAGAAACAGATTCAGTAGGAGTTATATTACTTGGAGATTCATCATTAGTAAATGAAGGAGATACTGTTAAGTGCACAGGAAGAATTCTTGAAATCCCAGTAGGAGAGAACTTTATTGGTAGAGTTATCAATCCACTAGGACAACCACTTGATGGACAAGGAGCTATTAAGGCAAATGGAGCTAGACCTATTGAGGTTAAGGCTACAGGAGTTATGCAACGTCAAAGCGTTAAGGTTCCACTTCAAACAGGTATTAAGGTTCTAGATGCGCTAGTTCCAATTGGACGTGGACAACGTGAGCTAATCATTGGAGACAGACAAACAGGAAAGACATCTATTGCTGTGGATACTATCATTAATCAAAAGGGTAAGGATGTTATTTGTATTTATGTAGCTATTGGACAAAAGGAATCAACAGTTGCAAATATTTATGAAACATTAAAGAAGTATGATGCAATGGATTATTCTATTATCGTTAATGCATCTGCATCTAATCCGGGACCATTATTATATCTAGCACCTTATGCAGGAGTTTCTATGGCTGAATACTTCATGTATCAAGGTAAGGATGTATTAATTGTTTATGATGATTTATCAAAGCATGCGGTTGCATATCGTGAGCTTTCGTTACTATTAAAGCGTGCACCAGGACGTGAGGCTTATCCAGGAGACGTATTCTATTTACATTCAAGATTACTTGAGCGTGCTGCTAGATTAAGTGCTGACCTAGGTGGAGGAAGTATTACTGCCCTTCCAATTATTGAAACACAAGCTGGAGATATTTCTGCATATATTCCAACTAACGTTATTTCAATTACAGATGGACAAATCTTCTTACAATCTGATTATTTCTATAAAGGAATTAGACCAGCTATTAATGCTGGATTATCAGTATCACGTGTAGGAGGAGCTGCTCAAACTAAGGCTATTAAGAAGGTTTCAGGAACTCTAAGACTAGATTTAGCTTCATATCGTGAGCTTGAGTCATTTGCACAATTTGGTTCAGATATTGATGCTGCAACAAAGGCAAGACTAGATCGTGGAGCTCGTACAGTTGAAATCCTTAAGCAAGGATTACATGAGACAATCTCATTTGATAAGGAAGCTGTAATTCTTTATTGTTTAACTAAGGGACATCTAGATAGTATTGATGTAACTGAGGTATTAAACTTCGAAAAGGAATTATATCGTCAAATGGATATAACAGAGGATGGAAAGGCAATTTCTAAATATATTGTAGAAAATAAGGAACTTCCAGACGCTGAAATGCTTGATAAGTTTATCAAAGATACAAAGAAATTATTTATGTAAGGGATGTGAGTATATATGGCAAATTCCTTACGTGAGGTAAAGGGTCGTATTGATTCGACTAAAAAAACAGCACAAATAACTAAAGCCATGTATATGGTGTCTCAATCTAAGGTTAAACGTGCTGAAAAGACTTTTAAGGATTATCAATCATTTATGAAAAGCATAAGTGATATGACATTCTCAATAGTATCTAAGGCTAAGGAGGACTATCAACATGTCCTACTTAAGAAAAGAGATATTAAAAAGACTTGCTATTTAGTTATATCATCAGACCGTGGACTTGCTGGTTCATATAATAATGGATTATTTAAGTATTTAGATAATCTTATTGCGCAAAAGCATAAATCTAATAATGAATTTATGTGTGCTGCAGTTGGTAAGAGAGGATTCAATTATATTAAAAAAAGAGGATTTGAATTAGTATCTAATGAACCAACATATGTTCGTGATGATGTAATGTTTTTGGATATAGTTCCATTAGCAAATCAAATCATTGATTTATATCTTGAGGGGATCATTGACGAGGTTATCGTTATATATAACCATTATGTAAATAGCTTAACTCAAGAAATAGCCCTTCAAAGATTATTACCAATAGGTGATATTGAAGGAGAAGCTGCAAAGGTTGAATATATTTATGAGAGTGGTATAGAAAACACTTTAAATCAAATTCTACCAATGTATATTCAGGATGTTATTTATGGAATCATCTTAGATGCAAAAACATCCGAGCATTGTGCAAGAGTTAACTCAATGCGAAATGCAACGGATAATGCAACTGAGGTTATTGATAAATTACAAATATTATATAATAGAGCCCGCCAAGAGCATATCACTAATGAGCTTATTGATATTGTTGGTGGAGCAAATGCAATAGGAGGTAAAGAATAGTGTTCGGTAAAATTGTCGAGGTTCAAGGACCAGTAGTTGACGTTAAATTTGAAGATACACTACCTGCAATCAATGATGCCCTTCGTGTTGTAGTAGCTGCAGAGGAAAATGCTGGAGTTGCTATTGATTTAACACTAGAGGTTGCACTTCATGTTGGTAATAAGGTAGTAAGATGTATTGCAATGGATTCAACAGATGGACTTGTACGTGGAATGAAGGTAGAAGCTACAGGTGCACCAATTTCAGTACCAGTAGGACAACAAACATTAGGACGTATATTTAATGTTTTAGGAAACACTATTGATGGTGGAGATAATCTAGAGGATGTTAAGAGAAATCCAATCCATAGACCTGCACCAAAGCTAGATGAGCTATCATCTAATGTAGAAATTCTTGAAACAGGTATTAAGGTAATTGACTTACTAGCACCTTATATTAAGGGAGGTAAAATCGGTTTATTCGGTGGAGCCGGAGTTGGTAAGACAGTATTAATTCAAGAGTTAATTCACAACGTTGCTCAAGAACATGGTGGTATTTCAGTATTCACTGGAGTTGGAGAGCGTACTCGTGAAGGAAATGACTTATATTTTGAAATGAAGGAATCAGGAGTTATCGCAAAGACTGCCATGGTCTTTGGACAAATGAATGAACCACCTGGAGCTCGTATGAGAGTTGCTCTTTCTGGACTTACAATGGCAGAGCACTTCCGTGATCAAGAGCACCAAGATGTATTATTATTCATTGATAACATCTTCCGTTTTACACAAGCAGGATCTGAGGTATCTGCCCTACTTGGACGTATGCCATCAGCCGTAGGATATCAACCTACACTTGCAACAGAAATGGGTAAGCTACAAGAGCGTATCACATCAACTAAGGATGGATCAATTACATCTATTCAAGCTGTATACGTACCAGCTGACGACTATACAGACCCAGCTCCAGCTACAACATTCGCCCATCTAGATGCAACAACTAACCTTTCTCGTAAGCTTACAGAGGAAGGAATCTATCCAGCCGTTGACCCACTTGCGTCAACATCAAGAGCTCTTTCACCAGAAATTGTTGGACAAGAGCACTATGAGGTTGCTCGTCAAGTTCAACAATTAATTCAACGTTATAATGAATTACTAGATATCATTGCGATTCTGGGTATGGATGAATTAGGAGAGGCAGATAAGCTAGTTGTAACACGTGCTCGTCGTATCCGTTTATTCCTATCACAAAATATGTTCATTGGAGGACAATTCACAGGTATTCCTGGATCATTCGTTCCAGTTAAGGAAACAATTAGAGGATTCAAGGAAATCCTAGATGGACTTCATGATGATCTTCCAGAGGAGGCATTCCGCTTAGTTGGTACAATTGATGATGCTGTTGCTAAGGGAAAGAAGATTCTAGAAGAAGCAAAGGCTGCACAAGCTCCTTCTAAGGAAGCACAAACAGAAGCACAAGCTAACGCTTAATGCTAGGTGATTTTTATGATGAGATTTCTTGTATCAACTCACCAAGGTAAGCTTTATGATGATGAGCTTGACTATGTTGTTGTACATACAAATAACAATGAATTTGCATTAATGAAGGATCACTTACCATTAGTTTGTACTATCCAAGAGGGTTATATTAAGCTAGTAAGAGATGCTGATACATTCTATACAGCAATTTCAAATGGAGTTTTAGAGTATAAGAATAATGTAATTACTGTTATCGCTCAGGAAGCTCACATTGGAGTTAATGCAGAATCAGCAAAGCAACATATGCTAGACATTAGAAAAGAACGTCTTGAGCAAAATCGTAAGCAATCAGCTGATTTCACAAAGAAAGAAACTGAGCTTTTAGATAATATTAAAAAGGCTAACGCAGGAAGCTTATAATAAAAAAAATTGACCACATTAATTTGTGGTCATTTTTATATCTTAATTTCTTGTTTAATAATATCCTTTTTTATAACTATAGCTTTACCTGATGTTTTATTATTAATATTTGTAATAAATTCATCAACTCTATCTAATTTGACACCTATATTAACTAATACATCGGTGTTAAATAGGCTTTCTATTACATTAAATTCATTTAGATAGGAAAGAATAGTATTATATTCACTATATCCTACTCTAAGCTCAAATTCTAAAAGCTGCTCAATAGTATAAAACTCAGCTAGCTTAAGTACCTCACTTGCTGACTCACTATATGCTCTAACAAGTCCACCAGCTCCTAGCAATATACCTCCAAAATATCTAGTTACAATACATAGTATGTTAGTAACCTCTTGCTTTTTAAGTACATCAAGTATAGGAAATCCTGCAGTCTTTGATGGTTCACCATCGTCACTACATTTTTGTATTTCACTATTTTCACCTAAAATATATCCGTAGCAATTATGAGTCGCATCATAATATTTCTTTTTTGTTTGAGCTAAAATAGTATTAACCTCCTCAATACTATTTACTCTATAGATTGAAGTGATAAATCTAGATTTATTTATTATGATTTCATTTGAATAAGTCTTATTAATTAATTTCAATCTAATCACCGGTTCTATTATATCATAAAGTTGAAGAAAACTATGTTTTTTGTTATAATGAACTATCTTTGGAGGCAATATGAATTATTTAAATAATGCCTTAAAAATAATTAAAAAATTAAATAATCATGGCTTCGAAGCGTATATTGTAGGTGGATATGTTAGAGATAGATTATGTAATATAGAATCCTATGATATAGATATAACTACTAATGCTAGAATTAAGGATATAATGTCTTTATTTGATGTCATAGATAATGGTAGCGATTATGATAGTGTAACTATTATGATGAATGAGGATTCATATGAAATTACTACATTCAGAAAAGAATTAGGATATGATGATCATAGACATCCTAAGGTTGAATATACATCTGACTTTATGGAGGATTTAGATAGAAGAGATTTTACTATTAACGCACTAGCTATAGATGCTAATGATAAAATAATAGATAAATTTAATGGTTTAGAGGATATTAAAGGAAGCTTGATTAAGGCTATTGGTGATCCATTTATTAAATTTGATGAGGATCCTTTAAGAATATTAAGAGGTATATATCTAGTAAGTAAGCTAGGCTTTAATATAGAAAATAGAACTCTAGAGGCTATGAAGGATAAGGCTTATTTAATAGAAGGGCTATCTGGTATTAGAAAGCAAACAGAGCTAACAAAGATAATTAAATATAATAAGGATAATAATGCTATTAAGGTACTATTAGATATTAATTGTCATGAAT
>JAZRVY010000082.1:0-19500 GCA_045599405.1 Anaeroplasmataceae bacterium
ATTGGTCATAATTTAACTATTATTAGAACCAATATAATTCATGATAGATTCATTATTATCGATGATGATATCTATTCTATTGGTTCTTCTATTAAGGATGTTGGTAAGAAAAGATTTGTTATGGTTAAATTACAATCAATTAATAAAGATGATTTGATTAAAACTTATAACTAACTAATATAAAATAAAAATCCACCATATGGTGGATTCTTTATTATATTCTATTAATTGCACTAAAGATTGCGTTAATTGTAGATTTAACTACTGATGCATCCATACCAATTCCAAAGTATGCTTTACCATCATTTAGATTCTTAATCTCTACATATGTAACAGCTTCAGATGCTGCACCATTATTAAGTGAGTGTTGTGAATAATCAACAATGTCAATATTATAATGTCCAGAAGCATTTAATGCTGCAATTACAGACTCAATTGGTCCATCACCAGCACCATAATATGTTTCTTCTACTCCATCATATTCAATAGTTAAATATCTCTTTCTTTCTACATCACTATCATCAATATGTTGCTTAATAAATGTACAATTCTTATTTACATCTAAATAAGATTCCATGAATAATGAAAATAGCTCCTTAGGCTCAAGCTCACCCTTCTTTTCAGTTTCCTTTTGAACGATTTGTGAGAAATCACCTTGCATACTCTTTGGTAAGCGAAGTCCATATGTTTGTTCAAGAACAAACGCAATACCACCTTTACCAGATTGTGAGTTAATTCTTACAAGTGGCTCATACTTTCTTCCTACATCTGCAGGATCAATTGGTAGGTATGGTACCTCCCAAATAGTACTCTTATTATCAGTATATGCTCTCATACCCTTGTTTATAGCATCTTGGTGTGAACCTGAGAATGCTGTAAATACAAGCTTTCCAGCATATGGTTGTCTATCAGGTATAGACATCTTTGTAACGTCCTCATAAAGCTCCTTAAGCTCATTTAAATTAGAGAAGTCTAGTTCTGGGTCAACACCCTTTACAAACATGTTTAAACCTACATTAACAATATCTAGGTTTCCTGTTCTTTCTCCATTTCCAAATAAAGTACCTTCTACTCTATCAGCTCCTGCCATTAAACCAAGCTCACAAGCAGCAACTCCACATCCTCTATCGTTATGTGGATGTAGAGAAACTATAACTCTTTCTCTATCCTTAAAGCTTCTGCACATATATTCAATTTGGTCAGCATATACATTTGGAGTATCCATCTCTACTGTAGATGGAAGGTTAATAATGACCTTCTTGTCCTTTGATGCACCCCAAGTATCCATTACAGCCTCACAAATCTCTGAAGCATAATCCATTTCAGTTCCTGTAAATGATTCTGGAGAATACTCAAGAATTATTTCTCCATCAAATTCAGATGATAATTGCTTAACCAATTCTACTCCATCTGTTGCAATCTTGATAATTTCTTCCTTAGACTTACCAAATACAACATTTCTTTGAAGAATTGATGTAGAATTATATAAATGTAAAATAGCTCTTGGAAGACCCTTTAAAGCTTCAAATGTTCTTCTAATTAAATGCTCTCTAGCTTGAGTAAGTACTTGTAGTGTTACATCCTCTGGTACTAGATTCTCATCAATAAGCTTTCTTAAGAAATCAAACTCAATTTGAGAAGCACTTGGGAATCCTACCTCTATTTGCTTAAAACCAATTTCAACTAGCTTTTTAAAGAATCTAACCTTTTGATCAATATCCATAGGTGTAATAAGAGATTGATTTCCATCTCTTAAATCTACAGAACACCAAATTGGAGCCTTTGTAATTTCCTTATCTGGCCATGTTCTATCCTTTAATTTAATTGTTTCAAACTTTTTATATTTAGTATAATTCTTCATATCAACTAACCTCCATATAAATAAAAAATCCTACAGGCATTGCCTATAGGACGAATAATCGTGTTACCACCAATAGTTTATAAATACCTCACAGTATTTACCTCAGTAAGTATATAATACTTAATCCTATAACGGGGAATACCGTAGCAGCCTACTTAATATTACTTGTTCAGTGCTCTACTCTTAAGACTAGTTCAGAAATACTTGTATACTAATTTACACCAACCATTAGCTCTCTATGCTACTTATATAACCTACTACTTCTTAGTCATCGTATATATATCTATAATAATACAATAATTTATTATTGTCAATAACAAAAAGGGGGATGATATAATCATCCTCCTTATGTGTTTAAGTATTATTCAGCTTCTTTTTCTGAAACAGTGATATTTGTTGCTTCAAAAGTGAATTCCATTAAATATAATCTCATTTCATTTCCATTAGCTCTTGTAATTGTATGTTTACCTTTTGTTAATGTAAATGTAATTGTTGCATATGCACTTGCATTTAATGAAACATCTCCCGAAGCATTCATTCCTTCACAACCTTTAATAACAGTTCCATTATCAGCTAATCTAAGTGTTTTAGCACTAGAATTGTTATTATAAATATATAGTGTTATTGTTGTATCTTGCTCCAAATCAAATATTAACTTAAATGCACTAGCTGTCTTGTAAGCATAAGTATATGTTGTTCCTTCACCAGAACCATTCTTAGTTAATGACACAGATGATGCATCAGTATCAAAGTCTGTTGAATAATTAATCTTGTCAGAATAATTGTCAAATGTAGCCCCAGTAGCATTTAACTTACCAGAAGTAAATGTTGCACTTGCTATAGCGTTCTCTTTAGATACTGTTGCTGTTAAAACTACTGAATTTGACTTATTAGATGCGAAAGTATCATTCTTTGCAATTACTTCTACTGTGTAATCTCCATCTTCACTTACATCTAGTGAATATGAATTTGTATTGACAGTTGTAGCTTTAACATCATCAATATAAACATCATATGAAGTTGCGCCTTCTACTGCATCCCACACAATCTTCTTTGATGTTGAATCAAAACTAATTGTTGGTGCACCAAATGGAGCTTCAACTGTAATGATAATAACATCGCTTGCGTATTCATCGAAGAATATCTTAGCATATGTAGTTCCAACTGCTGTAAATGCTACATTTTCTGCTACTTCAATGTTACAGTCAGCATCGCTATAGAATTTAATAGAAATATCTGATTTGTTTACATCTTTAGTAGATGCATCATCATATACAATTGTTGCTGTAACACTTTCAATTGAATATGAAGTAGTTCCAGCTTTAACTGTTGTTAATAATCCTGTTGTTGTAAATTCAACATCACTGATTTCTTTAGCAATAACAGTAATTTCAACTTTTGTAGTTTCATCATTGCAACTAAATACAGCGTATACTGTTCCAGCTGCTGCAAATGCTGCTGTAGCATTTTCTAATTCCACGGTACACTCAGCATCGCTATAGAACTTAACTGTTGTTGCAACATCTTCAATTACATATGGATTTTCAGCTACAGCATTATTAGTATAAACGACATCTGCTGTAACTTTATTTTCATAAGCTGTATCTCCAACAGCTACTGTTGTAACTACATCTTCCTTATTGAAATCAATATGGTCAATTCCTTCAACAACAAATGAAACATTCTTAGTTAATCCTTTGTATGTGAATGCCATGTTATATGTTCCTGCTGTAGCTAATACAGTTTCTTTATCAGTATCTACAAGAGTTCTTGTAATATTTGTTGTATCTGAAGTTACATCAACCTTAGATCCATCTGCAAGAACTAAATTAACCTTAGAAACATTTACGTCTGTGCTTACTCCAGCGTATAGAGTTGGTATAGTAGCTTCAATACCAGCAACACCAACCTTTTCATCTTTTTCAACTACTGTAAGTGCATAAATATTAACACCACCACAGAAGTTTACATAGTAAGTTTCACCAGCAGCACCATCATATGTTACTGTAGTAAGAGTATTTTTTCCAGCATTTTGAGCACCTGCTAGTGAAGTTCCATCTGTTGGAATCGCATCTACTCCTTGAAGTGTCTTTGAAATAAATATAGATCTAGCTGCAGTAGGTTCATTTGTATCAGAGAATATAATTTTAATTGTTGAATCTTTAACTAATGAAATCTTAATATAATTTGTTGCAGATGATTTACCACCTGTAGCATATGCCATTGTATAAGGTGACACAGATGATGATTTAACAGTTGCTTTATTTGAACTAAATGTTGTAACAACAGAATCACTTACTGATGCCATATCATTATTTCCTGTTGAAGTCTTATCAACTGCTGTTGTTAACTTTTCAAATCCATATTTAGATCCCTTGATTACATATTCATCATACCACTTAGCATAAACAACTACGTTAGCATAAGCATTTGCTTCTTCATATTCATTTTCTAAATCTGCATCAGTATACCAACCAGCAAATACGTAGTTTTCCTTAGTTGGAGCTGTTAATACTGGAGTTTGTCCATACTTAACACTTCCAGACTCTAATTCTGTATTATTATATGTTACAGCGTATGTCTTTGCTTCTAATTGAGCAGCAACATAATTTACAAATCCAGTCTTAGCTTGAGTAAATGCGTTTTCAACACTTGATTCAGTTGCACCAGAAGCTTCTCCTGCTGTTTCAATTGCAGCAACAAATGTTGTATTAGCTAATAATTCAGCCTTTAGAGTTTCATCTAAGATTTCTTCAGAATCTTCAACATCTCCTGCTACATAATCAACAGCAAACTTTTCAAATTCTTTTACGCTTAAAACTGTTGTAAACTTTACCTTTTGAGCATTAAATACAGCTTGTACATCATCTGCAGTTGCTCCTTCAGCTGTAGAAGCAGCAACGATTTCAGCAACTCTTGCATCTAAATAATCTTCAATATCTGCAAAATCAGCTGTAAATGATTCTACAGCATTATTAACAAATTGGTTAAATAAGCAATTTTCATCATAACCTGTTAAATCTTCACCTAAAATAGTCTTAGCAAGCTTATCAGCTGTCATTTTAGTAGCTTCGATTGATGCATCAATATTATCCTTTGCACTATCTAACACATCCTTAACATCAACCACAGCTTGTGAAGCAGTAATTGTTGTAGTCTTATTTGTCTTTTCTGCTGCGATATCAGACTTAGCAAGTTCACTTGTTAATTCAGCAATTTCCTCAGCCTTATATGCAGTTAAATCAGCTATTGCAGCTGTCTTTGCAGCAGCTAATAATTCAGCATTTGTCTTAACTTCTGCCGCATTTATCTTAGCAGTAGCTAATGCCTCTTGAACAGCTTCAATTGTTGTAGCACCATCTTCAACTGCAGTAGCAGCAGCTAATGTAGATACAATTGTAGCAAATTCAGCATTTGAATATGTTACATCACCACTAGCATATGTAATAGTTACATTAGTTGTATAATTTGTTGCAACGTAAGCCTCTTCGAAATCTGCAGTAGCATCTTCCTTAGCCTTAACTAGCATTTGAGCATCAGTCTTGATTGCATCAATAGCCTCCTTAGCAGCAGTTAGCTTTTCTTCAACAAGTGCTAATGTTGTTGCAGCATTAACATTTGTCTTACCTGTACTTAACGCATTAGCAAATGCTAACTTGTTAGCATACCCTTCAATCTCAAGTGTATAATTAGCAGCATCCTTATATGCATCTAACTCAGCGACTGCATTTGTCTTAGCAGTTTCTAATGCTATTACAGCATCAGTCTTAATTCCTGCCATAGCTGCTATAGCTGTAGCATATGCATTGTATGCATCATTAACTGTTTCGGCAGCAACAATTGCAGCTACTCCGGTATTATATGCTGCAGTTAATGCTTCACCATTATTTGTATAATCAGTAGCTAGCTTTGCTTCATAAACTGCATAAGCAGCGTCTAACTTAGCATCAATTATAGTCTTATATTCGTCAACTGCTTTATCAGTTACCTTAACAGCAACATCATCCATTTGGAACGCTCTGAAATCAGTACCTCCAGTAACAAACATAATTGACTTAATATCCTCAGCATTAATACTGCTAATTGTCTTTTCTTCATTATTAATCTTAACCTTAGCAGTTCCATTATCTAGATCAATAGTAAATGTTACTGAAATAGATAATTTATCGAATGGATTAGCAGTTTCAGTTACAACACCAGAATTCTTCTTATTTGTATCTGTTGTAGAACCAAATTCAATCCCTGCATATTCACTATCTGCATTGAAAATTTGTCCTGTAGGAGCTCCTGCTTGTGACTCTGAATCCGCTAAGAAATAAGCTAATTTCTTATTTTGATCAGATCCAATCGCAAGAACAGTATTTCCCTTGGAATCTTTAATTCTTAATACTTCCCATTTAGATCCTCTACCTGCAAGATATAAATCCATTCTAATTTCTACAGTACCATGAGTAATCTTATCTAATACAATATATCCGTATGTTGTCTTAGCAGAATAATCTGAGAAATATAATCTAGAATTTGAAACAGACACTTTGTTATTTTCGTTTGTATCAGCATCTGTATAATAATAGATTCCAGATTCAGCAGGGATAGAACTCTTATCTAATTGAGTAATTTGAACAGTTCCATTAAATTGTTCACCAAAAATCTTGTTTCCAGTTGCTAAGAACTTTTCATATTCTGACATTTCTACAACTTTAGCGTATAATGTCTTATTTCCAGTAATAGCAGCACCAGCTTCAGCAGCAGTTATAAATTCAGCATCCAAGAACCATCCTTCAAACTTATAACCTTCATTTGGAGTTACAGTAGGAAGAGTTTCAGGTAATGCTGTTACTTCTGTTAAAGCTGTGACCTCAGCAGCATTATCTCCAACAACAAATGTTACAGTGTATGTTGTAGTTTCTCCACCAGGTTGTTCTCCTGGGTTCTCACCTGGGTTTTCTCCTGGATTCTCACCTGGCTCAACAGCTGTCCACTTTGCATATAATGTAGTATTTTCAGTGATATGTGAAGTTCTAGCCTCTATTGTACAAGCTGCATCTCTATACCATCCACCAAATGTAAATCCTTCAGCCTCTAATGTTTGTGCTAGCATTTGAGCAGTGATTTCTTCAACCTCAGTAGCTGCAGCAGGTGCAGTTCCGTGTCCATTTGCATCAAATGTTACAGTAAATCTAGTTTCAACTATAGTAGCTTGAGTCCACTTTGCATATAAAGTAGTATTTGCTGTGATGTTTCCAGCTGTAGCTTCTATTGTACAAGCTGCATCCTTATACCATCCACCAAATATAAATCCTTCAGCCTCTAATGTTTGTGCTAGCATATTTGCTGTAATTGCTGTAGCATCTGTAATAGCTGCTGGAGCAGTACCATGTCCATTTGCGTCAAATGTTACAGTGTACTTTAAAGTTTCTTCTTCACCTGGTTTACCAGGATTAGAAGGTTTTTTGTTAGATGATTTACCACATGCAACAAGTGACATTGCAGTCGCAAGTGCTAAAGATCCAACGAATAGTTTTTTCATTCCTTTTTTCATTTTCTTTTCTCCTTTGATGTAAAACGCTTACATACATATAACAAGATTATATTATATTTTATTGGGATTATTTTATGAAAACGCTTACAATGATAAATTTAAAACATTTGTGCCGAAAAAATAAAGACTCACCATTAGAATGGTAAGTCATCTTCTTCATTATAATTAGTAATATTTACAACAACAAGATAGTTATTATATTTAAAATATTGAAACTCAATAGGCGCTACCTTTTCTCCTGGTAAAACATATGAATTTAATGTAAATGGTCTTTCAAGCCTTGAATGCACTATGATAGTACCAGCGTTACTATCATAATAACTAGCGCTATCTACCTTCTTTTGAAATGCAACATTATTAACAGTTGTTATATTAAGATTAAACGGTAAATCATTATTATCAAAGGTGGTTTCAATATTAGATTGAATGTAATTAGGACATTTCATTGTATGAAATGGATGCTCCTTATGCTCACAAAAATAAAAAATATTTCCACTAGATGCATATACAAATGCATTATTACATGTTAAGCATCCCTTATTCTCGGGGTTGTATCCACATCTTCTTTTCTTTCTAAGGGCTGCTTGTCTTGTTTTATACCAATTGTTCTCACATTTTTTACATATAGTACATCTATAATATGTTACTTCCTTCTTTTCAATATCTAAACTTTTCTTCATAATAACCTCCAAAAAAATAGGATTCGACGAATCCTACTTTTCTTCCTTTATTTCTCTAACTAATGCCATTTCCTCATTTGATAGATTTCTCTTTTCAAATAAATCTGGTCTACGCTCCATAGTTTTTCTTAGGGATTCCTTTAGTCTCCATTTGTTAATTTCCTTGTGGTTACCATTTTGTAAAACAAATGGAACTTCCATTCCCATAAACTCCTTAGGACGTGTATATTGTGGATACTCAAGTAAGCCATTTTGGTGTGAATCACCTAAATAGGAATCCTCCTTAATAGCTCCATTAAGTAATCTAATAACACTATCAGCAACAACCATACTACCAAGCTCTCCACCAGTAAGTACATAATCCCCTATAGATATCTCTTCATCTACTAAAGATCTAACTCTTTCATCAAATCCCTCATAGTGTCCACATATAATAATAAGCTCCTTATAATCTCTAGCTAATTGATTAGCCTTAGCTTGAGTATAGACCTCACCCTGTGGTGTCATTAATATAACATGAGAATCAGGAGTTTTAATATCCTCTAGACAATCATAAATGACAACAGGATTAATAACCATTCCTGCTCCACCACCATAAGGTGTATCATCAACCTTGTGGTGCTTGTCCTTTGAATATAGTCTAAAATCAACACATTCTATTTCTACAACACCAGAGGCTATAGCTCTTTTAATAATAGATTCACTTATAAATCCTTCATACATAGAAGGAAATAAAGTCATAAACTTTATTTTCATAGTAATCCCTCTATTTCATGAATTATTATTCTATCCTCTTTTACATCAACAACAAATTCCTTTCTGAAAGGAATCATTTTGTCCTTACCATTACAGTCAATTACAAGAAGCTGCCCTTGAGGAACCTCTCTAATTTCCTTTACTGTACCCTTAAGCTCTCCATCCTCATTATATACATCAAGATCAATTAATTCATAATAATAATATTCATCCTCTGGTAGCTCACCTAAGCTATCCTTATCAATCCAAATATTACAACCCTTATATTTTTCTACTAGGTTAATATCATTTAAATTCTCAAAGGATACAAGTAATAATGAAGCTTGCTCTCTAACTGATTTAACAGTAACCTCTATATATTCATTTTTATATTCAATAAAAAGCTTAGCTCCTTTATAAAATCTATCCTGATTAGATAGATTCTTTATCTTAAGCTCACCTTTTAAAGCGTGTGTATTTACAATTTTTCCAACAATTAATCCTTCCATGATAATTACCTCTCATATAATATAATTATATCATAAACACTCACAATTATTATATGGTGTATGTAATATAATTATGTAACTAAAGAAAAAGCCTATGTTTTACCATAGACTTTAAATTATTTATACTACGCTTTTATAGTTTTATCACACTTCATTCTTATATTGCGACAAATCCCATCTCATTTCACCAATATTACTTGAATTATATTTTCCTTCTTTATGTAAAGCGTTAGGAGTTTCATATACATTTTGGGAAAAATCAAACTCATTAAGCGAAATTTTTAAATTAAGTTCACTTAAGTCCTCACTTATGTCTTCTAATTCTTTTTTAGGAACTCTCACCAATAGCCTAACTTCATTTTCATAGGACCAAGGTAGAGTTTTTTTACAATAGTTGATGTCAGATGCTCTATCCATATTATATTCTTCAACATGTTCATCTGACCTTTTAACATATGTCACATTTGATTGTTCCTGTGGTGCATAGTATAGTACGTCAGTGAATATTATCTCTAGATTCTCTATTACTTTGATGCTTTTAAATTTATTTTCTATAAATGTACCAACCTCAAATGTATGTTCATTTTGCTTATTTACTATATTGGTTATAATTGACGGATTAAAATTTATCATTAGCGGTCCATATAGCATCCACATAGCAACGCTCTCTGATTTTGAATATGAAAAGCATCTAGCAAATGTTATATAGCCATCTTTTTGTATATTCTCGTAATCAGTTCCATCCGCCCATTTTACTCCTGTAGATAAATAAATGCTTTTTGTTTCAACAATATACTCAATTTTATCTCTTTCACCATATACTTTAAAATAATTATGATTTAAAGCTTTTCTTTCTAAATACTCTTTTAAAGCATTTTTAGATTTACATTCTTCTAATTTATCTTCCATAACTAATCCTTTAATTTTGGAACAACATATCCTAAACTATCATCACTGAAATCCCAAATCAAAGTTGACCAACCAAGTTCTTGAACGAAGTATTCCTTTGTCAATAAATCCTTATCAATTTCTATATAATCAACACAATTTGTTGCTGTAGAAGAATAATAGTAATAATAATGAGCTCCACCTCTTGTTTCGTAAACGTAGTGTTGTTGAATAATATTTCCACCAATATAATTTGATGCAGTATGATATGTTGAATACGAATTTAAAATATTAATTTTACCAAAGCGATATGCGTAGTACATATTATCATATCTACTATACACACTGTCTTCCCATGTAAATGCATATACTGTATCAGAATCATTATAACAATTATTAAAATTACATGTAGCAACGCTGTAATTTGTTTCACTAGCGGAAAATTTTCCAACAGATCCAATAAATCCTGCCGAATGTGCTCCAATTATCGTTCCAGAATTATAGCAAGCATTAAATTCATATGTTTTTAAGCTCGTTTCACCAATAAATCCACCTACATATCTTTGATTACTCATTGTATCATCTGTTATATTTCCAATATTACTTGTCTTATATAATGTAGATGAACCAGAGTGCCCAGCTATTCCTCCTAATCCGCCAGTTGAACTTGAATTATTAATTATATTAGTTTTATTGCAAGAATTATTGATTTCTAATGATTTAGCATATCCTATAAATCCACCAATATATTGAGCATAACTATTTATATTACCATTAGATATAGAATCATTTATAATAGCTGCTCCTGTAGCATCACCAACATAACCGCCTGTTCTACTCGCAACATTATTTGAAATCAACATATTTGAGCTTGTTTCGCAATTATTGAAACCAATTCCACCAGTTGCTTGACCTATAATTCCACCTTGATATGATGTTGATACAGTACTGATATTGCTATTACTAACCTTTATATTATAAAGCTCTGAATTATTTGAAACCGCAGCTAACACTCCACAATATATTATAGTACTAGATAATTCTTGACTTCCTAATACATAGTAAAACGAATCAATATTTAAATCTTTTATTGTGGCATTACTAATGAATCCAAATAATCCATAATGAACTTTGCTAGCACTTACTGGAGCTAATGTCATTAGATTTTTTATTGTTTTTCCATTTCCATTTAGCTCTCCATTAAAAGGATTTGCCTCTGTACCAATTGGAGTAAATGCTACTCCATCTAAATCTATATCATTCATTAACATATATTTCCCAGAAAGGTTGTTTTTAATATTATTTAAATCATCTACCGTATAAATACCATTAAAATATTTAGCATATAGTGTTATATTACCATCAATTAAATACTTATCAAATGACTCTCCATTTAGATTAGTAATTTGAACATCATTTCCTGTAAACCAACCACTAAATGGAAGATCTATATCATTTGATATACAAACAGGTAATGTAAAGTTTGAACCAAATTGTACTGTTGTTATATCTGATACATTATCCAATATTCCATCATTTGAAACTAAAGTGATTTGATATTCTTTTGCTTCCCAATGTGCAACAAGATTTACGTTATCATTTCTATTCCAGATACCACTTTCAACAATAGAATCACCATCATACCATCCTACAAAAGTATATCCCATCTTACTTGGAATTGGCAAATTGACAACATTTCCATATTCGCATTTAATAGTATCAATATTAGAAACTCCACCATCAAGATTTAAATTTATAATAGAATGATTATATTCCCATTTTGCATATAATGTGATGTCTTTATGAATATCATAGCCATTGAATACCCAATAATCATCATTCTCATCAAACCATCCAACGAAAGTATATCCTTCCTTTGTTGGATTTTGAGGCTTTATTGCATTTTTTCCTTCTTTAACTTGAGTTTCATCATATATGACATCATCAGTCATAAAAGTCACTGTGTGCATTGGTTTTTCTAACAAATTGCCATCAATTAAATCTCTAAGCCATTGAATCTCAATTCCTTGATAATCATAATTTTCCTTATATATTTCATATGCACTCTTACCATTAGAACCTTTTAAACTTGAAATAGGTATTAAGGTAGTCCAAGCTGAATCATTTGTATACTTCCATAAAATGTTTGTTCCATCGTTTTGTAATTCAACTTCTTCTCCGCTATCTCCAATTAATGATTCAACAGATACTAGTCTTGTCCATAATTCATCTCCGCTATATTTCCAAGAAATATAACCTTCATTAATGTCGATTACTACCTCTTTGCCATTCACACCTTTTAAGCTATCTACTGATATTAATGTATTCCATGAAGAATCAACAGTATATTTCCATAAGATATTTGTTCCATCATTTTGCAATTCGATTTCTTTACCATTATTACCAGTTAATTCGGCAATTGAAATCAAGTTTGTCCACGAAGTATCTCCATCATATTTCCATGATATATATCCATTACAAATATCTATCACTACCTCTTTACCATTGCTTTCAGAGATATTATCTAGTTTTATTAATTCGTTCCAATTACTATCATTTTTATATTTCCAATTTATAGATGTAGCATCAACATTTAGTTCTATTTGATCGCCCATATCACCCTTTAAATAATCTAAGGGAACTATATTACTCCATTCACTTTTTGAATTATATTTAAATTGTAAATAACCATTTGCTGTTTGAAACACAGGATTGGCACCATCTATTTCATTAGTAACTTGAAATTTACCTATTGATCCGTTTGAATATACAACTTTATATTCATCAACATTATCTCTTGAAGAAAGCTTTTCTATTGTTACAATTTCTAACTTATCTTTTGATGTTTCTTTCTTCTTATTCTTGCCGCATGATGCTAATCCAACAACAGCAACCATCACACTTACAAATCCAATTAATACGTTTCGTTTTTTCATAACATTACCTCCAAAAGACAAAAATCTAGATACATAGTACCTAGATCTAATGATGTAATAATTATGAAATAAATTTTTACCCCCCCCCGCAAAAATACGAGGAAGGCAAGGTAGCAATATATTCTTTTCGTGCTTTTATATTTTTATTATAGCATTACTATTATATTTCCACAAATATAACCTTTTATTATAGAAATAAAAAGGAGATTACTCTCCTTCATTTATATCTCCATTCTTATAATCTGTAAGATATTCTAATACTTCTTCGTAGTATTCCTTTTGTAGATAGAAATCCTCATATATACCAAAATAATCCATAAGAACCTTTTCTCCTACTTCCTTTACTAGATTATTAATTGTATCTACCTCTTTATCGTTACAAATATTAGATTCCTTACAAAAGGATTTAAACCACTCTTTATTTGCACTTCTTTCAAGTGCTTCACTATATTTTAATATCATGCTATCACCTGATATTATTATATCACTAATAATTAATGTTTTTATAATGATTTTAATATTTCCCAATAACCAGTCTTTCTTGAACCAATTCTTTTTATATAGCCTTTGGAAACTAAGGCTTCTTGAATCCTTGAAATTGTCGCTGTCCCTTTTGACAATATCCTTGACAATTCTTCTCTTGTAACTGTACAATTTTTAGCTATTTCAAAAAAAACTTGAGTCTCGTTAACACTTAATATAAGATTTACGGTATTAATATTACATTTTATTGTATCATTTATTGTATCATTTACAGTGTCATTTATTGTATCATTTTGATTTGGTTTTCTATAAAAAATGAAATTGAAGCCATATTCATCAGTATTGTACGCCACTTTTGTGTTAGATATATTAGATAACACCAAAGATTACTTATATTTTAATACTTAAACGAGGATAACAACATGATTTACAGTGATATTTTATTGAGTCATTTATCGGGACATTTATTGAGTCATTTATTGGGACATTTTGTGAAATTTTTCCAAAAAAAATAAGAGATATTGCTATCTCTTACTTTGCTTCTATATTAAGATGAACTCTTACTCCTTCTTTAGACGCTTTCGCATAAAGAATTGTTCTTATTGCTTGAGCAATATGTCCACCTTTACCGATAACTCGTCCAAGGTCAAATTGTGCTACCTTAGCGTTGAAGGAAGTTACCCCTTCCTCTTCACCAACGTTTTCAACAACAACTTCTTCAGGGAAAGAAACTAGCGGTAATATTAAGCTTTTAATAAGCTCTTCAAAATTTACCATACTCTAGTTACCTCCTTATTACTTAGTGATGTTTTGGCTCTTAAGAATATTCTTAACAGTTTGAGTTGGTTGAGCTCCTTGAGATAACCACTTGTTAGTAGCCTCAGCGTTAACAGTTACTGTAGCTGGGTTAGTGATTGGATTGTATGTTCCAAGGATCTCTAAGAACTTTCCATCACGTGGTGATCTTGAATCACAAGCTACGATACGGTATTGAGGATTCTTCTTAGCTCCGAATCTTTGTAATCTAATTTTTACCATAATAAATTCACTCCTTTTTTATTAATCAACGATAGTATTATATCACACCAAAATAGAGTGTCAAGTATTTTTTCTTGACATCTTTAAAAATTATATGAATTTATTCTTTCATTAGATATATAGCAATTAGTTATAGATGGATCATTTTTTAATGTTTCAAATAAATATTTCTCATCTTCCTTATTACAAAATATTAAAGCGATATTCTTTTTATCACTTTCATAATAAATATCTATATCCTTTTTATTATCTAAAAGAACTTTATATCCATTATCCTTATATTCTATTATTATTCTAGATCTATTAGCTTTCATAATTTACCTCATTATTTTAGTTAGCTCAAATTTATTACTAACACTTATTTTAACATCATTAAATATTTCATTTAAAGTATTATTAAAGGAGCTTTCTAGCTCTTTAAATTCTATTACCATAGGATTTGTAAATAGCTTCTCCTTAGCCTGTGATAGAGCTATTTGATAATCCTTTAGGTTAGGATGGTATTTACCATACCTTAAGGCTTCGTTATATTTATCCTCTACATCCTTAAAGTCTTTAATTAAATCCTTAAGCTCTATGTTAATTTTATCATTTAATTCATTTAGTCTTTTATATTCATTTGTAGACTTAATATAATCAATTAATTTATATACATTATTAAGTACTTCTGTTTGACTCATTTTAACACCTGTAATTATTATATCATAATTAATATAAATATGTTATAATTGATTCAGGTGATTTATATGTATCTAATGAAGGATATTATTAGAGAGGGAAATCCTCTTTTAAAGCAAAAATGCGATGAGGTTAAGGTTCCACTTAGTGGAGAGGATACCTTAGTTTTAACTAATTTATATGAATATGTAGTAGCTTCCTCTATTGATAAGCTTGTTAAGCAATACAATATCAGACCTGGAGTTGGTATTGCAGCTCCTCAGGTTGGAGAGCTTAAAAGAATGTTCGCACTAAATTTTGAGGACTTTCTAAATGATAATAAGAGATATTCTATGGCTGTAATTAATCCAGAGATTACATATCGCAGCAAGGAAATGGTATATTTACCTGGTGGTGAGGGATGTCTATCTGTAGATAGAAATACAGATGATATGCTAACACCAAGACATTATACTATTGGTGTTAAGTGCTTCTTATATGATTTTAAAACTAGAACATGCAAGAAAAAGACAATGACACTTAGTGGATATCCGGCGATTGTATTCCAGCATGAATATGATCATTTAGATGGAATATTATTTACAGACAAAATGTATAAGGAAATTGAAAATGCACAGCCTCTTTATACATATGAGGAAGAATAATGAGAATTGATAAGGTATCTATTTTTAAGGGTAGTTTAGAGACTGTAATTGAAATATATTATGATAAGAATAGACCATATGCTATTTTAGATGGACAAAGATATGATGGATATGTTGCTGGTGAGATTATACAGCATGAATCTATCACAAATCCAAATCCTATACCAAATGGTATGATAGGATTTGTTATTGAGGATTATATCTTTATGATTATGCCAGGACTAGGAAGAAAGGTTATGATAGCTAATCCTGGTTATAGAATAGTTCTTCATCCTAATAAAAGGGATAATATTATTTGGTGGTCTATTGCTACAGTTTTACTAGCATTATTTGCATTCTTTATAATTTATTATGCTATTATGTAAGCCAAAGGAGCTGAATCAATCAGCTCCTATTTTTTTATATTTCACCATACATTTTATTAAATTCTATAAATTCTTTAAATCTAGGTAATTGGAATTCAACAGCTTCTCTATTTTCTTTTAAGATTCCTTTTAACACAAGCTTTCTTTTGTATGCTGATAATTGACTTTTAGTTAAATCTAATATTTTTATAATATCAGCATTTTTATTACCTTCTAAAGCTGCATATAAAATTTCTTTTTCTTTAGGTGTTAATTCCTTATAAATAATACTATACGCTCTAGCATATAATGTTTCATCATACTTATTTAAAACATCTTCATCTATAATAGTTTTATTCGACTCGAATAAAATGTTACCTAGCAATTGATATGCAAAAGCGTACCCATTGACACGCTGTGCAATTGAGATAGCTTCCTGATCAGTTATTCTAAATATCGTTTTATATGAGTTTACAACACTTCTTACATTTAATTGTCCCAAATATATTTTAGGGGCTCTATATAAGAATGTTAAACTTTTTTGATTTTCTAATAAAGATATATTTTGATATAACCCAGTCATTAATAAACAGACATTATATCCTTCTCTTAAAAAGGTTTGAAATTCATGTGCGAATACCTTCATATATGAATTAGATACAGCCTCATCTACTGTAATTAATACTCTTTTATTTTTCTTTTTTAAGCATTCTAATTCTTTTTTTAATAATGTTGAAACATTAGTAATTGGTTCAGTTCCTGATATTGAAAAACCGAGACCTTTAAATGAAAAATCAAAATCGGCTTTTAAAAAATATTTTTTTAGTTTACCTTCATCATACAATTTAGAAGCTAATTGATCTAGCATATCGCATTCTGGATTTAATTCTATGCAAATCCAATCATTCTTTTTATAATAATCAGAAACTGTAGTCATCGCAACCGTTTTACCTGACCCTCTGATTCCAGTTAGTATATAAACTTGAGAATTTGGTTCATCACTTGAAAAAGAATTAAATACTTGTTGTAATTCATCAGTTCTTGATATTAAAGAATTGGGTTCTTTTCCAAATGTAATATTAAATGGATTATTCATAAGTATCGCCCCCACTATTATTATATAATCAGCTTTATTAACTTTCAACAATTTTATTAACTTTTATCAACTTTACTTGTTTTCTCAACATTTTATTAACTTTTGCAAACTTTATTAACTTTTATTAACTTTAAATATAAAATATGCCAGGTCATGCCTGACATATTATTATTTTTTATTAATTTCATACATTAATATTCCACCAGCTACAGAAACATTTAATGATTCCATATTCTTTAAAGGAATATAAATATTATTTAGGTTTAAATCATTTATTTCTTTAGAAATACCTTTTCCTTCATTACCTAATATTAAAGCCACCTTATCGTTAAATGTAGCTTGTTCTATAGATATGCCATTTACTACATTAGTACCATATACCTTATAATCCTTTAGGCTCTTTATAAACCATATCTTATCACCATAGATAAAGTTAAGCTTAAAAATAGCTCCTTGGCTACTTCTTATTACCTTATCATTATAGATGTCTACACATCCATCACATAAGAATATAGTATCAAAGCCAAAGGCTTTCGCACTACGCATAAGCGCACCCATGTTTCCTGGGTCTTGAATTCCATCAAGGATTAAAACTCTATCTGTAACCTCAGCCTTATGAACCATTTTACATAGTCCTATTTGTGATACCACACTAGAGGTATTACAAATCTTTTTCATAACCGCATCTGTTACAATTTCACCCTCTAGGCTTCCATCTACAGTATAGGCCTTAATTAAAACGCCTGCCTCCTTAGCTTCCTTTACTAAATGAGGACCCTCTACAATAAACTCTTTAGCTTCTCTTCTTCCCTTTGGAGTATTTAATTTGACTAATTTCTTTACTGTATCATTTGTAAGTGAGGAAATCATTCTATTCTCCTTTATTAAATAACGCTTCTTACCTCTAATCCTAGCATAGATAGGTCTAGATCACTATCATTAGATAGTGTAATTGATTTAGTATTTTCTACAGCTTCATCTACATATTTCTCATAATCAAAGCTACTTTCATATTGAATACATTTATCTAAATGAGGATGTGTGGCAGGTGCCTTTGGTACATAGACTGTACAGCAATCCTCAAAAGGCTTAATTGATGTTTCAAAGGTACCAAACTTATTAGCTAGCTTAATAATATCTACCTTATCATATGTAGATAAAGGTCTAATAATTGGAATATTAGTTACATTATTAATTACATTCATGCTATATAATGTTTGGCTTGCAACCTGACCTACAGATTCTCCATTTACTAAAACTAAACAATCACGCTTGATTGCTAGCTTTGCTGCGATTCTATACATCATTCTTCTCATGATTGTGATATTATAGCTTTCTGGAATATTATCAAGCAGTGCCATATGAAGCTCCTTAAATGGAACCATATGAAGTGTAATCTTATCATTAGGTGCATAATTAGCCATAATCTTAACTAAATCTACTACCTTTTGTGCTGATTCTATTGATGTTAGTGGAGTGGATTCAAAGTGAATGCACTCAATTTCCATACCTTGCTTTTGAGCAAGGATTCCACATACAGGGGAATCAATACCACCAGATAGCATTACAAGACCCTTACCAGCAACACCTACAGGAAATCCTCCAAGACCTCTTATTTCTGATGTATATAAATATGTACCATCACATCTTAATTCAACATATAAAATTAATTCTGGATTATGTACATCAGCCTTTAGGTTTTGATTATGCTTTAGCACTCTAGCAGCAATAACCTGATTCATTTCTGGGCTTGTCATTGGGAATGTTTTTAAGGCTCTTTTTGATATTACCTTAAATTTAATTGGCTTTGTCGCCTCACAATCTACAAGCTCACAGGCCTTTTGACATATTTCTTCTATATCATTTTCAACTCTTACAACTAAGGAATATGAATATAGTCCTGATACTCTATCTAATCTTTCTATAACCTTTTTATAATCCTCATCTAATAAATCTACATAGATTCTATCATGAGTATTTCTAATCTTAACATTTAATCCCTTTAATTTTAAATGAGTTAATCTAACTAATCTATTTAAGAAATCCTTTTGATTCTTACCCTTTAG
>JAZRVY010000083.1:0-3078 GCA_045599405.1 Anaeroplasmataceae bacterium
AATATAAATGGACTAGAATATGGTTACATAAAGAATGCAGATAATCCAATATTTAATAATGTAAATATAACAACAAAAAATATGAACATAAAAGAAAATGATAGCTACGATGAAAGATAGGCGATAATATGAAAATCATTCATACAGGAGACTTACACCTAGATAGCTCCCTTGAATCTAATCTAAATAAGGAAATAGCTAAACAAAGACGCAATGAATTAATTACGTCCTTTTTGAGCTTAGTTGAATACGCAAAATCAAACGAGGTTGACGCTATAATAATAGCTGGAGATATGTTTGATAAGGATAGACAATTATTATCAACAAAGAAAACTATCCTAGATTGTATAAAAAAGAATCCCTATATGGATTTCTTATATTTGAGTGGTAATCACGATAAGGATTCTTTTATTGATAGTATTGATGAAATCCCAAATAACCTAAAGGTATTTGGTGATAATTGGACATCATTTAAATATAATAATGTAACTATCACAGGTATGAAAACTGATTCAAATAGTAAAAGCTATATGTATGATAGCCTTAATTTAGATAAGGATTCTATAAACATAGTAGTATTACATGGTGATATTAATAATGATATAAAGCTAGATATGCTAAAAAATAAAAATATAGATTATCTAGCTCTAGGTCATATTCATTCATACCAGGATGGTAAAATAGACGACAGAGGAGACTATGCCTATTGTGGATGCCTCGAGGCTAGAGGCTTTGATGAGGAGGGCATGAAGGGATTTGTAATACTTGATTGTAAGAACTTTAAGGTATCTCATCAATTTATAGCTAGATCAAAAAGAGTACTTCATAATATAGAGCTAGATATTACAAATATATCTAGTGGAATAGATTTAATTAATGCGGCTATGAAATTAGTGGATTCTATTAGTCCTAATGATATGCTAAGAATTACTCTTATAGGTACATATAATATAGATTTAGATAAAAGACTTGATATACTAGATGAAAAGCTAAATAATATGTTTTTCTTCGCATCAATTAAGGATAATTCACACCTTAAAATAAATAAAGAGGATTATAAGGGAGAATTATCTCTTAAGGGAGAATTTATTAATATGGTATTAGATAGTGATATTGATAATAAGGATCAAATAATAGAGCTAGGATTAAAGGCTTTAATGAAAGAGGAGATATAATGAAGCTAATAAGTATATATATTTATGGCTATGGTAAATTAAATAATTATAAGCTAGACTTCGATGAATCCTTAACATCAATAAATGAATCTAATGGATTTGGTAAAAGTACTATATTATCATTTATTAAAAGTATGCTGTATGGTATGAAGGAGGCTACTAAAAGTATAGAAACTAACCCTAGATTACATTATTATCCTTGGGATAATACTAAATTTGGTGGCGAGCTTGTAATATCTCATAATAATAGAAAATATAAAATTATAAGAGAATTTGCAAAAAGTGCTAAGGATGATACCTTTAGATTAATAGACCTAGATACTAACCTTGATAGCAATTTATATACAGATAACATAGGAGAAGAAATACTAGGCTTAAATAGTGATTCATTTCAAAGAAGTGTATATTTATCTGAAGACCAAAATAACGGAGTTAATCATGATTTGAAATCAAAGCTTATAAAGCTTGTTGGTGGATCTGATGACCTAGTTAACCTTGAGGATGCGCTAAAAGCCTTAAATAATAAGGATTTAGCTATATATAAGGGTAAGGATGCGTTATATAAAAAGGATAAGGCTAGAAGCCTTGAATTAATGGCTTTAATAGATAAAACTCAAGCTGAGCTAAATACAATAGATAGAATCAATGAGGGTATTGCTAGAATTAATGAGGATATTAAGGTTAAGGAGGATAGAAAAAAGGAACTATCTCAAATACTTGACAATCATGAAATATATATTAGCCAAAGTACTATGATAAAATCTCTTGAAATTCATCAGGCTCATATAGATAGGGTAGAGGGATATATCAAAGAAAAGAAATCACTACTTAATTATCAGGAAATAGATCCTAATGAATACAAGGATATTAAAGAAAAGCTAATTAGATTACATGAAAATGAAAATAAATCCTACGCATTAAATATTAATGCTAAAGAAGCTAGATATAATGAGCTAGATGAACATTTACATAGTATAAATGATAATGATATAAATAATATTGAAAGCTTATATAATGAATATAAAAAAAATGAAGGTAAATCAAAGGCTTCTAAGCTTAGTATAATATTAATTATATTATCTATAATATTATTTATAAGTGGAGCATCATTATTATTCACTAATAAAATGAATATAGCTATATTGGTATTATTTACTGCTGTAATAGCCCTAATAGGATTTGTCTTTACCTTGCTTTCAAGACCTAAAAATCAAAATAAGGAAGCAGAAGGTAAGCTTAGAGAATTCTTTGGGTCACTTGGTATGTTTTCAGATGACTTTGCTGTATATTTAGCAAGTATTAAAAGTACATATGATGAATATAAGAATTTAAACATAGAAATAGATGATTTAAAAAAGAAGGAATATAACCTTAATAAGGATATAGAGTATCTTAAGGATGAGGTAAATAGATATCTAAATAGATTTAGACTAAAATCAGCTTCACCTGATGACAAGATGCTAGAGATTAAAGAAATACTTAGAGATTTAGATCAATATAATATGGATATTAAAAGAGCTTATAATGATATGGATCAATTTAAAAAGGAAAACAATCTAGAAAATATGGTTGTTGATACTGTTAAATATGATTATGACGCAATTAAAAAGGAGCTATCAGAGCTAGATAGTGAGCTACTTGAATATAATGGTAAAAGAAGTCAAATATCTGAAAGAATTAAATCTATAAATGAAAGAGAAGAAATACTTAATGATTCTAGAGATGAGCTAAATACTCTAATGGCTAATATGAGCAATTATGAAAATACTCATAATAGCATAGAATTAGCAAAGGAATATTTAGAGAAGGCTAGTATAGAGCTAGTTAGTAAATTTGTAGGAGCAGTTAAGGATAATATGACTAAATATTTATCTATAATAGAAGAATATAAGGATTTTATTAT
>JAZRVY010000084.1:0-4302 GCA_045599405.1 Anaeroplasmataceae bacterium
TAGTTTTATTTATAGACAGGATGGTTTACGAACTGTCTTATTTAATTGCGAAGTAATTATATCATAATGATATTTATTATACAAGATTATTAAATATATTATTGTACATATCCAGCTTGTCAGAATTTGAGAATGAGAATTCAACTAATTCTATTGTTGTGTTTGGATTATTATTTTCAAAATCACAAATAGCCTTCTTTGCCATTTTAGCTACTAGCTCAACAGGACAATGATATATACCTGTACCTATTGCTGGAATAGATACTGATTTAAGCTTTAATTCATCAGCTCTTTTTAAAATATTCATATGTACATCATATAATAATTTTTCTGAATTATCACACTCAAAATATTTGGGAGCTACTGCATGAATAATATATTTTGAATTTAAATCAAATCCAGGAGTAACAACAGCATTCCCAGTTTCACAATATCCTATTTCATTATATGAATTTTGAAGCTTCACAATTCCAGCAGCATGAAATATTGCTCCGCATACGCCACTACCAGCAATCAAGTGATTATTAGCAGCATTTACTACTGCATCACATTTTGAATTTACTATGTTTTGAATTAATAATACTACCTTCATAATAATACCTCTCCTATATTATAACAAATAAGCCCTAACTGAGTTAGGGCAATTTTGTTTAATCCATCTTCTTAGAAATCTTACCAAGCTCAATCTCAAACTTTTCAATCTTCTTTTCAATTTCATCAATATACATTCTTTGAATTTCACCACAATCCTTCTTAATAGATTCAGAAACCTTATCTAACTTTTCAGATTGTGAAAGAATATCAGAGACTCTATTAATTAGCTTATTTAAAGGCTCCTCAAGATATGTCTTTTTAGCCTTGCTAAATTTTTCAATAAGCTCTTGCTTTTCTTCAAACTTAATATCCTCTGCCTTCTTGGCAAGAATTAAATTACCAAACTTTTGAGTTAATGTTGTAATCATATTAAGGAAGGTAATCATATATGCAGGTCTAACTACATACATATCCTCATATTCTCTTACCTTATAGATAGGTAGGATATTTGGATTATCAGCTTCAAGAGATGATACTAATACTGCATACTTGCAATTCTTCTTTTTACGGTTATTATCAAGTTGCTTATAGTGGTCTGCATTTGTCTTTTTGTTTGTTGAGTTTGGATCCTCATCCTTCATATCTAAGCATACTGAAGTAAGAACTTCATTTTCATTAAATTCTGGAGTTGCAAACACCTTAAAGATATAATCAGCCTTAGATCCCTTGCTTTCTCCTTCATCCTTAACAACCTTATTATCCTTATCCCAAGTGCAAGTTTGGAATCCAGTTTGCATATAGCTTTCCATTTGGCTATTACACCAACCCTCAAGATCCTCTCCAATAGCCTTAACACTAAGCTCAGCTTTAGTTCTCTTTAAGCTAGAGATTTCCTCCTCTAGCTTTCTAATCTTGCTATCAAAGCCTTCCTTTTGAGCTGTTAATTCCTTATTCTTTTCTAGCTCATATACACTCTTATTCTTTTCAATAGTAGTCTTTAGCTCATTAACCTGATCAAGATACTTCTTTTCAGTTGAAGCTACAGCATTAGTAATAAGTGTGCTTGAAGCCTCTTTCATTTGTTCAAACTTTAACAGGTAGAATTCTTCCTTTTGCTTCTTTTCATCAATTTCTTTAGAAAGCTTTAATTCATATTCCTTAGTAATGCTTTCTAAATCAGACTTCTTAGTAGTATTTAATATATCTATCTCATTCTTAAGTGCATTAATATCATTTAAATACTTAGAATCAATTTCCTTTTCCTTTAAGGAAATTAAATCCTTGATTTTATCATTTAAAGCTTTAAATTCAGCGTCCTTCTTGGCAATTTCTTCCTTTAAGTATTCTACATTCTTTGTATTAGCCTCAGTAATTTCTCTAATCTTGTTATTAAAGAAATCCTTTGTTTCAGATTCCCTAATTGCGATGGCCTTTTCTCTATCAGCCATTAACGCACTAACCTCTGACTTATGCTTTTCAG
Source organism: Anaeroplasmataceae bacterium (assembly GCA_045599405.1). Lineage (GTDB taxonomy): Bacteria > Bacillota_I > Bacilli_A > Acholeplasmatales > Anaeroplasmataceae > UBA3206. Next base: position 2,015 of record JAZRVY010000084.1, read on the forward strand.
ATACATCTGCAAGCTTTGCTTGATATACCTTATCCTTACCTTCATCAATAAGCTTTTCAATAATAGAACTATCAATCTCAACTACATCTCTAAGATCAATGATATCTCCCTTTTTTGCATCACTCATTAATTCTAACATTGTCTTGTCCTTTACAATTACTTCAATCTTCATATTATCCTTCTCCTATCCTTTAAAACATTCCTTTTAAATTCTCTTGTGTAATATAATCATTATTCTTAAGAAGCTCACATACCTTATTGAACTCTTCTTGATGCTTAAGAATGATCATCGTAGCCTTTCCAACAAGCTCATTGATCTTTTTACCATAGCCTCTATCCTCTACTTCCTTAATGTCCATAGAAGCTCCAGATGACGCTTTACCATTTCCAATCATTTCACCTGCATATCCACCCATCGCACCAACAAGTCCATTAGTACCATCTTGGCTAGTAAATCCACTATATCCTAATTTAGTACCAAGTATAGTACATCCAGGATTTAATACTTCCATTACAACAATATGTCCAGCCTCATGTGGAATAGTTAAATTTTCAGGTACAAGACCAAAATCACGGCATGTCATACCCTTTATTAAATCCATCATTGTAATTTCATTACCTTTTTTATATTTATTTGCTAGCATACGAATTACCTCAGGTGATGTTGGTATATGATCATTATTTACGCATGTTGCGATAATATCGAAATCAACATCGCTCGCAATATTTTCATTCTTAAATTCTAATTCTAATTCTTCTTTTTTCATTTTGTCCACCTCACTACATTATTTATATTGGATATTTATTTATAAAATGTAACTAAATAAAAAAAGGATGTAAAACATCCTTTAATTACTATTATATTGTCCGCCATCTATTCTAATGATGGAATTATTGATATATGCAGCATCATCACTAATTAAAAATTTAACTAATTTAGCTACCTCATTTGGATATCCAAATCTCTTTAGCATAATTTTGTCTAGCTCTGATTTCATAAATTCCTCATCATAGCCATCTAGCTCGGTTTCTGTTCCTATAAATCCTGGAGCTATCGCATTAACAGTTATATATGGTGCCATTTGAATAGCTAGATTATGAGTAAGAGAGTTTAAAGCCGCCTTACTACTATCATAGGCTATTCCTACAGGATAATAGGTATTAATACCATTTGTAGATGATATGTTAATAATTCTTCCCCACTCTTTTTCTTTCATATGCATTTCAGCTCTTTGAGCTGTAAGAAATGAACCTATTAGATTAACATCGAGTGTCTTTCTATACTCCTCTACTGTAATCTTATTAAAAAAATTAGGAATATCTATAGCGGCATTATTAATTAATATATCTACTCCGCCAAGCTCCTTTTCAATAATATTAAACATATTATTAACTTGCGCCTTATCAGATACATCACATTTAACTACTAATGTCCTTATATTATATTTTTTAATTTCATTTTCAAGTAAGTAGGCTTCAGACTCTGAGCTATTAAAATTAATAACGCAGTCATATCCTGACTGCGCTAATTCTTTTATGATTGCAGCTCCGATACCTTTAGCACTACCAGTAACTAATACAACCTTATTCATTTAATATTATGCTCTACCTGCGTAAGTTCCATCAATTGTAGAAATGATAACCTTCTCATCTTGGTTAATGAATTGAGGTACCTTAATACGAAGTCCAGTCTCTAATACTGCATCCTTAGTAGATGTAGCTGAAGCTCCTGGAGCAGCTGGTGTTGTTTCAACGATAGTTAATTCTACCTTATCTGGTAAAATTACATCTAGAACCTCAGACTCGAAGAATCTAATGTCTAGCTCCATTCCCTCTAGTAAGTAGAACTTATTGTTCTCAATTTGATCCTCTCCTAGAGTATACATATCATAAGTCTCCATATCCATGAAGTTATAATCAGTTCCTTCCTTATAAGAGAATTGAACCTTCTTCTTTTCGATATATACTGTTTCAAATGTTTCATTTGTATTGAAGTTTCTTTCAATGATGTTTCCTGAACGCATGTCCTTCATCTTTGTCTTAAGGATAGCAGCTCCCTTACCTGGCTTAACATGTTGGAATTCAATTACTGTAAGTAACTTTCCTTCAATCATTAATGTTAATCCGTTTTTGAAATCTCCTGCACCAATCTTTGCCATAATAAAATCTCCTTTAATAAATAAATCTATTATATTTTACCTTTTTTATGATTATATTGTCAATATTTTATGTAATTAATTACATATATAATTATTTAAAATCATAAAAGGTACTATTATCCTTATTTC
>JAZRVY010000085.1:0-6397 GCA_045599405.1 Anaeroplasmataceae bacterium
AAAGGAAAATAGAATAGATCCAGAGCTAATATATCAGGATATTAAATAAAGCTATGATTATAAATACAGGACAAAGAACAGATATACCAGCTTTTTATTCAGATTGGTTTATAAATAGAATAAAGGAAGGATATGTAATGGTAAGAAACCCTTACTATCCTTCAAATGTTACAAGGATATCATTAGATCCTAAGGTTGTAGATATTATAGGATTTTGTACAAAGAATCCTAGACCTATGCTGAAGTATTTAGATATTTTAAAGCCTTATGGACAATTTTGGTATATTACTATTACTGGATTTGAAAGAGATATGGAGCCTAATGTACCTGATTACAATCAGGTCATTGAGGATTTTAAATATCTTTCAAATAAAATAGGTAAAAATTGTGTAGGATTTAGATATACATCTATTATCATAAATTATAAATATACAATAAAATATCATATAGATAGATTTAATGATATTTGTAGTAGACTTGAAGGATATACTAATTTATGCGCATTTGGATTTATAGATATATATCCAAAGCTAGCTAAATTACATCCAGAGCTTTTGGATACTACAGATGATATTAAAATAGAAATAGCAAAAGAATTTAAGAAAATTGCGGATAGCTATAATATGGAGCTTAGGCTATGCTCAAAGGAAAAATGGCTAAAGGATTATGGCATTAATATTGAGGGCTGCATGTTACTTAAGGATTATGAAAGAACACTTGGCATTGAGCTTATACCAAAAAAGAAGATGCAAGCTAGAAAGGGCTATTGCCAGTGCTATTTATCAAGTGATATAGGAGCTTATAGCTCCTGCATGCATTTATGCAAATATTGCTACGCAAATGGTACTATCACTGAGGTTAAGGAAAACTATAATAGGCATAATCCTAATTCACCGTTTTTAATTGGTGATAGTAAGGATACTGATATTGTATCAGATATGGACCAGGAATCCTGGAAGGATTTAAGAAGGACTTTATTTTAGGGGGTAATTATGAAAAGAATATGCTTACTTGGCGTTGGATATAGAGCCTCATTCTTTATTGAGGCTATAAATCTAAATAAGGATAAATTTGAAATAGTAGGAGCCTTAGTTGGTAGAGAGGAATCTATTAAAAGAGTATATGACCAGTATAAGATTATAGCCTCTACAGATAAAGAATTTATATTAAGTCTAAAGCCTGATTTTATTATCAATACATCATCTAAAAAGGTTAATTTCCAATTGTCTAAATTCTTTTTAGATAAGGGTATTCCTGTGCTTCAGGAAACTCCAGTAGCTTTAGATAATGATAATATTGATGCATTAGCTAAATATGAAGGGTTGTACCAAATTGCAGAGCAATATCAATATTATCCTTATTTTAAGAAAATTAAGGAATTATTACCTAAATTAGGTAATATTAATGAGATGACTATTTCATATGCTCATGATTATCATGGTATTAGTATTATTAGACATATACTTGGACCTTGCAATTCATTAAGGCTTATAGGATATCAATATAATGTTGATATAACACATACTAAAACTAGATATGATGATTTCCATGATGGACAGTTAAAATCATATAAGTCTAAAAGAATTATTATGTATTGGGATAATTGTCATGTGCTATTTGATTTTAACTCTGAGGAGTATAGATCCACAATTAGAAATCCATATTTAGTTATAAGAGGTACTAGAGGAGAAATTATTAATGATACTGTAAGATATCTAGATAATAATAACAATCCTGTTGTAAATAGACTAGATGGATATATGGAGTATGATGATTTATATCCTATAGAGGAGGTTATTTTAAGGTTTAGTGAGTTTGTGGATAGTAAAAAGCAGTTCTATCCTTTAGCCTATGCAATAGAGGATAGTAAGCTATCTATCATAATGAATAATCTTGATGAGAATTTAAAGGAGGTAGTATTTAAATAATGGAATATAAAATATCAGAAAATGAAATTATTTTAGCTAATGATAATAATGAAACATTAGCTTATGTTACATTTCCTTATATAAAGCCAGGAGTGGTAGAAATTACTCATACAGTAGTTTCTGAATCACTAAAGGGTCAAGGAATAGCAGGTAAGCTTATGGAAATGCTATATAATGAATTAAAGGATAGAGGGCTTAAGGCTAAGCTTACATGTAGCTATGCTGTAGTCTGGTATGAAAAAAATCCTTCAAAGAAGGATATCCTTATGTAAGATACATAGAGTTGTTTTTTTAAAAATAAAGTTGTATAATTTCAAATGTATTTTAATAAAAGGAGAGAAAAAAGATGAAAAAGGTTGAATTAACAAGCGGAATTAAGTTTGTACTTATTGTATTAACTTGGTTACTTACATTCACAGTAACAAATGTAACTACATTAGTTAGTGGAGCAGGATCATTAATTGGAGCTTTAGCATTCTATGCGTTAGTATTATTTGCTGATTTTGTTTACTTCAAGGATTGCTGCCTACAAAAGCATGCTAAGATGAGCTTAGTTGCAGTTGTTATCCTAATTGCTTGCAAGCTTGTAGTATCTTGCTACAATGCAGGAGTTGAGTACCTTGTAATTGATGCATCAGCTAAGCTTCTTGAAAAGCTTAATGATGTTAAGAAGATTTTAAATGGTCTTGTTATCATTGGTACTAATGTTGCAGTAATTGTTTGCTTAATTATGGTATTAGTTAAGTCAAATAAGTGCTGTGAAGAGTGCTCTTGCAATTGCGAAGCTCAAAAGCAAGTAGAAGAAAATTCTAATAATAACGAAGAGTAAAAAAATTACATTGGTGTAAAAGCCAATGTATTTTTTTTATATAATCAATCATAAATTGACTATATTATATTTATAATATATACTTTAATTATATTTTTGAAAAAAGGAAAGGTATATTTATGTTTTTATCATCTGTAAATGGATGGGAGCTTGCAGCTTTCATACTATATTTTATGCTTGTAATAGGAATAGGTGTTTATTTCTTTATTTCAAGTAAATCAAACTCAGAAAAGGATTACTTCCTTGGAGGAAGAAAGATGGGAGGATTAGTATCAGCATTATCTGCAGGAGCTTCAGATATGTCAGCTTGGGTACTAATGGGACTTCCTGGATCTATTTTCCTTTATGGACTTGGGCAGGTTTGGATTTCTATTGGACTTTTAATTGGTACAATTCTATCATGGAAATTCGTTGCGCCAAATTTAAGAAGATTCGCAATTAGAGCTAAGGATTCAATTACATTACCTGAGTTCTTATCTAATAGATTTTTAACTAAAAATTCTACGCTTAGAATTGCATGTGCTGTTATTTTTATTGTTGGTTATATCCTATATGCTGGTTCATCAGTATATGCATGTGGAGAGCTATTTCATACATTGATTCCAGCAATTAGACAGGATATAGCTATGATAGTAGCAGCTATCATTATTATATTCTATACATTACTTGGTGGATTTAAGGCTGTATGCTGGACAGATTTCTTCCAAGGATTATTAATGCTAGGAGCATTATTCATCGTACCTATTATTTTATGCTTCTTAGTTAAGTTTACTGGACCTATTAATGGTGTTACAGTATCAACACCAAAGAATTATTATAATTTACTTTCATCAGGTAAATTTAATTGGGCATCTATTTCGGATATCCTTACTGGACTTGGTTGGGGTCTTGGATATTTCGGTATGCCACATATTATCGTTAGATATATGGCAATTAAGTCAGAAAAGGAAGTAAAAAAGAGCCAAATTATTGGACCATGCTGGACAGCATTAATCCTAACATTCACAACAATTATGGCATTACTTGCAAGACATTATTTAGGAGATTCAATTACTGCTTCAAATAAGAATCTAGTATTCGTGAATGCTGTAAGACACATCTTTAGGCATGGTGGACTTGCCTTAATTGGTGGAATTATCATTTCTGCAATTGTTGCCGCATCAATGTCAACTGCAGATTCTCAGCTGCTTGCATCATCAAATGCCTTTGCTTCAGATTTCTATAAGCTAGTTATCAATAAGAAGGCTTCAGATAAGAAAATGCTTAATGTAGGAAGAATTGGAGTAGGAGTAGTATCTGTACTTGCACTTGTTATAGCTTATTTAACATACAAGCTTGAGCTTGGTGGAATTATGTCACTTGTATCTGCAGCTTGGTCAATCTTTGGTGCTGCATTCGGACCGGCAGTATTACTTGCATTATTCTGGAAGAAGTTTAACTACAAGGGTGCAGTTGCTGCCATTATCACAGGATTTGCAGTATCTATCTTATGGATGGTATTCTTTAACCTAGATTATTATGGATATAAGGCTATTATATATTATACTAACCTATATGAGATTGTGCCTGGATTTATTATCAGCTTAGCTGTTGGTATTGTTGTATCACTTACAACAAAGGCTCCGGATCAAGAGGTTTTAGATTTATTTGATAAGGGTAAGCTTCCAATTGATATTGAAGAAAATGTATCAGAAACATTAACAGAAGCACAAGACAGCAATGATTAATTGCTGTCTTTTCCTTTTTTTATAGCATTTAATCGCATTTGTAAATATTCAGGTAATTCCTCAATGAATTTATATTTAGCCACTCCCAATGGCAATATAGTTCCCTTTAAAGTATTTAATACGGTTAATTTACTTGCATCACCACATAATAATATTCCAATAGTCGGATTATCTATATCACTCTTTAATGTATCATCTACAGCATTAACATAAAATATTAATTGACCTATATAGTCTGGTTTAAATTCACCTAATTTAAGCTCAATAACCACAAATGAATGAATAATATAATTATAGAATAATAGGTCAATATAATATTCCTTATTATCATATTTAATATTGTATTGGTTTCCAATATAAGAAAATCCTTTACCTAATTCTAATAAAAACTTATTTATATTATTAATTAAGCTATTTTCTAAATCTCTTTCGGATAGAATATTATTTCTATCAATAAAATCAAACACATAAGTATCTTTAAATAATTTATTTGTAATATCATCAGATTTGGTTATAGAAGTAGTAGATGGTTCTATTAAAGATCTTTCATAAGCTTGTGTCTTAAATTGTAATAAAACTTGACTTCTAGACCATCCATTCTTATGAGTTTCATTAATATACCATAGCATTTCTTCATGCGAAGTTGATTTGCTCATTATTTCGATTATTGTTCTCCACGGAATTTTTCCACCAACCTGGTGGAGAATTTCATCTTTTGAAAATTCCAGTGAAAAAGAATGCATATAGTAGAGGTTTTGAGTCGAAAATCCCTTGCCATATTCTTTTAAATCTTTCTAAATAATTTAAGTTTTATTATCATTATTCATACATAATCCTTCTGATTTTCTAAAAAAGAAAAGGCCTAACGCTTTTGTGCGTTAAGCCTTATAGTTAATATTAAGTTGATTAATTATTTTATGTATCATATTATCAACTTCCTTTATGATAATATTATATCATATAACTATAATATATTAAATTATGATACAATATTATTAGGTGATTTTATGAAAAAGGTACTTGTTGGAATATCTGGTGGAGTAGATAGTGCTACATCATGTGCACTACTTAAAAGTCAAGGATATGAGGTAGCAGGATTAAATATAAATTTCATAGATAAAAATGATACTCCAAATCTTGATGCGATGTCAGTATGCACAACCTTAGGTATTAATTATCATCATATTAGCCTATATGATGAATTTAAAGATAAGGTTATAGGTAACTTTATTTATTCATATAATAATGGCCTAACACCTAACCCATGCATTCTATGTAATAAATTCTTTAAATTTGGTTCCATGCTAGATTATGCTATTTCAAATGGCTTTGATTATATAGCTACTGGTCATTATGCTAAGCTTGAATATAGTGATAAATATAAAAGAAATGTAATAAAGAAGGCTAATAACCTTAAAAAGGATCAATCATATTTCCTTTATAACATTCCAAAAAAGGCACTAGATCATATTATATTTCCTCTTGAAAATATGGATACTAAGGATGATGTAAGAAATCTTGCAGAATCTTATGATTTAAAGGTATCTCAAAAAAAGGATAGCCTAGATGTATGCTTCATACCAGATAAGGATTATAAGAAATTTTTAATAGATAATAATTACTCAAAAGAAATACCTGGTAATATTGTATATAATGACAAAATACTAGGTACTCATACTGGATTATTTAAATACACTATAGGTCAAAGAAAGGGACTTGGTATATCCTATAAGGAACCACTATTTGTAGTTGGATTTGACTATAAAAATAATAATTTACTTGTAGGAGTAGAATCTGATTTATATACTGACACAGTATATACAAAGGATATTAATTTATTATTATTTGATAATATAGAAAATGGTACTAAATTAAATGCTAGATTAAGATATCAAGGAAAGGATAGCCCTTGT
>JAZRVY010000086.1:0-8949 GCA_045599405.1 Anaeroplasmataceae bacterium
AAAATGTGTTAATATTTAATATGACATACTATGTATATTTAGTATTATAGATTTATGAAAAGCGGTGTTTTAAATGGGATTAAAAATATATAACTCATTATCAAATAAATTAGAGGATTTTATTCCTGTTAATTCTAAAAAGGTAAATATGTATGTTTGTGGACCAACTGTTTACAACTATATTCATATTGGAAATGCTAGACCAGTTATTTTCTTTGACACATTAAAGAAATATTTAGAATTTTGTGGATATGATGTATGCTATGCATCAAATATCACAGATGTAGATGACAAAATAATAAATAAAGCTATAGAAACAGGAAAGACAGAATCTGAAATTGCTAAGACATACGCAGATGCGTATTTCCAAAATTGTAAGGATTTAGGGGCTAAGCTTCCTGATGTAATACCATATGCTACTGAGTATATTCCACAAATGATTGATTTCATTAAGGAATTAATTGATAAGGGATTTGCTTATGAAGCTGATGGAGATGTATATTTTAGAGTAAATAAAATTAAGGATTACGGAATTTTATCTAATCAAGTATCAGAGGAATTAAATGCTGGAGCTAGAATAGATGTTGTATCTAAAAAGGAAAATCCACAAGACTTCAACCTATGGAAAAAAACTGAGGTTGGTATTAAGTGGGATTCACCATTTGGTGCTGGTCGTCCAGGATGGCATACAGAGTGTGTTGTAATGAATCATGACATCTTTGGTGGAGAAATTGATATTCACGGTGGAGGGATGGATTTAAAGTTCCCACATCATGAAAATGAAATTGCTCAAGCTAATGCATTATATAACAATCATTTATCAAAATACTGGATGCATGTTGGTAGACTTGATATGAATGGTGAAAAGATGTCTAAATCTCTAGGAAATGTAATTAGAGTAAATGAAATAGAAAATCATGATGATTTAATGATTTTACGTTTATTAATCGTTACATCTCCATATAGAAGCAGCATTAATTATTCTGATGAGCTATTTGCTCAATACAAGAAGGAATATGAAAAGATTACAAGAGCATTTAAGCAAGCTTCACTTGCGCTAGATATAAATGGAATTAATTCTAATAAAACATGCGAGGATGACTTAAAGGAATTTAAGGACTATATGGATAATGATTTAAATACTCAAAATGTTTTAACATTAGTATCTAAGCTAGTTAAGGATTTAAATACAATGACTCGTTCAAATGATTTAGATAATTTAGCTAAGAAGGTTAATACATTATCCAAAATCATGTATATTCTTGGTGTGGAATTAAAATATACAAGAATGAATGAGGAAGACAAAAAGCTTTATAATGATTGGAATGAAGCTAAGAAGAATAAGGATTTTGAAAAAGCTGACTCAATTAGAGCTATCCTTGTTGAAAGGAATATTCTTTAATGGATGCAAAGCTACAGGGAGGATTGACTCTTGCCTATGTAGGTGATGCATTCTACGAGCTAGAGGTTCGTAAGCACTTTGTAGATCAAGGATTAACAAAGGTTGATGATTTACATAAAACGGTTGTTAAATACACATGTGCTGAGCATCAAAGCAAGGTTATAAAGTATTTAGTTGAAAATAATATCTTAACAGATGAAGAAATCGCTATTTATAAGCGTGGAAGAAATAGCAATACAAATAAGACAAGAAAGACTTTATCGTTAGCAGATTATAATAATGCGACAGGTCTAGAAAGCCTTATAGGATATCTTCATTTAACAAATAATGATGAAAGAGCTAAGGAGTTAATTAAATTATCTATTAGCTTATTATAGGAGGTGTAAGCATGCCTAGAAAAAAAGGGACCACAAAACCACAGGAAGAGGAAGCAATTGTTGATTTAGAATATGAAAACGATCCTGCCGAGCAAAAGCTTGAGGAAAAGGAACGTGATTTAGTTGACTTTTCGCCTAACTTAGAAAAGCCTGAAGAGGAATCTACAATAGAAAAGCTTGATGGTCTTGAGATAAAGGAAAAAAAGCATGAAAAAAGAGCATCTGGTTTATCAGATACTGACAAGGCTATTTTTGCTGCTATCAAGAGAGATAATAAGAAAAGAAGTAAAATCAAAGTTAGAGAAACTAATATTGAGCGTTTAAATCCTGATTCAAATGTTGGACTTACCTCAGAACAGGTTCAAGATAGAGCTGAAAGAGGATATATCAATACAAAGAAGCAATCTAATACTAAGTCTATAAAGAGAATTATCTTTACTAATGTATTCACATTCTTTAATATTCTAATGCTAGCTATCGCAGGATGCTTACTAGCAGTAGGTGCATTTAAGGATATATTCTTTATGGTTATCGTTACAGCAAATGTTGTAATTGGAATATTCCAAGAGATTAGAGCTAAATTAACTATTGATAAGCTTTCAATTCTATCAAGCCCAACAGTTAATGTTATTCGTGAGGGTAATAGCCAAGAAATAAGTACAGAGGATTTAGTACTTGATGATATTATCCTGCTTGAAACTGGTAAGCAAATTTGTTCAGATAGTATCGTAATTGAAGGATCAATAGAGGTTAATGAATCATTACTTACAGGAGAAAGTGATGCTATTCAAAAGAAGCCAGGAGATATGCTATACTCTGGTTCTTATGTAGTATCAGGAACTTGTAAATCAAGAGTTGATGCTGTAGGTGAGGATAACTATATTGAAAAGCTTACTAACGAAGCTAAGCTATATAATAAGCCAAAGAGTGAGCTTCTTATATCTCTTAACTTAATTGTAAGATTCATGGCAGTAATTATCATACCTATTGGAGCAATCCTATTTTGTATGCAATTTGAAGGATTACTTGGAGATATGATGCTAAAGGACTCAATCAGAAAAACTGCAGGAGCCCTAATTGGTATGATTCCTTCAGGATTATACTTACTTACATCTATTGCATTAGCAGTAGGAGTAATGAAGCTAGCTCAAAATAATGTATTAGTACAAGAGCTATATTGTATTGAGATGCTAGCTCGTGTTGATTGCTTATGCCTAGATAAGACAGGAACAATCACTGATGGTACAATGACAGTTAAAAATGTTATTGATTATCAAGGTGTTGCCGGTCTATCAACAAAAAATATAGTAAGTGCTATGCTAAATGCTACAAACGATCAAAATATGACTGCAGTTGCATTACAGCAAAAGTTTGGGCTTGCTAAAAGAATTAAATCAAATGAGGTTATGCCTTTTAACTCTCAAAGAAAATATAGTGCTGTTACATTTGATAAAATTGGTACATTCGTAATGGGAGCCCCTGAATTTGTACTTGCAAAGGAGAATTATGGACAAATCTCTCAAGATGTTATTGAGGGTGCAAAATTAGGTCTTCGTGTATTATTAATTGCATACACAAAGAATCCTATTAAAGGAAACTCAGTTGATACTAAGACATTAGAGCCTGTATCATTAATTTATATTGAGGATACAATTAGAGCTGATGCCATTCAAACAATCAAATACTTTAAGGATTCTGGAGTAGAGGTTAAGGTTATATCTGGAGATAACCCTATGACAGTATCAAAGGTATCTGAAAGAGCTGGTATTGAAAATGCTAGTGAATATATTTCACTTGATGGACTCAGTGATCTAGAGGTTATGAGAGCTGCCACTAAATATACTGTATTTGGTCGTGTGAGCCCTGCTCAAAAGAAACTAATTGTAACTACATTAAAGGAAAATGGTAAGACAGTTGCCATGACAGGAGATGGAGTAAACGACATTCTTGCTCTTAAGGAAGCAGATTGCTCAATATCTGTTGCTTCAGGATCTGAGGCTGCACGTAATGTATCACATCTAGTATTACTTGATAACAACTTTGGATCAATGCCAAAGGTTGTTGCCGAAGGACGTAGAGTTATTAATAACGTAGCTAAAGTATCTAAGCTATTCTTAACTAAGACTATCTTCTCGTTATTGCTTGCATTATATGCTATTAACTCTGGAGGTAATTACCCAATTTCAACAAACCAATTATTCTTAATTGATATGTTCTGTATTGGTATCCCTTCATTTGTACTTGTACTTGAGCCATGCAATGTTAAATCTAATGGTAAGTTCTTGATGAATATCATTAAGGGAGCGTTGCCAGGCGCCATAGTTATCTTATTTAATGCGATAATAGTTCTGGCTATGTCATCTACCTTAAATTTAAATAGTAGAGACACATCAACACTTATCGTTATTATCGCAACATTCACATGCTTAATAGTACTATTCCAAACATGTAAACCATTCAATTTAATTAAGAAGTTTATGTATGCATTATTATTTGCTGCATCACTATTCGTAGTAGTAGTATTACCAAGCTTTCTTGATATAACACCATTATCAAAAATTGGAAGCTATTATGATTCAACAAGAGATGTAGAAACTATTATTTCTACACCAGAAATTGAAATATCAAAGGCTGGATATGTTGTAATAGAAAATGAATATACTCCTTATATTTCAAACTCTATTGAAAAGAGTAGAGAAGGGGAGTATTTAAAGGTTGGACAACAGCTAACATCTCACAAGATTGATATTGTTGCATCTCATAGAGTAGTAAAGAACGATGCTGGTAAATATATGATTGATGAATATATCGTATTAGGTGGTAAGGTAACTTCAATTGATTTTAGTGATGATATGGATGTCCAAGTAACTAAGAGTGGAGATGTATACTTAAATGGAATATCTTCTAAGTATAACATGCTACCTTCAGTCACAATTTCAAAGGTTGGAAACTATGTAATTAACAATGTTCAAACTGATATCCTTGCAGATGTTACTACTGTAAGTGAGGTTTATATTCAAGATTATGAGGTTTATGTAAATGGTAATAAGATTGGATATAAGATTGCACCAGTAGTATTAAGTGCTACAGCTGATAACTGTGTTATAGTTGGAGGACAAGATATTGGTAGTGTTTATAGTGACCAATTCATAGAAAAGCTTTCTGTAACAGATAGCTTACAATATCAATATGATGGTTCGCCATTAACACACGAGCTTGCAGATGGATCTATTGCAACTTATCAATATGATGTTGATGTAAGGCTAAGTGAAGCTGGATATTATGTAATTAATGATGAATATACTAAATTTAAAGCATCTGGAGATCCAAACAATAGACAATTAACTCATACAGATGATGGATATTTAATCATTAATGGAACTAAGACGGATTTCTTACTTCAAATATCTACAACTAAGGGAGGTAATGTTGATACATTATCTGTACCAGCAATGCTACTTATGATAGCATTATGCGCCCTTACAACACCATTCATGACATTATTAAAGAAGATTATCCCATGGGCTAAGTCTTTAGTGGATTCTATTCAAAAGGTAATAGGAAGAATGTAATATATAGATGGATGAGATTTTCTCATCCATTTATTTTTGTTTATATGATATAATTAAAGTAGTTTTGATGATAAAGGTGAAAATATGATAAAAATTTATGGGAAGAACTGTATTTACGAGGCAGTAAAGGCAGGGCATAAAATTAGTGAAGTACATATTTTAGATACAACAAAGGATTTATCTTTTAAGCAAATGATATTAGATAAGGGATATAAATGTATCATGAGCGATAAAAGAACAATGGATAAGCTATTTGGACAAAGCCATCAGGGATATGGAGCTATAGCTGCTGATTATGAGTATCAATCATTAGAGGAGGCTTTAGCTATAAAAAAGGATGGACGCAAAATTTTTGTAGTGCTAGATGGTATTGAAGATCCACATAATTTTGGCGCAATACTTCGAAGCTGTGACGCCTTTAGCATTGATGGAGTGATTATTCCAAAAAATAGAAGTGTTTCAATTAATGAAACAGTAGTAAAGGTGTCTACAGGAGCCATAGAATATGTTCCAGTAATTATGGTTAATAATCTTACACAAAGTCTAAAAAAGCTTAAGGAAGAGGGATTTTGGGTCGTTGGTACAGATGCTAACGCAGATATGCTATCTAGCGATATAGACAAGAACCTAAATATTGCTGTTATAATTGGATCTGAGGGATTTGGTATATCACGTATTGTAAAAAAGGAATGTGATTATATGATAAAGATTCCTATGACAGGACATGTAAACAGCTTAAATGCATCAGTAAGTGCAGGTATAATAATTAGTCAATTAATTTAATAATAAAGGAGCAGCGATGATAAGCGATAATGAATTGATTTATCTTATTCAAGATAATAATGAGGCTGCTCTTAATCTACTATATAAAAGATATTATCATTTGATAATAAAAACAATTAAAGAATACAAAATAGAGCCAAGATATTGGGATGATTATATCCAAGAAGGATATATGTCACTTGGTAAATCATTAAAGACATATAATGACACCTTAAAATGTAGCTTTTATACATATTTTAAAATTATTCTTAAAAGGGATTTTATAAGAATATATGAAAAGTATAATAAAAAAACAATAGCTTTAAATGATGATATTGGTGAAATTAATGATAATGATATAGTTTATCAGACCTTTGTAGATAGTGTTTACCATGAAGGTTTGAGTATGCTTAAAAATGTTGAGCATAGGCTGATTTATATATCTTTATATAAGGAAGGTCTATCACCTAAGGAAATAGCTGATAAATATGGGTTTAATATAAAGAGAATATATAATGATATTCAGTTAATAAAAAAAGAGTTAAATAAAGGGTTTAATTCTTGACTAAAATAAGCAAGTGTTATAAAATCTTTATGTACACTTTGTTAAAGGTGGTTTTTTTTTATGAGAGAAAAAGTTATTTTAGTTTGTGAGTTTTGTTTAAGTAGAAATTATAGTACTACAAAAAATAAAACTACCGCTACAAAAAGATTGGAATTAAAAAAGTTTTGTCCTAAGTGTAATAAATATACTATACACAAGGAAAATCGCTAGGAGGATATTATGGCTGAATTAGAAACAGTTGAAAATGCTGAGGTAGAAAATACTGAAGAAGCTACTGCTAAGGTAGAAGAGAAGGAAACTAAAAAAGAAGCTCCCAAAAAGGCTGAAAATAAACCAGAAGAGAAAAAGAGTCGTATCTTTGAATACATGAAGAATGAGCATAAGTGGGAAAACTATGTATTATTAGCTTTATCACTATTCGCATTAATTCTAGGTTGCTTAATTATTAACAAGACTCTTGAGGTAAGTGATAACTTCCCACTTATTGGTAATTTCCCTAAGGTATTCGCATGGGTATTAATAGGATTATCTATATTTGCAATATTACTTTCTGTATTCCCATTCTTTAAACCAGCATTCCCTGAGTTTAAGAAGATTAGATGGATGAGACCTAAGGCGTTCTTAGCTGATACAGTTCGTGTATTTATCTTTATCATTGCATTAGTATTATTATTCTTATTATATGATGCATTTATTACTAAGCTACTTGCATTAGTTATCAAATAATAAATTAGAGGTGGAATTATGAGTAGAAAATGGTATATCGCACAAACATTCTCTGGATATGAGAATTCAATTAAGTCTGATATTGAGCGTAAGATTGAAAATGGAACAGTACTTCAAGGTGTAGTTACACAAGTGCTAGTTCCTGAAAAGACCGAGCTTGTTGAAAAGAAAAAGAAGATTAGAGGAACTGAAGAGTATGAAACTACTATGGTAGAAAAGACTGTAAAAATGTTCCCAGGATATATTTTCATTGAAATGGAAGTAGAAAAGAATGATAAGGGTGTTTATGAAATGGATGACAAGGTATGGTTTGAAATTCGTAATACATCATCAGTTACAGGATTCCTAGGATCTAAGGGTGGAGGAACAAAGCCAATCCCAGTAGTTAAGTCTGAAATGGATAGAATCCTTGAATCTATCGGATTAAAGGAGAAAGCAGTATTCTCATACTCTTTAGGAGATAAGGTTGTATATGTACAAGGATCTTTAAATGGATATACAGGTACAATTACTGCAATCAACCCAGAGAAGAATATCGTTGATATTGATGTTGATGGATTCATGCAAATGGGATCTGTACCAACTGATATGATCAAGAAAATCTAATAAAAGCTAAAGGGCATATGCCCTTTATTTTTTTATCAAAAAATTATAAAATAATATTAGTGAGGTGATACAAATGAAGAAGCTAAAAAGAATGATTGTTATTATCTTCTTTGCATTTCTAGCATCTGATATATGCTCATATATTAGATACTATATATCTAATAAATCTTTGTCTGTATCAAGCTATAATTTATTTGTGTCTAAGATGACATATGATGGTACATTTATATTTAATCTAGCCATGTGGTATTTTATATTTGTATGTATTATTTATTTCTTATGTAATTTCTTTAAGCCAAGCTACAAGGAGAATTTCTAATGATTTTATATTTAATAATAGTATTTATAACTGTAGCTATTACTGTAATATTTAATATGCTACTTGCATATTTTAATATAATACATGTCAATATGTATTTTCCTATGCTGTATTCAATGCTAATTGTGCTTGCATTAGTTGCTGTTGATGGTATATGTGTGTGCTTTGTTAGATTTATATTGCCTAAAAAGCTATTTAATCCAGAAAGAAAATGCTTTAAGGTTAGCTCTAAGGAAAAGGATTTTCTTGAGAGATGGGGAGTAAAAAAATACAAGGATAGAATACCAGAGCTAGGAGTATTAGCAGGATTCAAAAAGGATCAGGTTTATGATATGAATAGTCCTGAATATCTATATGAGTTTTTAAGAGAAACATGCTATGCAGAGGTTATGCATATAATATCTGCTGTATTCTCGTTTGTTGTTATATTTATGTGCTATGATTATGGCTGGCTAATGCTATCACTAGCAACGCCACTTGCATTATGCAATGTAGTATTAAATATACTTCCAATAAATGTACAAAGGTATAATAGACCTAGATTAGAAATCTTATATAAAAGAGCTCTAAGAAACAAAGAAAGACTAGAAGCTACTAAGGAGTAGCTTCTTTATTTTCAT
>JAZRVY010000087.1:0-9496 GCA_045599405.1 Anaeroplasmataceae bacterium
ACAAATGAAAAACAGAAGGCTAGAGGGTAATGTCAATAACTCTATATTAGAAAATCTTGAAAATATAGATACAATTAAGTCATATAGAGTTTATGATAATATTACTGATAGATATAATTATGTACTTGATAACCATTATCAAACGGCAGAGAAAACTAATTTATATGATGCGGTATTCTCACCTATTGTACAAATGATTAAGGATGTAATGATTGTTGGTATAGTTATGCTAGCATCATATAAGCTATCTTGGTTTGGTATGAGCTTAGGTGCTGTTGTTGCAGGTATAGATTATATTACTGATATATTCCAGCCAATAGAGAAGCTTGGAGATGAGCTTCAAACTATCCAAAAGAGTATAGCTGGTATTAAAAGAATAAATGAATTCTTGAGATTACCAGAGGATGATGAAAGAAATATGGGATTATATGATAATGATAATTTTGTTCTTGAATTTAAGGATGTAACATATTCATATGATAAAAAGATTAATGTTATTGAAAACTTTAATTTAGTTGTAAAGGGCAATGATCATTTAACTCTAGAGGGTAGAAGTGGTGCAGGTAAATCAACAATCTTTAAGCTAGCCTATGGTCTTATTAAGCCAGATAAGGGTAGTGTTACTATTAATGGTGTACCAACATATTTATTAGATGATGAATCTAGACAAAGGTTATTTGGTATTGTATACCAGGATTATTTCTTTACAAATAAGACTATTTATGAAGAGGTAACATTAGATAGAAACAATATTAGCAGGGAAAGGGTATATGAGGTTCTTAAACTATGCGGATTATCTAGAATAGATAATATTGATATAGAATTAAAGACTACAGATTACTCTACGGGAGAACTATCACTATTTAATATAGCTAGAGCTATTTTACTAGATAGCAAGATTCTTTTCTTAGATGAAATGAATGCGAAAATTGATATGATTACAGCAAGTGAAATCATTAAGGTAATTAATAATATTGGTAAGGATAAAATGATTTTATCTATTAACCATTACGGAGAATTACTAGAAAATTCTAAAATATTACATGTAGCAAAAGAGGCTTAAGATTAATCTTAAGTCTTTTTTACTATATTGATATAACAATATAATAATGGTAAAATATTATATATTGTGAGGTGGTATTAATGAGAAAAATAGTAAGAGGTATAATAGCATTATTAATTGCTGGTGTTTTTGTATCGCTATACTTCATTGATCCAATTAAATCAATAAATAAAATGGCTTATTTTATAATTGCAGCTGTATTCTTTGCTATATCAGCAATTTTATTTACAATTAGCTTTTATGATAAGCGTAGTAAGAGAATTAAATGGCTTGAGAATAGACTTGAGGCTTGGAACAACATTTCATATAGAGTTCAGCAATCCGGAGATTTAGCATTTAATGAGCTTCCGGTAGGAATTATGGTGTATGATGATGAATACATAATTAAGTGGGCAAATAAGAATATTAAGGCAATATTCCCAATGCAGCTAATTGATGCGAAGCTTGGAGATGTAGCTCCTGATATTTTAATGAATATTAGAGCTAAGACAGAAAGCTTTATTTTTAAGTTTAATGATAAATTCTTTGAGGTTGTTTTAAGAAATGATAATAAGCTTGTTTATTTCTTTGATCAAACAGAACGTGAGGAACTTCAAATAACTTACGATAACCACATTACTGCAATAGGTATTATGTCTATTGATAACCTTGAGGAATCAATTAAAAGATATGATATGCAGGAGCAATCAAATATTCGTGGACAAATCCTTGGAGAAATTTCGGATTATGCTACTAGCCATAATGCATTCTTACAATCATATAACGACAGACTTGTATTAATGTTTGATAGAGAGCATCTAGATGCGATGATTGCTGATAAGTTTGATATCTTAAATGAGGTAAGAGATGTAGCTGCAAAAAACCACCTAAAGACAAGTGTCAGTATGGGAGTTGCGTGCTTCGATAAGACAATTGATGAGGTTGGTACTCTAGCACAACAAGCACTTGAGCTTGCTGAAAAGCGTGGAGGAGACCAAGTAGTAGTTAACATCGAAAATGAAAAGATTCAATATTTTGGTGGAAAGACAAATGCAGTAGAAAAGAATACATTAGTTACTGCTAGAGTACAAGCAAACGCTATTAAGGATTTAATTATGGAATCTAATAACGTTCTTGTTATGTGTCATAAGCAGGCTGACTGTGATGCGTTTGCATCTATGCTTTGTATGCTAGTATTATCTAAATCTACTGGTAAGGATACAAAGGCTGTATTTGAAATTGAAAAGACTGATGATTCAGTTAAGAAATTCTATGATTATATTAAGGCTAATGAGCCAGAGCTTCTTGAGGATTTAATTAGCCCAAGCCAGGCTGATATTAAATCAACAACGTTATTAATTTCTGTTGATACACAAGGACCAAACATTGTTATGTATCCAGAGCTACTAGATTTATGTAAGAGACTTGTTGTTATTGACCACCATAGACATAATGATGTTTCATTCAATGAGCCTATTGTTAACTATGTTGAGCCATATGCATCATCTGCAACTGAGCTACTTACAGAATTCTTTAATTTCTTTGAGGAAGCAAGAATTTCACCAGTTTTAGCAACAACATGCTTATCTGGTATCGTAGTAGATACTAACAACTTTACATATAGAACAGGTTCAAGAACGTTTGAGGCTGCATCTATATTAAAGGAGCTAGATGGAGACATGGCTCTTGTAAGATCACTATTACGAGATGGATTTGACACAGAAACATTACTTGCAAAGCTTGTTGCAAGAACAGAAATTGTTCTTGGAAAGTTTGCAATTGTTAAGGTACCAAATGATAAGGTACTTGACCAAAGAAGCTTCCTTGCAAAGGTTTCAGATAAGCTTCTTACAATTGATGGAGTACAAGCATCATTTACTATTGGATGCATTGAGCAACCTGGATTTATTGGAATCTCTGCTCGAAGCTTAAATGAGGTAAATGTACAGATTATCCTTGAGGAAATGGGTGGTGGAGGACACTTAAATGCTGCCGCATTCCAACAAGAAGGTACAACAGTTGATGCTTTATATAATCAGCTAATTGATATTTTAAAGCGTGATTTTAATGAGGAAGGTGAAGAGCTAGTGAAGGTTATTTTATTAGACGATGTTAAGGGTAGAGGTAAAAAGGATCAAATTATTGATGTAGCTAATGGATATGGAAATTATCTACTTACAAATAATTTAGCTGTTATGGCTACTGAAGAAAATCTAAAGAACCTTGAGGCAAAGAAGGCAAAAGAGGCTCAGGATGAAATTGATCATAAGATTTTAATGGAGCATCTTAAGGCTGAAATTGAGGCAAAGAGTATTAATCTTTACATCAAGGTTGGAGCAAATGGAAAGCCATTTGGAATAGTTACAACAAAGCAAATTTGTGAAGAGTTTGAGGCTCAAACAGGTATTAAGCTTGATAAAAAGAAGGTTGAGCTTCCTTCTGAAATTAACTCAGTAGGTATTTACCAAGCGGTAGTTAATTTACATAAGGAAGTTGTTGCCAATATTGAAATTAAAGTATTAGCTAAGTAGGTGATTTTATGGCAAGTAATGGATTAGTTTCAAAGAATATTGAGGCTGAAATTGCTTGTTTAGGATGTATTTTCCTTGATGATTCACTAATGAGAAATGCAGTGGATTTAGTTAAGGTTGATTACTTCTATGATGAGAAAAATAAAGATATTTATAAAGCAATGCAGTCATTATTCCATGCTCAAAAGAGTATTGATATGACAACTATCACTACTGAGCTTGAGGCAAATAATAAGCTTCAATCAGTTGGTGGAGAGTATTTACTACAGGTAGCTAGCTCATCATACACTACAAGCAACTTTGAAACATATTGTGAGCTGATTTCACAATGTGCATTAAAAAGAAGAACAGTTGAAATATTAAATCAGCACCTTCAAAACGGATATGATCCAAAGATTGATGCAAATCAATTAATTGATGGCATTGAAAGAGATGTACTTGATTTAAGTAGAGATAAAAAGACTTCTGCATTTAGTAGAATTGCAGATGTTGTTTCTAAATATAAGGAAATTGAAATTGAACGTGCTAGTAGAGGATCAAGATCGCAAGGACTTGATACGGGATTTAAAAATTTAAATGATGTATCACTTGGATTACAACCGGGAGCTTTAATTATTTTAGCTGCACGTCCTGCAATGGGTAAGTCGGCATTCGCAATGAATGTTGCGGTTAATTGCGCTTCTCTAAATAAGAATGGTAAAGCGTCTGTTGCAGTATTTTCACTAGAAATGAGCTCAGAGCAATTAGTTGAACGTATGATTGCATCTGAGGCTAAAATTAATAATAAGGAATTACAAGAAGGACAAATAAGTGGTAGAAATGCTAACTTATATAATGCAGCTTGTGCAAAGCTTGCAGGTCTTAATTTATATTTTGATGATTCGGCGGGAGTTACAATTTCTGACATTAGATCAAAATGTCGTAAGCTTAGCTCTCAGGATGGATTGGATTTAGTAGTTATTGACTATTTACAATTAATCAAGCCAGAAGATTCATCTAAGTCAACAAATGACCAAGTAGGAGAAATATCAAGAGGATTAAAGCTACTTGCACGTGAACTAAAGATTCCTGTAATCGCGCTATCACAATTATCACGTAATGTTGAGCGTCGTGAGGGTAACAAGCCTCAAATGTCAGACCTTCGTGATTCAGGAAACATTGAGCAAGATGCAGATATTGTAATGTTCTTATATAGAGAGGAATATTATAAGAAAAATAGCGAAAGAGCTGGTGAAGCAGACTTAATAGTTGCTAAAAACCGTTCTGGATCTACTGGTGAGCTTAAATATCAATTCCAAGCTCAATATTCTAAATTTACTGCAATAGAAGGAAATGAGGAAACAAAATGATAGATAGATTAGATGTAATGGAAAAAAGATATGAGCAATTAAATGAGCTTTTATCTTCTCCAGAGGTATGTTCTGACATTAAAAAGCTAACTGAGCTTTCTAAGGAACAAAGAAATCTAGAAAAAACTGTAGAATTATATAGAGAATATAAGACTCTTGTAGCAGCAGTTGATGATTTAAGAGAAATGAAAAAGGAATCAGACCCTGAAATTTCAGAAATGGCTGCAATTGAGCTAGATGAGAATTTAGCTAGACAAGATGAAATTATGGATGAAATAAAGGTTCAATTATTACCAAAGGATCCAAATGATGAAAAGAACGTTATCGTTGAAATTCGTGGAGCTGCTGGTGGTGATGAGGCAAATATATTTGCCGGAGACTTATTTAGAATGTATTCTAGATATGCTGAAACTAAGGGATGGAAGATAGAAATTCTAGACGCTATGCCTGGTGCCGTTGGTGGATATTCTCAAATTTCATTTAAGGTAACAGGAGAAATGGTTTATTCAAATCTTAAGTATGAATCAGGTGCACATCGTGTACAACGTATTCCAGTTACAGAGGCAAATGGAAGAATTCAAACATCAACTGCAACTGTATATGTAATGCCAGAAGCATCAGAAATTGATTTTAAGATTGATCCAAATGATTTAAGAATTGATACATTCTGTTCATCAGGACCAGGAGGACAAGGAGTAAATACAACATATTCAGCTGTTCGTGTTACCCACATCCCAACTGGAGTTTTCTTTGCTTCTCAAGTATATCGTAGCCAGCATGAAAACAAGGCTGCAGCTATGAAGCTTTTACAAACAAAGCTTTATGATATGCTAGTTGCTGAGCAAAATGAAAAGGAAGGAAACGCTAGACGTGACCTTATCGGAACTGGAGATAGAAGCGAGAAAATCAGAACTTACAACTATCCACAAAATCGTGTAACTGATCATAGAATTGGATTTACGATTCAAAGACTTGATGCAGTTGTTGATGGTAAGCTTGATTTAATTATTCCTGAAATTATTAATGAGGTACAAAAGAGAAAGCTTGCTGAAGCAACAGAAAATGCCTAATTTAAAGGAAAAATTGTGTATAATTTTCGTTAAAAACATTGAAATTTAATAAATTATAAAGTATCATATAGTAAAGTATTGTAAAAATTATCGAAGAGAAAAGATACACATTTAAGAATATATAGGTATTACCTATATAAAATTATATCTTTATGGGAGGTATATTTATGAAATTAGTTAGAAAAATATTAATGATTTCACTAATCGTGTCTGCAGTTTTAGCAGTAGGATTAGTTGTAGCATTTAATCCTTCAGCTGAAAAGCTAGGACAATTATTAAATGTTGTTCACCAAGGATATGTTGATTTCAAGGAAATTAATGCTGCAACTAGAGGAGTTATCTATACTGCATTCGTTGCGGTTGCTGCTGCATTTATGATTCTATATGCTATTCAAGTTAGACGTAAAAAGTCAAAAGCATTTTCAGTATATGGAATTTTAACACTATTAGTTTCTATGGTAGCAATTTTTGCTGTTACAGATTTAATTAAGTATGGAAAGAATAACTATAAGGCATTTGAAAACTATTTAATGCTTGGAGTTAATGTTTTAGTTGTATTATTACTTGTTACAAATTTATTCCTATCAGTTCCAACAGCATTTGAGGCATCTGAGCTTCAAGCCAACTCTAAGAGAACTGTTAAGGGAAAGATTTTAGATTTAGTATTCTCAGTTATCATTGTTGGATTATATTTTGCAATGGTATTTATGGTATCTTCAGGAAAGTTTGATGTATTTAAGTATTTCTTTAGTGATGGAATTAAAGCAAAGGGAATTCTTATCTTATTAATTCTTGAGATATTATTTACTATTTATGTTGTTTACAAGTTCTTCAAGCTTAGAAAGAACTTTGTAGGATTAATTATGTTCTATTTCACAGAACTTGCAGGATATACTTATTGGTATTATGGAAGATATAACTCTGACGGAGCTAGATCTAATAAGCTACAAGAAAATTTCACTAGAATGCTAAGCAGTGGAAATATTGTTGATGTTATGTCAGTTGTATTTGTAGTAGCATTATTCTTCGTAATCATTTTATTTGGTATGTATATTACTACAGATTCAATGGTTCAATTATTTGAAAATAAGAGACAAAAGCTTTATAATCACCGTGAAAAATATGTATATGGTGATAGACGTAGATTCGGAGATTCTATTGTTAAGGAATGGGAAAATTCTAAGAATACTGGAATGGGTAACTCATTCGGTGCATTTGGTGGAATGGGAATGGCTACTGCTACAACATCAGCAGAAGTAACTGAAACATTAGATGATGATTTATTATTAGAGCAAAGTGGAGATGAATTATTATCAGCTTCTGATGTGGCACAAGATGATAATGATGATTCAAGAAGAGCAATTGCTGCTCAAATTGCTGCTGGTGAAAATCCAGCTGATTTTAGAGCTAAGCTTCTTGCATTAGAGCCTGAAAAGAGAAAGAGATATAACCAAATTAGAAATAAGCTTCAAAGCTATAAGAAGATTAAGCAAAAGTTCTCTAAGACAGTTGATACTTATCGTTATGCTGGAGAATTGGTTGCTAAAGTTTCAGTACTTGGAACTACACTAAGACTTCACTTAGCGCTTGACCCAGATTCATATGATGTTGAAAAGTATCATCATTTAGACCTATCAAGTAAGCAAAAGTATATCTTCGTTCCATTTACGTTAAAGTTAAAGGGACCTAAGTCAGTTGAATTAGCTCTTCAATTAATTGATGAGTTAATGACAGGATTTGATATCCCAGTTAATAATGCATATAAGGATGTTGATTATGTATCTCAAATTGAAGCTGAGTACCTAGAGAAGGCTCAAGCTCAAGGAACAGATATTGCAGCACCTGCTGATGATGAAGATTTATTAGCATAATAAAATTAAGCTTCCGCAAGGGAGCTTTTTTTTATTGAAAAATATGTATTGTTTTACTATAATAATTTTAGGTGATTTTATATGAAGGTTATATGTATAGATGATGAAAAGCTTGCATTAGAATATACAAAGAAAATTTTATATAAAATAGATACTGTCGAATCAGTTGAAACATTCAGATTTTATGAGGATGCACTTGTTTATTTAAGAGATAATAATGTAGATGTAGTTTTCTTAGATATAGAAATGTTTGATGTAAATGGTATTGAGGTAGCTATGATTATAAAAAGAGTTGCACCTCAGGCTAAAATTATTTTCCTTACAGCATACTCTAATTATGCCATTGAGGCATTTAAGGTTAAGGCATATGGATATTTGATGAAGCCTGCAACATTAGATGCAATTAAGGAAGAACTTGATCATATTAATGATTCACCATTATCTCAAGACAAAAAAATTCAGGTTAAAACATTCGGAAATTTTGATATATATGTAAATGGAAAAATTATAAAATTCGCAAGAAGTAAATCAAAAGAGCTGCTTGCTTATTTAGTGGATAAGAAGGGAACTAGTGCTACAGGAAATGAAATAATTGCTGCTATTTGGGAGGATAAGGATGACTCAAATAGTACAAAGAGCTTATTTAGAAATTTAGTATCTGATATCACTAGCACACTAAAAGCTGAAGGTATTGAGAATTTATTTGTTAAATCATTTAATTCATATGCTATAAATCCGGATATTATAGATTGTGATTACTATAGATTTTTAGCTGGAGATGTACAAACAATAAACTCATTTACAGGTGAGTATATGGCTAATTATTCATGGGCTGAATTTACATCATCATATTTATTGGAAAAGGTTGAAAAGTATGTATAAGAAGAGTATATTAATTGCAAAGATTATTACTTTGTGTGTTGTTTTATTAATGTTAATATATTCCTTTTCTATGCTATTAATTAAAAATGATGTAAAAGAAAGAACGGCAAGAATTGAAGGAACTATCACTATTAATGGCGTATCAGAGGACTTTGATTCATTTAAATATAAATTTAAAAAATATGACAATATTGTAATTAGTGGTAAGATTACTAATTCCTATAATAAGGGTGATCATTTAAATTTATTATTAGATAATCTTGAGGTAAAGGTTTATATCAATGGGTTATTAGCATCTGATAGTACGAAGCATATTTCAAATAAGGTAGATACAACTGGAATTGTCTATAAAGCCATTGATTTAAGCCAGTATGGAAATATTGATAATATCACCTTTAAGATAGATTCTTGTCATAATAGAACAGATCAGGTTCAAAGTCTATTTGCTAATTTAGGACTTTCTATAGGTAATGAATATGCATTGAATTTATGGAATAATGCTAATTTGTCATTCTATATATCCTTAGTATATTTATTTATTGGTATGACTTTAGTAATAGTGCTAATTATAGTTCGTTTATTTGGGTATGAGGAATTTTCTAGTGGCTTATACCTAGGATTAATGATTGTTGTTTGTGGGTTATGGATGCTATATGATACCCATGGTAATTTAATGACCTATTTAACTACTAAAAAAACAGTATTTGGTAATTATTTATTATCAAGAATGACAATATATCTATTACCATTT
>JAZRVY010000088.1:0-2041 GCA_045599405.1 Anaeroplasmataceae bacterium
TAATTTTAGAAAGTGGCATATTATATTTTTCCTTATAATACTTTGCAAATATAGGTGATACATCATTAAATGATGATAATGCGTATTCTACTGAATAACCCCAATCAGTTTTACTCTTAATATCATTTAATACCTTGTTACATACCTCTAATATAGGATTTAAATTATATGATTCATTATTATATGTATTTAAATGAGATAAAATTAATTCAGTATTAAGATTTCCAGCTCCTCTTCCCATTCCCATAATAGATGAATCTATCATCTTATCTCTATTAATATCCATATCTAGAAATGTAATAGCATTTGAGTATGCTAATTGAATATTATTATGTGCATGGAATCCTAATGCTATATCACTTCTAAGCCCTTTATCAAAGAACTTAACTAATCTTTCTACATCCTTAGATTTCATTTGTCCAAATGTATCTACGAAATAAATACCCTTAATATCTAATGAATTTGCCATATCAATAAGCTTTTGTAATTCTTCATTTGTATAATGCATTGTGACCATAGGTTGCATAAAAACCTCATAGCCTAAGCTAATAAGCTTTTGATAAATAGGTAGCACATCATTAAAGTTTCTCTTATGGAAAGCGAATCTAATACCATCTATTCCTGTTTCCTTTTTACCTTCTAACAAACTTGGGTCGAATTTAGAATAGTCAAACATTGCATAATATTTAACATCCTTCTTTTTATTTTTTAATAATACATTCATAATAGCCTCTTCACTTTTAAATTGGCTTCTGTTTTCTAATGTACCCTTAGTCATTTCTAAATAACCAAGCTCTATGTTTTTAATTCCAGATTTTTCTAAAGCTTCAATAATAGTGTTCATATTTTCATTTCCAAAATTGAAATCATTAACAATTCCACCATCTCTTAATGTAACATCTAAAATTTTAATATTTTTCATAACTAATCAAATCCTTTAACAAAAATAATTATATCACAAAAGGTTGATTTATCAACAAAAATATATGATAACTATTTAAAGACTAACAAAAAATTTGTTAGTCTTGATTAATCATATTTAAGAATTTAGTTGCAAATTCCTTTGCGTTATTTATATCATTTTCATTTGGCCTTCCCTTATGGAAAATACCAAATGAACCAGGACAATGGAATTCATCCTCATATATTTCAATATTTGATTCAATACTCTTTAATACCTTTGAAAGTGGCTTTTTCATAGATTTAATCATTGCAGATGTACCAAATAATACTATCTTTGAAATATTATCCTTGTTATTAGTTAAAAACTCTTTTACAGCACCATCCATATCAAATGCATAGTATGAGCATCCTAAAAATAATATATCTGTTTTTGTTTCTAAAGAATTGCTGACATCTAAAGCCTTTACTCCTAGAGTCTCTTCAAAGGCTAAGGCTAGCTTTTTGGTGTTTCCGCCTCTTGTATAATATCTAATTGCTATATCCATATTTTACTTACCACCTAATAATTTTTCTAAAATCCTAACAACAGAATTATGATCTTCCTCATGATTAAAGCCTGATACTGTTATAATTCCTAAAACGGGCTCTACTCCTTTAATTCTTATTGGAAATCCACCACCAACTGCAGCATAATCAGCCTCATTTAAATGCCATTTATCCCACATAGATTGATTTGCATCCTTTAGCATATAATGATTCCAAAGTGAGCTATGTGAACTATACATAACCATTCTTTTCTTTCTTTCCATGTCTATATCATTTTTCATAGCATTTCCATCCGATGTATAATGAAATAATCTTCTTTGTCCCAGCTCAATATCAATAGCAATCTTATGATTTAAATCCTTTGCATATTCAATAAGCATTAATCCTATTTTTAATGCTAGCTCTGAATCAAAGCTATCAAATTGATATTTTTGTTCTTGAGCTATTAATTCATTTATAATATTCTTATATTCACTCATAATCGTCACCTCTATGCTAATTATACCACAAATTCCTTTTCAAATGTTTTAAATTCGGTACATAACATTACAATTAATATTAAATTTAAATTTAAAAATCCCTATAAGATAGA
>JAZRVY010000089.1:0-5802 GCA_045599405.1 Anaeroplasmataceae bacterium
AGTGATTTTTACTATGATGAAATTTAGTAAGGACAATCAAAGAGTAGTTGAAATGCAAATGTATAATAAGGCTAGAGATATTGATGTAGCTCTATATAATGTATTATTTACAGATGGAATGCCGCTTATGTTTGTATCTAACGCACTTACTGGATATCAAAATAAAGATGGTGGATTTGGTCACGCCCTTGAAATTGATAACTACAACAAAGAAAGCTCAACATATCAAGTATATGAAGCATTAAGGATTGCAGTTCAAGCTGGATTCAAGTCACTTAAGGATGATGAGGTATTAGAATCATCTTTTAAGAAGGCTTTTAATTACTTATATAATAGACTTACAGATTGGTCTCCAATTATTCCAAGTAATGATCAAGCTGTATGTGCATCTTGGTTTAAAAATAATGATGTTAATAGAAAGGTATTTGGAGTTGCTCCAACACCAGCAATTTTAGGATATACATTATATCTAACAGACAATAAATATCCATATTATAAAATGGCAATGAAAAAGATTGAGCCAGTTATTGCTGATTTATTGTCTAGAGATAATGTTACAAGAGAAGAATTTATATCATTTAAGCAAATGTATAAATCCCTTAAGGAAAAGAATCTTTTTACAGATAAATTAGACGCAATTAATGCTAAGCTAATTGAATTTGGTAAAAAGATGGTAGAAAAGGATATTACTAAATATGATGCATATGTACTTACAGCATTAGAGTGCTTTGATGAATATACAGGTGATAAGGAAATAGATGAGCTTATTAATGCAAATCTAGATTATATAATATCATCTGTTAAGCCTCATGGGCTTTGGGAGCCAACATTTGATTGGTGTAACGAAGGTGGAGAAGGTACAACAGCCCAAATGAAGTGGATGGGTGTTATCACAATTAGAAATCTTTTATGGTTAAGAAAGTTTGATAGATTAGAGGCATAATTATGAAAAGAATAGTTGTAAAGATTGGTTCCTCTTCATT
Organism: Anaeroplasmataceae bacterium; assembly: GCA_045599405.1. Lineage (GTDB taxonomy): Bacteria > Bacillota_I > Bacilli_A > Acholeplasmatales > Anaeroplasmataceae > UBA3206. The sequence continues at coordinate 984 of JAZRVY010000089.1, forward strand.
AATTAAACGTGGAAAGCTTGATAATGATAGATTAATAGCTTTAGTTAAGGAATTATCATTGCTCCATGCAGATGGTGTTAAGCCAATTATTGTAACATCAGGTGCAGTTGCAGTTGGTGCATACAAGCTTGGAGTTAAGCCAAAAGATATTAAAATGAAGCAAGCATGTGCTGCAGTAGGACAAGCAATATTAATGAATGGATATGAAAATATTTGTAGCATCTTTGGACTTGTATGTGCTCAAATACTTGTAAATCATGATGACTTTGAGGATAGAAATAGAATGCTAAATCTAGAAAGCACTCTAAATACCTTAATTGAGAATGATGTTATTCCTATTATTAATGAGAATGACGCATTATCAGTAGAAGAAATTAAGGTAGGAGATAATGATACATTATCAGCATTAATTGCTCCTATGGCAAATGCTGATAGATTAGTATTATTATCAGATATTGATGGTTTATATGATGATAATCCTAAATTAAATCCTAACGCTAAATTCATAAGATATATACCTGAAATAACAGATGAAATAAAATCATATGGTGGTGGTTCATCAACTGCTGTTGGTACTGGTGGTATGGCTACTAAAATCAAGGCTGCTGAAATTGCAACTACAGCGGGTGTAGACATGATTATTATGAATTCAGATCATATTAACAGGCTACATGATGCTTATAGTGAAAACTATGATGGATCATTATTCAAGGCTAGCAGTGTTAAGATTGAATCGCGTAAGCATTGGATGCTATTTAAGACTAGACCTAGAGGAAGTATTGTTATTGATTGTGGAGCTATGAAGGCATTAAATAATCATAAATCATTATTACCAAAGGGAATTATAGGTACAGATGGATTATTTGATGTTGGCGATGTAGTTAACATTGTATGTGGCGATACATTAGTAGCTAAGGGTGTATCTAGCTATAATAATCAAGAGGTACAAAAGATTATGGGTACTGATTCAAAGAGTATTTCAGAAATACTTGGATATGAAGGTAAGAGAGCCGTAGTTCATGCGAATGATATGGTTCTAATAGAGGAATAGTATGAGAGATTATAAAGGTGTTGTAGAGGCAGCAAATGAAGCTAAAAAAACCTTACCTCAGGTAGACTCTAAAACTAGAATTCTAGCTATGGAGGCTATGAGTAAGGCTTTAATAGATAATGCTGATTCTATTATTGAAGCTAATAAAATAGATTTAGATAATGCATCAGATATACTTCCTGTAATGAAAAAGAGACTTACATTAACAAAAGAAAAGCTAGTTAATATAGCTAATGATGTTATTGAGGTATCAAAGCTACCAGAGGTAGTAGATCAAACATTAGAGGAAATTAATAGACCTAATGGATTATTAATTAAAAAGGTATCTGTACCTTTTGGTGTTATACTTGCAATATTTGAATCAAGACCTAATGTATGTATAGATATCGCAAGCCTATCAATCAAAACTGCGAATGTATGTATACTTCGTGGTGGTAAGGAAGCTAAGAATACTAATAAGGCTATTGTTGAAACTATTAGAAAGGCTATCTCAAAATATATACCAGAGGATAGTGTTCAATTAATAGAAGAAGCAGATAGAGCTATAGTTAATGAGCTTATTACTATGAAAAATAAAATTGATTTAGTTGTTCCTCGTGGAGGAAAGGGCTTGATTGATAATATAGTAAATAATTCCTTAGTGCCTGTTATTGAAACAGGTGCAGGAACTTGTCATATTTACATTGACAAGGATGCTGATTTAGAAATGGCAGCTAATATTACATTAAATGCGAAATTATCTAATCCAGCAGTATGTAACGCTATTGAATGTATCTTAGTACATGAAAATGTAGCTAAGGAATTCTTTGATTTATTAAAGAAGGAGAAATTCAATGAAACAGTCAAAATTCATGGTGACAGCAAGGTTGCTAAGCTAGTTGAATGTGATGAGGTTACAGATTTCTATAAGGAATTTGATGACTTAGAGGTTAACTCTAAGATTGTAGGAAGCGTTGATGAGGCTATTGAGCATATTAGAAAATATACTACAATGCATTCAGAAACAATTGTTACAAGAAATCCTGAAACAGCCAATTTATTTATGAACGCAATTGATGCTGCATGCCTATATTGGAATGCATCAAGTAGATTTTCTGATGGTGGTTGCTTCGGATTTGGTGCTGAGCTTGGTATTTCAACAGGAAAGATGCACGCTCGTGGTCCAATGGGACTAAAAGAAATGATGACATACAAATATAAAATATTTGGTAATGGACAAGTAAGAAAGTGAGATAAGATTATGAAAAAGAGACCAGTAATGTTAATTATCATGGATGGATATGGACTAGATAAGGCTTGTGATACAAATGCTATTTCAGTTGCAAATAAGCCTAATTTAGATAAGCTATTTAAGGAATATCCAAACACAATTATTGATGCTTCAGGAGAAGCAGTTGGATTACCTGATGGACAAATGGGTAATTCAGAGGTTGGACATATGAACCTAGGTGCAGGACGTATTGTATACCAATCATTAACTAGAATTAATGTGGCAATCAAGAATAAGACATTCTTTGAAAATGAGGCTATTTTAAATGCTATTAATAATGCTAAGAATAATGGTAAGAAGTTCCATATCTTAGGACTTTGCTCTACAGGAGGAGTTCACTCACATGTTGAGCATATTAAGGCTATAGCTGAAATGGCTCATCAAAACGGAATTGATACTGTTTATTATCATGCTGTACTAGATGGACGTGATGTTGCTCCTAATAGTGCTATGGAATATGTTGGATTCCTTGAGAATGTTGAGGGATTATCTGTTGCAGACGTTGCTGGACGTTATTATACAATGGATAGAGACAAGAATTGGAATAGAGTTCAATATGGATTTGATGCTATGACAACAGGAGAAGGAATTGAGTGCTTCAAGTCTGCAAAGGATGGAATTGAAACTTCTTATAAGAGAGGTAAGCTTGATGAATTCGTAGTTCCATTTATCGTAGATAAGAAGGGACGTATTGAGGATGGAGATTCAGTAGTATTTGCTAACTACCGTCCAGATAGAGCTATTCAAATAGCTACTGCATTATCAAACCCAGCTAAGACTCAAAATATGCTAAAGAATCCTACAGATCCTAAGCTAGATATTACAAAGGCTCCAAAGGATTTAACATTTGTTTCTATGATGCAATATGCTGATTTCATTAAGGGAGATGTAGCATTTAAGCCAGAGACATTAGACCATTTATATGGAGATATTATTTCTGATAACGGACTTACTCAGCTTCGTATTGCTGAAACAGAGAAGTATGCACACGTTACATTCTTCTTTGATGGTGGTGTAGATAAGGAAATTGAAGGAGCAGATAGAGTTTTAGTTAACTCACCAAAGGTTCCTACTTATGACCTACAACCAGAAATGAGTGCCCTTGAGGTGACTGATAAGGTACTTGATGCAATTAAGTCTGAATCCTATGATACTATTATCTTAAACTTTGCAAACTGCGATATGGTTGGACATACAGGAATTGTTAAGGCTGCAGTAGCTGCAACTGAAACAGTAGATAAGTGTGTTGGAAAGATCGTTGACGCATTAAATAAGGTTGGAGGAGTAGCTATTATCACTGCTGACCACGGTAATGCTGAAAAGATGGCAGATGAGGAAGGAAATCCTTATACAGCACATACAACAAATCCAGTACCACTAGTAATCACAGATAAGTCATTAAAGCTTAGAGATAGAGGTATATTAAGTGATATTACACCTACATTATTAGATTTACTTGAGATTGAAATTCCATCTCAAATGACATCAAAGTCATTAATTATTAAATAATAATTGACACTAATATAATTAAGGTATAATATTTATATGTAATAAAAATAAACTTCAGGGCAGGGTGAAATTCCCGACCGGTGGTAAAGTCCACGAGCCTTAGGGCATGAATAGGTGCAACTCCTATACCGATAGTACAGTCTAGATGAAAGAAGAATATATTATTTATATTTTTTCCTAAAGAAACAGGGGCCCTTTTTGGACCCCTTTTATTTATTATTACAGAAAGGAAAATAATATGGAACAACAAAACACACCTAAAAATAGTAGATTACTTAATTTAATATTAGGTAGTATACTTTTAGTACTTGGGCTAGGTGTTATTATTACAGCCTATGTACTAAACTACAACAAAGCCCCATTTGCAGACAGTCCTAAGTATATTTACGCAATGTATATTATAGGAGCTATAGTAATGTTTATAGGAGCTTGTGATTTATATTACGGACTTCAAATGTTTATTAGCATAAAGAAAATGTCTATTAAGCAAATGGCTGTAATATCTATAATGGCAGCCTTATCAGTAATATTATATTACTATGCTAAATTCTCAATTAAGGCTATATTCCCAAGCTGGCTAGATTTCCAATTTAGTGATGTGCCAGCACTAATCACTACATTTATTTATGGACCGATGTCAGGAGGATTATTAATAATAATTAGATTTATTGTTAAACTTCCAGCAACAATGACAGCAGGAGTAGGAGAATTAGCTGATTTAATTATCGGTTTAACACTTACTACTGTATCAGGACTAATCTATAAGAAGCATCATTCATTTAAGGGAGCCTTATGTGCAATGGCTATAGGTATGGCATCAGCTACTGCAATGGCAGTATTCTCAAATTGGGCTATTCTAATTCCTGCATATATTCATATTGCTGGATTTAAGATGTATATGCTAGTTGGTGGTATGAGCTATATAAAGGGAATTAATGAAAGCAACTTTATGTCATATTATCTAACAGTAGGAGTAATACCATTTAATT
>JAZRVY010000090.1:0-9885 GCA_045599405.1 Anaeroplasmataceae bacterium
ATAATTTTAAAAATGTTTATTTAAGTGCTTATTATTATAATTTAACAAATACTATAATAGCAACTAATGAGCATTTTAGTAATTTCAATTATGTTCAGAGAGGATTGCTTGTAGATGATTTTATTAAGCTTGATAAAAAGAGCTTTGAAATTAATAGATTATTAATAAAGCAAGCTTTAAATAAAAATAAGCCAAATAAGGATATGATAGCTACAAATGGAGCTGTAGCTACCATATTAAGAGAGTCAGAAAAGAAGCGTAAGCAAATGTCAATAAGAGAGCTGCTATCTAAGGAGGCTCATTTAATACAAACTATTAAGCCATGCTTCTTAATGAGTCCGCTTAGTGTATCTACATATTTAGATTGTGGTGGTATAGAGTTTGATTGTGTAATTTTTGATGAGGCTTCACAAATCTTTCCTGAGGACGCACTTGGAGCTATTTATAGGGCTAAGCAAATGGTAGTAGTTGGTGATTCAAAACAAATGCCACCTACAAACTTTTTTGCTCAAATAGATAGAGAATCAGACAGTGATGAAGAAAGCATAAGCGATTTTGAATCTATTCTTGATATTTCATCAGCCACATTAAAGAAATATTCCTTAAGGTGGCATTATCGTTCAAAGAACGAGAATCTAATCGCATTCTCTAATCAAAGCTTTTATGATGGTAATTTAATTACCTTCCCAAGTGCTTCAAATTCAAAGCCTGACTTTGGAGTTGAGTATTTCTATCTTGAGGATGGTAGATTCTCTCACTCAACTAGAGCTAATATAAAAGAAGCTAATTATATTAAGAACCTTATTAAGGATCATTACCAAAAATACGGTAATACTCGTAGCTTGGGTATAATTGCTTTCAGCATGAGCCAGCAGGCTCAAATAGAAAGAGCTATTAATCAAGATACTGAGCTGCTTAATATAATTTCTGGCAATGATAATAAAGAGGAGCCATTTTTCATTAAAAATCTTGAAACTGTTCAAGGTGATGAAAGAGATACTATTATGTTCAGTATAGGATATGGATATGATGAGAATAATAGATTTATTCAAAACTTCGGTCCACTAAATAAGGAAGGCGGAGAGAGAAGACTTAATGTTGCCATATCACGAGCTAAGCTTAATATTAAGGTTGTAGCATCTATTCATGGAAGTGATATAAAGGCATCAGCTAAGGGTGCTAGCTTACTTGGTGAATATTTAAGCTTTGCTCAAAATATTCAATCAAATAAGGTAATAGAATCAAATTCAGATAATGATTTTGTTTATACAGTTAAAAGCTATCTCGAGCAAAATGGCTATAGGGTAGCTTATAAGGTTGGATATTCATCTATGAAGATTGATTTATGTGTATATGATAGCGATACAAATGATTTCATATACGCTATAGAATGTGATGGAGATAATTATAATGCATCTAAATCATGTAGAGATCAAAATAGATTAAGAAAAGAAAACCTTGAAAGAATGGGATTTAAATTTATAAGATTATATTCTACATCATGGTATAGAGATGCATCCTATAAAAAGGAATTATTAAATTTATTATCTAACGAAATTATAGAATCAAGTGATGATTCAATAATTGATGTTGAGTCAGAGATTGAAAAGGAAATATCAGAGGCATCTACATTTGATAAATACCAACATTTATCCGATGAAGAAATTAAAGATATTTACGTTAGCTCAGATATGAATAATGTAGTTAAGGCTATACTTGAGCTTGAGGCTCCAATAGCTAAGGAATATATTATTAAGAGAATTAGTAACGTATTTGAGGATAAGGATATAATAAAGAATTTAAAAATTAGCCTTGATTTAGCTATCGCGCTTTCTGGATATGACACTACAGAAAATGATACTGTGGCTTTCCTTAGGGATAGTGAGATTAAATTTAGAATCCCTAACTTAAATGAAAAGAGTAGGGATATTAAATTTATTCCACTAGCTGAGCTTAAGGATGGAATGCTAAGTATTATTATGAATAATAGAGAAATAGAAAAGGTGGATATCTTTAATACTATAAGAAAGCTTTTGTGCTATCAAAGAATGACACCAGCTATTTCAAATAGGCTAGAAGAGGCCTATAAGCTAGTTGAAAATGACAAGCTTATAAAAATAATTGATGGTAAACACTATTATATATTAGAAAAATAAAAAATTTGTATTATAATAGTAAGCAGGGATATAGCCAAGCGATAAGGCGTCGGACTCTGACTCCGCCATTCGTGGGTTTGAATCCCACTATCCCTGCCAGTGATAAAATAAAGGTTTGATTATATCAAGCCTTTTTTTATCTAATTAAAAATTTGTTTGTTTTTAGAGCTTGGTAGCAGCAAAAATATAACCACGTTTCATTTTATGTTTGAATTTGAAAAAAAGATTCTACAAAGATTGCCAGTTTCATGCAGTATTACACGATACACGGTAAAGTGATATAATACATATGGAGGTAATAGAATATGCCAACAATAGCATTATTCTATGGAATTATTATCCAAATGTATTTCATACAAGATGAGCATAATCCTCCACATATTCATGCGATATATAATGATTATGAAGCAGAATATATAATATCTACAGCAAATATACTTGTTGGTATGTTGCCAAAAAAGGCGGACAAGATGGTCAAGGGATTAAGCTTCATAAGAATGAATTGCAAGAAATGTGGGATAAGCAAATCTTTATGAAAATAGAGCCTTTAGAATAGGCGGACAAGGCATATGTATCATCCAGCAGTAAGAACAGTAACACCGATAGATAATTATAAGCTATTAATTGAATTTAGAGATGGTATAACAAAAATATTTGATGTTAAGCCCTTGATAGAGTCAAGAGAAGCATTTTAAGAGTTAAATGATATAACATTATTTAATAGTGTTTACACAACACCTCGTGGTTGGGGTATTGTGTGGAATGATAATATTGATATTGAAGCTTATGCTTCGTATAGAGATAGAATAATAGTATCATCTAAATTCGATGGACTTGTAGCATCGGGTGACGCTGCAGATATTTGGGAAATGGATGATAGCACACTAAGAAGAGCAATACAATCTGGCAAATTAAAGGTTGGCATTGACGTGACAAAGTATGGAAAGCAATGGGTAGTATCCGTGGAAGCGATGGTTCGTGAATATGGCGAACCAAAGCACTAATAGCTATTTGAGAAAATTATCTAAAAATGAGATTTAAATAATATATTGAATATAATCTTAATAAAGATTATAATTATTCTATGATTAAGAAAGAGGTATCTTTTATGAAAATTGGATTAATAATTGCGATTGAAAGAGAGCTTAAGGCTTTCTTAGGATATGGTGATAATTATGAGACTGAGAAGGTTAATAATAGATTGGTTTATAAAACAGTTATAAATAATCATGAAATATATGCGATGAAATCAGGATATGGTATCATTGATTCATCATCAGCTACACAGCTACTGATAACAAAATATGATGTTGAATTAGTTATTAATTTTGGTGTATCAGGAGCTTTAGTTACAGGACTTAAGGTATCTGATATCTTTGTTGTTACAAAGGCTTTAAACTATGATTTTGATGTGTCACCTATAGATCCAGTAAAGCTTCATCAATATGAGGATTACGAGGATGAATTTATTCCTTTAAATAAAGATCTTGTTAAGTTCTGTAAGGAGATAGAGCCTAGCCTTGTTGAGGCTACTGTAGCCTCAGGAGGAAGATTCATTGACAAGATGGAACACAAGATTGAGCTAAGAGAAAAGAAGTGCAACATTTGTGATATGGAAATTGCAGGTATTGCAAGAGTTTGTAATATGGCTGGTGTTAAGTGTATGTCAATTAAATGTATAAGTGATACATTTGAGGGTGATGGTGGAGACTTCAATGCTAATGTTATTGCTGCTGCGCAGGTAGCATTTAGTGTAATTTTAAAGATACTTAATAGATTATAAAATTGGAAGCCTAGAGCTTCCTTTTTTAATATTATTAATGTTTACATTTTAAATTATATTATGATATAATCATAAATGGTGATTATAGTGGCATCAAGCAATTTAGAATTATTTTATGATGTAATTACAAACACAATAGAGATATTATATGAGGCTCGTCATTCAAATTATTTTACATTGCTAGCAGAAACTGTAAATAACATCCTTGAAAATAGAGTAGTAACTGAGGTTGATGAAGAAACTGAGGGTATGCTAAATAGATGGTATAGAAAGCTACAGGATAAGGATTTTACACCAGAGGATATTAGAAAAGCATTACAAACTATATTCATGAGAGGATTTAAGGAAGAAAAAATAGCCAATGATCTTACTCCTGATACAATAGGTTTTTTAATGTCATATATTATATCTAAGATTAATGGAGATAATAAATCAAAGCTTAAGATATTAGATCCATTAGTTGGTACAGGTAATTTAATATTTAGTGTTTCTAATCAATTAGAAAATGATACTAAGCTATATGGTATTGATTATAGTGAGTTTAAAATTAAGATATGCTCAATGGCAGCTAATTTAATGAATGCTGATATTGAATTATTTATGCAGGATACTACAGATATTAAGCTTGTTGATATGGATTATGTAGTATGCGATTTAGTTAATAATAGTGATACATCCTATTTCCCTTATGAGGTTATATTGAATCATAGAGATTCACTTAAGGAAAATGGATATATGATATGTGTAATTCCAAATGATTTCTTTGAATATGATAAGGATGGAGAATTCAAAAGAAATCTTATAGAAAAATCTTCTATATATGGAATTATTGAATTACCTGATGATTTTTTCATCAGTCAGCAAAAAAGCATTTTAATTATTAAAAATGCAGTTAGAGCTGACAAAAATGTTTTAATGGTCAAACTACCTAGCTTTAATGATGTGTATATGTTTAACAACACACTTAATAAAATTGAAGCGTGGTTTGAAAAAAATAAATAAAAGTGAGGATTATTAATTATGAAAATTATGGCTGTAAACGCTGGTTCATCATCAATCAAGTTCCAATTACTTGAGATGCCACAAGAAACTGTTATTGCATCAGGAGTAATGGAGAAGATTGGAACAAAGATGGACGGAAAGAATGTAGAGGGAATCTTTACATTAAAGTACAATGGTAAGAAGGAAGAAACTCATCCAGTTTTAGCTGACCATGGTGTTGGAGTTCAATTATTACTAGATACACTTCTTGAGAAGGGAATTGTTAAATCTCTAGAGGAGATTAACGGAGTAGGACACAGAGTCGTACAAGGTGGAGAATACTTTAAGGATTCTACATTAGTTGACGGTGCTGATGGTACTGTAGTTGCTAAGATTGCTGAATTAGCTGATTTAGCACCACTTCATAACCCAGCTCATATTACAGGAATTAAGGCTTTCTATAAGGCTTTACCACAAGTTCCAGAGGTGGTTGTATTCGATACAGTATTCCATACAACTATGCCAGAGGAGGCATATATGTATGCAACTCCATATGAGTGGTATGAAAAGTACGGAATCCGTAAGTATGGAGCTCACGGAACTTCTCATAAGTTCGTAAGCCAAAGAGCTGCTGAGTTAATTGGAAAGAAGAACGAGGATACTAACGTTATCGTTTGTCACTTAGGAAATGGAGCTTCAATTTCTGCTGTTGAGGGTGGAAAGTGTAAGGATACTTCAATGGGACTTACTCCACTTGCAGGAGTTCCAATGGGAACTCGTACAGGAGATATCGATCCAACTGTAGTTTCTTATATTTGTGCTAAGGAATCAAAGACAGCTGCTGAGGTTGTTAATGAATTAAATAAGAAGTCAGGATACCTAGGAGTATCAGGACGTAGCAATGACGCAAGAGACGTTACTGCAGGAATGAATGACGGAGATCATAGATGTAAGCTTACATTCGATATCCAAGCTAAGAGAATTGCTGATTATGTTGCTGCTTACTGGCTATACCTTGGAGGAAAGGTTGATGTTATCGCCTTCACAGCTGGAATGGGTGAAAACCTAAAGCACCTTCGTTTAAACATTGGTAAGCGTCTTGCACCTCTTGGAGTTAAGATTGATGAGACTTTAAATGATACTTTCTCTGATGAAAGAATAATTTCTACACCAGATTCAAAGATTCAAGTATGGATTATCCCAACTAACGAAGAGGTTATGATTGCTCGTGACACTGTTCGTGTAGCAGGACTATAAGATTAAAATCCTAAAGGGATTCCCAATTGGGAGTCCTTTTTTCGTTTAATATACATAAAATGTATAGTATATTATGCTTTAATACTTTATTATAGTGTGATATAGTTATATAGAATTGAGGTAATTATTATGTCAAATGTAGAAAATAATTCAACTCAACTTAATAAAGGTAAGCTTAGCTTAATTGTTATTATTGCAGTAGCAGCAATAGCTGCAGCTATCGCAATTATCACAACTGTGCTATTGATTAATAGAAAATCATCTAATCAATTCTCTAAGGAAGAAAAATCCTATATTATTGAAGAGGTTATGCTATATAATGAGGTTTATAATAATAAGATTACAACATCTAGCTCAACAGAAAATGAGCAAATAAGCAAAAGCTTATATGCCCATACAAAAACTCTTGAGGTATTTATATTCTCATCTAGCTTCCAAGCTAATAAGCTAAAGGATGAGGCTTATGATTCATTATATGAAATAACTATGTATGGTATTAAAAATACAAAGCATCAATATTACATTGGATATTACAATGTTGAAAATACAAAAATGGGTGTAATATATCAAAAGGATAAGGAAGAATTACTATTTGAATCTAAGCTAGAGGATGGTAAGTATATAACATTAGATAAGACTAAGGGATATACTGTCTCTACAGAAGATAATAATTCATATGTTATAGATTTAAAGGATGGAAAGAATAGCACATTATCAAAAGAAAAAAAGAGCTATTCATTTGTGACATATAATAGTAATTATTCTATTATGACAAAGAACGGATCTCTACAGCTAGAAAAGATTATTGATGATGAGAATAGTATAATTTGTACTATAGGAAGTCAATTAATAGATGATAAATATAAGTATACTTATACATTTACTGGTGATAATACTACATATAGCTATGAAAAATATTAATGGAAGATTAACTTCCATTTTTATTTTTTAAATTATATGCTATAATTAATTAAAGATTTGAAAAGGAGAGATTATTAGATGGCAAAAAAAGGTAAAACAGGAGCAATGGGATTATTTGCATTCGTAGCAATCGTACTTAATGCAATTGCATGGGCAATTAGCGTAATTTGTGATGCATTCAAGATTACTTTAGCAGTTAATGGACATTCAGTACCAGGATTACTTACAGGAATCGCTTCAATTATTCTATTATTCGTAGTATTAATTGTGGCTTATGATTTCGCTAGTAAGCAATCTAAGGGATGGAGAATTTTCTACTGGGTAGTAGCAATCGTTTCATTACTTGCAGTATTCTTCGGTGTAGGATACAATTTCGTAAGATAATAAAGTTATAAAATGCCGTGTTATTTATATCATGGCATTTTGTTTGTAGTTGGGAGGAATTTATATGATTAACGTTGGTGATCAGCTAGTTGTTGAAATTAAAAGATTAGGAATAAATGGAGAAGGTATTGCTTTCTATAAGAAACTTGCAGTATTTGTTAAGGGTGCAATACCAGGAGAGCTTGTTAAAGTTGAAATTACCTCAAGAAGCGAAAAGATGGCAGTAGCTAAGGTTCTTGAAATTCAAAGAAAAAGTGAATCAAGATGTGAAGCTCTTTGTCCATATAATGATAGATGTGGAGCTTGTCAAATTGCTCACATCAATTATAAAAAGACAGGAGAATTTAAAAGAGAGGCTATTATAGAGGCTTTACAAAGATATACAGATATTAATCCAAAGAGCTTTGAAATTAAGCCTACTATCCAAATGGCAGATCCATATGGATATAGATTTAAATCATCACTTCCTGTAAGAGAATTTAATGATCATTCAACTGTTGGATTATATAATTCTGATACTAAAGAGCTTGTTTATATTGATTCATGTATGATTCAAAATGAAATTGTAAACAATATCAATGAGCAGGTATTAAAGCTTGCAGATGAGCTTAATATAACTCCATATAGAGAGGATTATAGAAGAGGTGAGCTTAAGTATATTGTTACTAGAGTTTCTCATTTTAACAAGGAAGCACAGGTAACATTAATTACTCATGACAAAACACCAAAAATGTTTGAGCTTGCGAAGCGAGTTATCAAGCTTGATAACGTAGTTAGTGTTTACGAATCAGTAAATGATTCACCTAAGGAGGGTGTTATATTTGGTCCAAAGATTAATAAGTTAGAGGGTAAGGATAGTATCATAGATACTATTGGTAAGTATAAATTTGAGCTTAAGCCAACTGCCTTCTTCCAGCTTAACCCAATACAGGTTGAAAGCCTATACGAGGTTGTAAAGAAGGCTTGTAAGCTTTCTTTAAAGGAAACAGTACTAGATGCTTATTGTGGTGTTGGAACTATTGGTATATACCTATCTAGCCTTGCAAAAGAGGTAATAGGAATAGAGTACAATAAGGAAGCTGTAGATAACGCAAATGCTAATGCTAAACTAAATAAGGTAAAGAACGCTAAATTCTATCAAGGTGATGTAGTAGAACTATTACCTAAAATGATTGCAGAAGGTACAGAATTTGATGTAATGGTAGTAGACCCACCTAGAACTGGTCTAGGACCAGATTTATGTGATACTATCCTTAACAGCAATGTTAAGAGAGTAATTTATGTATCATGTAATCCAGCCACATTAGCTAAGGATTTAAATAAGCTAACTACTAAATACAATATCAACTCTATACAACCAGTGGATATGTTTCCTAATACAGCACATGTAGAGTGCATCACGTTGCTCCAATTAAAAGAGCCTAAAAACAATAAAAAATAGCATAAAATCAAAGGTTTTGGTCAATTTCGGTTGATCGAGACCTTTTTTATTTTGTTTAGAATTGATTCATATTTTGAAAATATAAGTAAAAAATTGCATTTTGTAGAGTAGGGAAATATATCAATATCCATAATGTCTAGTACAGATATATCGTATGAATGCAAGTTAAATCGGGAACATATCAAAGTTAGGAATAATATCTTTATTATATATAATATGTATAGACTAAATTGCTTAAAAGTGTTATAATTGTTTCATATACGTTGCACATATTAATTGTATAATGATTGAAAGGAGATCATACTGTAAATGTCAATAATAATTTCATCAATTTGGCTCGAATAACTTTCACCAGTTAAGATTGCTTGTCATCATCAATTATATCTTTAGTTCTATAAGACCTACCAACAATATTGATCACATGAGAATGATGTAGTAATCTATCTAGTATTGCGTTTGCGATTACAGGATCTCCAAATATTTCTCCCCATCTTGATAAGGGCTTATTTGTTGTTACTATTGTTGAATTCTTTTCGTATCTTTTAGCTATTAGCTGAAATAATAGATTTGATGATTCAATATCTAGAGGTAGGAAACCTACCTCATCAATTATTAATAACTTATACTTAGCGAAAAACTTAAGTCGCTGTTCGAGCCTATTTTCAATATGGGCTCTTTTTAATTGTAGTATTAAATCACCACAGCTTATGAAATATGTTGATGTTCTCAGCTTTGCTGCCTCAACACCGATTGCTGTTGCTAGATGTGTCTTACCTACTCCAGGAGATCCAATAAATACTATATTTTCTTTATCATCAATGAATTTAAGGTATTTATAGTTTATTATTTGTTCCTTATTAATTGAGGGCTGGAACGAGAAATCAAAATCCTCAAAAGTCTTTATAAATGGGAAATTAGCCACCTTTACACAGGCGTTCATTGCTCTTTCTGTTCGTAGTGTC
>JAZRVY010000091.1:0-2661 GCA_045599405.1 Anaeroplasmataceae bacterium
TTTATATTATCCTTATTTAAAAGCTCAAAGGCATATGATACTAACTGATTTTCTGTAAGAAAAACATATCCATTATTCATACAGCAATAATTTAAGGAATACTTTATTCCTTCCTCAATTCTTTTAGGATCATTATAGCTAAATCCCATGGATATAGCTAATTTATCAGTTTTAACAAATCCAAACCCAAACATCTCATCAACTAATCTATAGGGATTTTCCTTAAGCTTATCTAAAACTAAGGCTCCATATACATCATATAGCTTAGTTACAATCTTAGGAGTAAGTCCATAGCTATATAGCTCAACAAAAATATCTTCAATATTTTTATTAGCAATCAAATCATTATAAAGCTTATTTATCTTTTTTTCTGTAAAGCCTCTTATAGCCTTAAGTACACCTTTATCCTCTAATATTTTTGATATCGCATTATCACCAAGTAGCTCATAAATCTTTAGGGCTGTTTTCTCTCCTATTCCCTCAAATCTATCTGAAGATAAATAAGCAATAATACCTTCCTTTGTATTAGATTCTAATCTTTTAAAGCTAACAGCTTTAAACTGCTTACCAAATTTAGGGTGAACAATATAATCACCCTCAAATTCATATGTTAAATCAATTGATAAAAGAGGAAAGTAACCAACTACGGTTACCTCCTCTTTATTATCCTTAATAGCCTTTAGAATCTTATATTGAGAGTCTTTAGCTTCAAATATGAAATTTTTAATTGTACAAACTAAAGTCTCTGGCATAAATTCTCCTATCTCTTAATATCAGATGGCATTCTATAATCAGCTCTTGGTGATAGACTGACATCTAAAATCTTTGGTCCATCAGGTAAGGCTTGACGCTTAAATTGCTGTGTAAAGAATCTCTTAAAGAAATTATCTACATACTTATTTGCCTCTTCCTCCTTAAGCTCAAAGGCCTTTTTAACTAAGAATTTAATTCTATTTTCACTATCTCCACATGATAAATATCTATATAAGATATAATCATTAACCTCATATTTACCTACATTATCCTCTGTCTTTTGATCAGATCCTGATAGTTCAGGTGAAATTGGAGTATCAACAATATCAAGTAAAATATCCTTAATATTATTAAACTTAGTTTCAGCATAATATTTAACCATAAATCTAACTAAAGTCTTTGGAATACCAGCATTAATACCATACATTGACATTTGGTCTCCATTATATGTGCACCAACCAAGTGCAAGCTCTGATAAATCTCCAGTACCTAAAACCATACCATTATATTTATTAGCTAAATCCATTAATATCATAGTTCTCATACGAGCTTGAGTATTTTCATATGTAATATCCTTTAAATTAGGATCATGCTCAATAAGATCAAAATGATCAAGGCAGGCAGTCTTAATTGACTTTACCATAACTGTAAGCCCTAGCTCATCCATCATAGCCATAGCGTTTGATTTAGTTCTTGTTGATGTACCAAATCCTGGCATAGTAACCGCAATAATATTCTTTAAATCTAAATTAAGCTTCTTAAAGGCCTGAACTGCAACAAGTAACGCCAGTGTTGAATCAAGTCCTCCACTAACTCCAATCACTAATGATTGGCTATGAGTATGCTTAAGACGCTTAAATAATGCATATTCCTGTAGGCTTGCAATCTTTTCAAAAGCCTTAAGCTCATCTTTAAATGGCACAAATGGAGCGTTATTAATTTCTTCTTCAAATGTATAATCTTTTTCATTAGATAGCTCAAAATTTACAGTTTGATAATCAAAATCAATATGAATATTATCATGGAAATTAGAATTTTGTCTTCTCTTATAATTAATCATAGAAATATCAATATCTCCATAAATAACCTCAGAATTCATAGAGAAATTCTCAGTTTCCTTTATAATCTCTCCACAAGACGCAATAATATTGTGTCCACTATATACAGTATCCGATGATGATTCATTTACACCAGCAGATGCGTATAAATAGGCACCGCAATTTCTTCTACTATTTTCAAGCACACTATTCCTTCTAATATCACTCTTTCCAAGAGTTTCATTTGAAGCTGATAGATTTAATATTAAATTACATCCATTTAAAGCTAGTATATTACCTGGAGCTACTGTAGACCACATATCCTCACAAATTTCTACTCCAATATGAATGTTATTTAAATTATCACTAAAAATAATATTTCCAAATGGATAATCCTTTCCAAATAAATTAATAGATTTCTTATTTTCATTAGCTAAGGATTTAAACCATCTCTTTTCATAAAACTCCTTAGTATTTGGTAGACTTCTTTTAGGAATAATTCCAAGTATTTCATGCTCCTTAATAAAGATTGCACAATTAAACAAGCTACCTCCATTTTCAAGCGGAGCTCCTACAACTAATACTCCCTTAAAAGGATTATTCTTAATTAAATTAGAAAGCTCAGTATAAGAATCCTTAATTAATACATCACTATAAAATAAATCTCCACATGTATATCCTGTAATAGATAATTCAGGAAATACAGCAACTGAAGCTTTAATATTCTTTAGAATATTTAATATTTCATTTACATTAAATTTAGGATTACCAACCTCAATTTCAGGTGTAACACAAGCAACCTTTAAAAATCCATTTGATAACATTTTAATCACTTCTTATATAGGTTATTATTTTTAATATATTCATATAC
>JAZRVY010000092.1:0-11375 GCA_045599405.1 Anaeroplasmataceae bacterium
AAAAATTAAAGAAAAAAGGCTACATAGTAACCTTTTAATTATCTTTGAAATTATCTATAAAGAATTCTCCCTTAAATTTTTCTGGCTCATGAGTATATAGCCCTTCAAAATTAAGCTTTTCTACAGCTTCATATAGCATAATTGCAGCACAATTAGATAAATTTAAGCTTCTTATATTATCTGTAGTTGGAATTCTATAGCATGAATCAATATTATCATGAAGAATATCATAAGGAATACCAGTAGATTCCTTACCAAATATTAAATAAATATTATCCATTGTATTATCAAAGGACATCTCCTTTGGAGTTTTATGTCCATATCTTGTGAAATAAAAATAGCTTCCAGGATTCTTTTGCTTAAAATCATCCCAATTTTCATATACCTCAAAGTCTAGATAATCATAATAATCTACACAGCTTCTTTTAAGCTTTTTGTCATCAAGTACAAATCCAAGCGGCTTAATTAGGTGGAGCTTAGCATTAAATCCAACACAGCTACGCATTATATTTCCTGTATTCTGAGGAATTTCTGGATTATATAAAACAACATTAATCTTCTTCATATTCTTCTCCTGTGAGGCTATATGAATCAGCATCCATAATCTTAACTTTTACAATATCACCAATATTGTGCTCATCATGAGCAGCTATATAAATACATCCATCTATATCATCAGGTGCAAATGCGTAATTTCTACCTACATACATAAAGTTTTCCCCGTCATAGCCCTCAATAACACAATTTGTGATTGTACCAATTTTAGCTCTATTAAGCTCTAGGGCCACATAATATTGAGTATCCATAACCATATTATATCTCTTTATCTTTTCCTCCTCAGAAATGATTTGAGGATATGTATTTGCAAGGGTACCCTCCTCTGGTGAGAATGTGAAGCAACCAAGTCTATCAAACTTACAAATCTTAATAAATTTAACTAAATTATTAACATCATCTATTTCCTCATATGGGAATCCAACCATTACTGTGGTTCTAATAATCGCATCTGGTATTAAGGTTCTTATTTTAGTAAATAGCTCTAGCATTTCTTCTCTTGATGATCTTCTGCTCATCTTCTTTAATATCTTATTTTCAGAGTGCTGAATAGGGATATCAAAATAATTAAATACCTTATCATTGTCCTTAATAAAATTAATTAACTCATCAGTAACAATTTCAGGATATAAATAGAATAATCTTATCTTAAAATCTCCCGGAATCGAAACAAGTTCCTTTAATAAATCTACTAAAGCAAGCTTATTATATATATCCTTACCATAGACAGTTGTATCCTGTGAAATAATATTAATCTCTTTAACATTATTAGTCACATGCATTTCAACCTCATTTTTAATATCCTCAATTGTTCTAGAATTCAATCTACCTCTAATTAAAGGAATAGCACAAAAGGCACATCTATTTAAGCATCCATCTGATATTCTTACATATCTAAAATGATCCATATTTGCATATACTCTATTTGTAAATGAAATACATGGATTACAAGTAGATTCAATACCCATTACTTGTTTAATAATACTTGCAAGCTCACTGTATTCCTTTATAGTGATAAATCTATCTACCTCAGGTAATTCAGCAATTAGCTCATCTTTATATCTTTGGGATAGGCATCCACAAACAACAAGCTTAGACTTTGCAGATTTATATTCAGCAAGGTCTAAAATAGTATTTATAGCCTCTGTTCTTGCAGATTCAATAAAGGCGCATGTATTAACCATAATTAAATCAGCCTTATTAGGTAAATCTACTACTTCCATATTAAGATTTTTACATACTCCTAAAATCATTTCAGAATCAACCTGATTCTTACTGCATCCTAAGCTTTGCATGTATACCTTCATAATAATACTCCTATAAATTATTTAATAAATTTTCAATTATCATTTCATCATTCTTAATAAGCTTATATCCTAAAATAGGATTAATATTATCAATCTTATTTTCAAATATTATAATTATATTCTTATTAAAAGCGTATTTTTCTATTTTCAATAAGCAATCCTTACTATATTTATTATTAACTAAATCAGTCCATATTAAAATAATATGAGAGGTAAAATAATCATCAATATTACAAGATATTGTGATATTTCTTTCCTTTAAAAATTCAGTCAATCTAAAATATAGCATTATACCATTAACATCATTATTTAGTGGTTCTATAATATTAATATTTTTCATATTATCTACCAAAAAATAAATTTAACAATGGCGCAAACTGCTCAGCCATTTCCTCTTGTAGGCTAATATGCTTATCAATTGCACATTCATTAGCAAAATGCTCACAATTATTTGTAACTACATCATATCCTCTTTCACCTTGACGAGAAAGAGCTCTATTAACTATTTCTTGAGGAGAAAATAATGTTTTTGATTCCTCCTCATTATATACACAAACCTCTAGCTCTCCACCCTTTAAAAAAGCTGAAATCGGAGTTACCATTACAACTGCAGTTTTAGGATCAAGCTCTCCTGTTTCGCTTGTAAATTGCACAACATTTTCATCATCTATATAAATTGCATGATGTGTATATAAGCCTCTATTAACTCTAATATGATCTCCATATACTGGAGCCTTTTTAACAAATTCCATAAAATCTCCTATAGCTTTGAGCTATCTAAAATTATAGTTATTGGACCATCATTCATAAAATTAATTTTCATATCCGCACCAAAAATTCCTTCCTCTACATGAAGGCTATATTTATTACGTAATATTTCATTAAATTCTAAATAAAGCTCCTTAGCTCTTACAGGCTCCATAGCTTCTGTAAAGCCTGGTCTATTACCATGCTTACAATCTGCATATAATGTGAATTGAGAGATAGATAAAATAGTACCATTAATATCATTAAGTGATTTATTCATTTTACCATTTTCATCCTCAAATACTCTCAATCCAGCAACCTTCTTAGCTACCTTTTCTAATTCATTTATTGTATCTGTATGTGTTAAACCAACAAGTATCATAAATCCATTATCACACTTACCAGTTATAGCTCCATCTACAGTACAAGTTGCGTTTTTACATCTTTGAACAACTACTATCATTATTGGGAATCTCTTTCTATGTTATAAATTGATGGTATTTTCTTTAAATTAACAATTAATGTTTCTAAATCTAAAGTCTTATTAACTAATATCTTTAATTTAACTATTGTAGAAAAATCCTCATCATTTTGAGCATTAATAGCTACAATATTTAATTTATTAGCCGCAACACAATTAATTATTGATGTTAGTAATTGAGCATTTTGATGAGCTGATATTTTAATCATAACACCATAGCTTCTATTAATGTTAGAAGCCCATTCAAGTGGTAATAATCTATGCTCATCAAAGGCTTGTAAATTCTTACATCCTTCTCTGTGTACTGCAATACCATTACCCTTAGTAATATATCCAAATATCTTATCTCCAGGTATTGGTGAACAGCAGTTTCCAAGCTTTATAAGTGGATTAGTAAGACCTTCTACTACAACTCCAGTACCAGAGTTTGTAGTAAGGATTCTATTACTTCTATCCATCTGCTTTTGTAAGTTATCCTCTTGAGTTGTGTTTCCTAAAATCTTATTACTTACAGTTTTAGGAGATAAAGTACCCTTACCAACCTCAAGATACATATCCTCAAGTGATTGTAAGTTATTTTTAGTAAAATTTTCTCTTACAAATTTATCAGTTAATTCTAAATCTATTTGCTTAATAGATAATTCCTTATCAACAGCATCTCTACCTTGAGCAATTAATACATCTCTATTTTGTTTATTTAAGAATGCCTTAATCTTATGCTTAGCTTGTACAGTTTTTACAATATTTAACCAATCCTCTGATGGTCCAAAGGATGTTTTTGATGTTCTAATATTAACAATTTCTCCAGTATTAAGCTCATATGAAAGTGGTACTATTCTACCATTTACTGTAGCCCCTACTGTTGTATTACCTACATTAGTATGAATTCTATAAGCAAAGTCTAGTGGTGTTGCACCTTGTGGAAGGTCAATAACCTCACCATTTGGAGTATATACATAAATACTCTTATCTAGAATATCACCCTTTACAGAATCAACAAATTCCTCTTCTGTTGATGTTTCCTCAGAATAGTTAAGAATTTCTCCATACCATTTTAGCTTTTGAGCAATTTCAAATTGTTCCTTATCCTTAGAGTATTCCTTATTTTCCTTATATGCCCAGTGAGCAGCAACTCCAAGCTCAGCTATTTCATCCATTTCCTTAGTTCTAATTTGTACCTCAAATGTTTGACCATTCTTTCCAATTACAGTTGTATGTAACGATTGGTACATATTAGATTTAGGAACAGCAATATAATCCTTAATTCTTGCAGGAATTGGAGTATAGTGAGAGTGAATTAAACCAAGAATTTGATAGCATTCACCAATTTCATTTACAATAACTCTTATCGCAAATACATCATAAATATCCTCAAATCTCTTATTTTGAGAAATCATTTTCTTATAAATACTATATACTCCCTTAATTCTTCCCTTAATAGAAAAGTCTGAAATATTAGGAGCTTCATTAGTAAGATGATCTTTTATCTCATCAATCATAACATTGATAATATCATCCTTTTCAATGTTTTTATTTTTAATTAAATCTTGAATCTTATGGTAATAGATTGGATCAATATATTTTAAGCTTCGATCCTCAAGCTCAGCCTTAATTTGGAAGATTCCGAGCTTATGAGCTAGTGGAGCATAAATTTCTAGAGTTTCGTTAGAAATTCTAACCTGAGATTCAGGCTTCATAAATTCCATAGTTCTCATATTATGTAATCTATCGGCAAGCTTAACAATAATGACTCTAATATCTTTACTCATTGCAAGTAACATCTTTTGGTGAGTTGCAGCCTGCTTCTTTTCTAATGATGAGAATTTTAATTGCGATACCTTTGTAACTCCATCTACAATAGATGCAACATCAGCATTAAATAGCTTTGTAATATCCTCTAATGTTGTTTCTGTATCCTCAACAACATCATGAAGTAATCCAGCACATAATGTATTAGGACCTACATGAAGCTCAGCTAAAATCATAGTAACTGCAAGTGGGTGAATTATATATGCTTCTCCACTTTTTCTAAATTGATTTTCATGCATTTTTTCTGCAAATTTATAGGCTTTAGTAATTAAATTTAAATCTTCTTGTCTATGAATATATGTGTTTATTTGATTTAATACATCTTCGAAAGTCATATATTTCACCTCCAATTCATAAATTTTCTCATTATTAACTATTATTATACCACAATTTTAATATAAAATATCATATTTTATGATATAATTTTATTAGGGTGATAAAAATGGAACCACTTGCATACAGATTAAGACCTAAAAATTTCAATGATGTTGTTGGCCAAGATCATTTAGTTGGAGAAAACGGTGTTATTAAAAAGATGATTGATAAAAGCACCTTCTTTTCTATTATTCTTTTTGGAGAGCCAGGTTGTGGTAAAACAACTATTGCTTCCATTTGTAAATCCTATTTTGAACCAAACGTATATGAATTTAATGCTTCTACTGATACTAAAGAAAAATTAAAGGAAATTGCTAGTAATAGCGCTTATTATGATAATACTTTAGTAATAATAGATGAGATTCACAGAATGAAAAAGGATATTCAGGATTTTCTTTTACCATATCTTGAATCGAATAAATTGACTATTATAGGATTAACAACAGAAAATCCTTATATCTCAATAAATCCAGCTATTCGTAGTAGATGTCATATATATAAGCTAAATCCCATTACTGAAGGTAATATAATGGATTTACTTACATCTACTATAAAAAAAGAAAAACTTTTTGAAAATCAAAAAATCGAAAATAAGGTTTTAAATTATGTAGCAACTCAATGTGGTTGTGAAATTAGAACTGCGCTTAATATGCTAGAAAGCTTAACCTTAATTGATGGTGATATCACATTAGAAAAGGCTGAAAAGATTATTGGTATTAAGGCTTTAAAGCTAGATCAAAAGGGAATTAATTATTATGATTTATTATCAGCATTTCAAAAATCTATTAGAGGATCTGATGTTGATGCTGCACTTCATTATCTTGCAAGATTAATTAAGCTTGAGGATCTAGAAATAATTTGTAGAAGATTAACTGTTATTGCATATGAGGATATTGGTCTTGCAAATCCAGGATGTGGACCAAAGGTCATTGCAGCCTGTGATGCAGCTAAAAGATTAGGTTTCCCAGAGGCAAGAATACCTCTTGCAGCTATTACAATTGATTTAGCATTATCTCCTAAGAGTAATACTGCAGAGGCATCTATAGATAGAGCCCTAGGGGCAATAGATAATACTTCTTCACTTGATATTCCTCCTCACATTTTAAATAGAGAAATAAAGGGTGGAGCCATTTATAAATATCCTCATGATTTCCCTGATGATTTTATACAGCAGCAATATTTACCAAACAGCTTATTTTATGATCAATATTATATTGGTAAGGAAACAGGTAAATATGAAAGAGCACTTAAGGAAAGATATGAATATTTAATTAAATTCTTAAAGAAAAAATAGGACGATAAATTTAATTATCGTCCTTTTATTATGTCCTTTGATTTAACACTAATTACCTTTCCTGTAGTACCAGGTTTAAATCTATCATTGTCAAATATAATCCAAATTATATTATCAACAACCTTAGGTACATCACAATATCCATCAGTAAATATTACTTTATTTACTGCATTTTTAGAAAAGGAATCAACAGCAAGTGAAAAGTCAGTTCCACCTCTTCCAAGTATTTTAAACTCATCTATATCTTTAGGTGTTCTTACAGCTTCAAAGCCATAAAACATTGTATCAAAGCATCCAATTTTAACCTTAAAATCACTCAGCATTGATAGACATTCCTTCATGAAGCATTTAAGTAATAAATCACTAATAGATCCTGATGTATCAAGTAATATTTCCACCTCAGCAGTAATTTCATCTTCAAGCCTAGGATGAATAATATTATCTTCAATATAAGCATTCTTATAGGAATAATCAGCGTTCATCACAACTGTATCTCTTAGATGATTTTTCCAAGGTATTTGGTGAATAACATCAACATCCTTAAAATTAACATTAGAAACAACAGAGCTTGTAGCACTACCAGCCTGCTGAGCTAGAGATTCAAGCTCCTTTTGAAGCTGCTCATCTCTAATTTGCTTATTCTTGTTAAATTCATCAACCTCAGACATTTGCTCAACCTTGCCATCTTGCCCCATTTTAACAATAATATCGCCTGCCTTAGGACCTTCTCCTTTACCAGCACTTTTAGCTCCTGGAATACCTGGTCCTTCAATCCAAATAGTATGGTTTTCAGGTTCTGGATATGGACATCCTTCCTTCATTAGCTTTTCATACATTTCCTCGGCACTATATTGTGATGCACCTTCAATATTAACAAGACCTTCAGGAGATTGTAATCCATCCTTTACTAACAATTCATTGATAACTGCATCTGTAGCTATATTCCATACGTGTCTATCACGTTCATTTGCTCTTTCAACGTGTCTAAATGCAATATGACAAATTTCATGAGCTAAAACAAATAGCCTTTCCTTATCATTTTCTAAGGATTCTAGAAAGGTTGTACTATAATATACATCCTTCCCATCTGTGCATGCAGTTGGGATATTATTATCCTCATAGAATCCAGCATTTAAAATCACTCCTATAAATCTAGGAAATCTTTTAATTAATCTATTAACTAATCTCTCAATATCCATATAATATTACTTCATAGCTAAAAGAGCATCTGCTTCATCAGGATTTAATTGAGTCCACATTGCATCAAATACTACTACTAGCTCCTTTGCAATTTTAGCGACAAATTCTCTAACAACATCAAGCTCACTTGATGTACATTGTGATAATGATACAACAACAGCATATTTATTGCCTGTATCAACCTTAGATTCACTGCAATCAAGCTCAAAATCTAATGCCGCCTTTGTTTTATTAACAACATCAGATACAGTAATTAATGTATCAAGATTTTTACAAAATGCATCAAAGTTAGATGTTAATGCCTTACCAATTAAGCATCTTAATGCTTGAGGATTATTAGTACTATATAATAATCTAGATGCCATTTCCCACTTACGAGGATCAGCATTAGGCTCCTTACCAGTATATTTAGTTCTTAATACCTCATTACCATTAGATTGAATATAAGCAATAATAGCTGGGTGAATACGCTTAGCCTTTGATTGTGGCACATAATCTAAATACTTCTCCTTTAGTGGAGCAATAGCCCAGTTTAACCATGATCTAGCGGTTGTATTAATATATACATGTGCAAATCTATTAAATAATGGCTCTACTAATGTATTTGCTGCCATAGATTCCTCAGCCTCATTACCTGCGGCTACAATTCTAACATTATCAGGAAGCTTCCATATACCATTTACTTCCTTATCTAGTACAATGTTAAAGGCCATACCTTGAATGGAATGAAGGGCATTTGTAATTTCATCTAGGAATAAAATATGTATTCTTTCTGGATGATTTATACATTTCTCTTCAAGTCTCTTTAACCAAGATGGCTTAATATCAATAACTTTACCATTTGTTGTATCATATGCTGCCTTACCACATAGAGTTTCAGGTGTTGCTGTTCTTAAATATATAATTTCACAATCAGGGTCAATAGCCTTAACACGAGCACTCTTACCATCTGATGATTTACCATGTAAAAATACTGGAACATCAGCATTTACACAGGCTTCAATTAAAGAATCCTCATCAATACGCTTAGATGTAAATCCATAAACAGAAGGTCCTTTTGCCTTTCTACCATTTGGTGCCTTTGTAAGATTATCCTTTAAATCATCTAATGATTGAATGATAAATGAAGTATTTAAAAATTGTAAAATAATTGAATCATTAGCCTTATGAGTTGGACCAAATACACTTGAATATAATACATTCTTAGTGATAGCTAGATTTGTATCATTATCAACAAGCCATTCAATATTCTCTAGCTTATAATAATTATCCTTATATTTAATATATCTTTCATTACCTACAAGTGGTTTAACAAGGGTATATGATTCATTTTGAACCTTAAATACTCGAGTTGTATCTAATTGACCCATTGATTCAAACATTTGAAGCATTTCGCCTTCAGCCTTTGAGGCTAATGATTGTGGGAACACTCCACATAATACTGTAAACCCTCCATCTATCATTGCCTTCTTTTTTGATTGATTCTTAATTAAATCAAAATTAATAATAGGCCTAACTCCTGTTTGAATTTTTGGATCTTGAGCCTTAATTTCACATTTAATATTTGCTGAAGCTAGTGATGCAGTTGCAGGGCTTGGCAAGACCCAATATCCTTCAACAGAAAAGGCAAAGGTTTCAGCAAAATCAGAAAACTTTGTTTCAGTTGTTTCTAATATTCTCATCGAATCAATTTGTTCTTTAGTTGGTAGTGTAATTTTCATACTTTATTCCTCCACTTTCATAAAAATAGTATTATTTTTGTCACAATTATTATATGGTATTTTCTTTAATGAAATGTAACTTTGGATATTTAAAAAGGTGCTATTTTCTTAGCACCCTTTATATTATTCTAATACTATTTCCTCTTCAGCTTTTTTTAGCTTGATAGCTTCAGTATCTGTTGATATTAATACAGGAATAACAATTGGATTTCTTCTTATATATTTGTATAGGATACGACCAATTTCATTCTTTAAATCAGTTTTATAATCTGCCCAGCTAATAAACTTAGCAAATAAATATTTAAGACTTACCTTTTCAAAGGCTATAGTAATTTCCTTCTTTAAATCTACATCCTCAGCATGGAAATTAAATCCCTTTGATACTATTTCAGGACCTGCAACAATCTTTTTAGTTTTCGGATTAACATTAGCAATAAGCATTACAAGACCATCCTCTGCAAGGAGCTCTCTATCTCTCATAACTACGTCTCCAACATCTCCTACTGCGCGTCCATCAATCATCATTTCACCGATTTCAACATCACCAGCGATACCTACATAGTTTCCATCCTCAAAGCTTAAAACATCTCCATTATCAAGAATTTTAACATTTTCAGTTGGGAATTCAACACAATCAGCAACAGTTATAAATGCGTATTGATGACGATATTCACCAATTACTGGAACACAATATTTAGGCTTTAATAAATTTATCATAGCCTTAATCTCTTCACGAGTTGCGTATGGTGCAGGTAATAAATTAGCTCCAAATACCTTTACCTTAGTTGTTACCTTATATATCATATCAAGTGTTCTAGCTGTCATTTTTTCTGTTCCTAAATATGGGACTGTTAATATTATTACAGTATCTCTAGGCTCTAGCTTTACAAGTCTATCAATTCCTTTACTCATTCTTTGCAGCATAAAGTAAGGCTCATGACGTTCACCGGTAACAAGGACTACTAAATTATCATCATTATTTTGATTCTTATCATCAATAAATCTTAAATTAACTAAAGCCTCCTCTGGAACCTTTAAATAACCTAGATTAATAGCCTCATTAATAGTTTTTTGAGTCTTTCTACCAATGATAGCCACCTTTCTATTAAAGCTTATTGCGATATTAATAATTTGCTGTATTCTTTGTAAGTCACTTGAGAATAATGAAATTACAATTCTTCCCTCAGAACCAACAAATATATTTTGAATTCTTTGCTTAAACTCTAGGATAGTACCTCTTGAATCCTCGTTATTTGCTCCAAGTGATTCGCACATTAATGCAAGTACTCCCTCCTTAGAGAAATGTGATAAATGCATATACATCTTTGAATAATTTGCCCTAGCATTTTGGTCAAACGAATAATCTGATGTATAAACTATATTACCATCAGGCGTTGCAAGGCAGATACCTAAGCATCCTGGAATATTATGGGCAACATCAAAGAATTTAACCTGTACCTTACCAAAATCAATTCTAGTTGATCCAGTAACCTCTGCAAGTCTTTCAGGTTCAATTTCAACCTTATCCTCTGCAAGTGTATCCTTAACAAGCGCTAAAGTAAATTTAGAACCATATACCTTTGTATCTATCTCAGATACAACATTACCTATAGATCCAATATGATCACTATGTCCATTTGTTAAAAATACACCCTTAATTCTATCCTTATTTTCTATTAAATATGTAATATCAGGAACAATTTTATCTACTCCATATAATTCACTAGTAGGATATTTAATTCCTGCGTCAAGAACAAATATATCTCTATCGACTTCTACTACATATAAGTTTTTACCTTTTTCTTGAACTCCACCAAGAGCCACAATATTAATTCTACTCATATTAAAATCAAAGCCTTTGAAGCTTTTAATCCTTTCTATATATT
>JAZRVY010000093.1:0-18358 GCA_045599405.1 Anaeroplasmataceae bacterium
GGTATTACATGGTGACGTAATCTATTTCTAGTATAATCATCTGTATTATTTGAATAATCCTCATAATACTTAATATTATTTTTTAAAGCGTATTTTTTAATATCATTTTTACTTAAGAATAGAAGTGGTCTAATGATATTCAATCCTTCAATATTAACTGATGGCATCATACCACCATATCCATATAAATTACTACCGCTCATAATGTTTAATAATATAGTTTCTATATTATCATCTGCATGATGTGCAGTGGCTAAATAATTAGTATTATATTTAGCACATACATCCTTAAAGAATTTATATCTTATGTTATGTGCCTCACCTTGAAAGTTTCCATCAAGCTTTGGTAAATGTAAAACCTCACAAGGAATATTAAGATTATTAGAAAGAGCTATAATTTCCTGCTCCTCAATTTCAGATTCTAATCTTTTTTTATGATTAACATGAGCTATAATTACTTCATAATTAAGCTCCCTTAAAGCGTAAAAAAGTGTCATTGAGTCAACTCCACCAGATAAAGCGACAACAACACGTGAATTAGGATTTATTAAGTTATTATCTTTAATAAAGGCTTTAACTTTGTTAATCATTTACTTCACCATAAAAATTATATCACATTTTATTGTTATTTATTATGTTAAATTATGTTATAATTTGGTACGGAGTTGAAATTTATGAAACTAATATTAGCCTCATCTTCACCAAGAAGAAAAGATATTTTAACTGAATATGGATACAAATTTGATATTGTAGTAAAGGATATTGATGAATCAATGGACCCTTTAAAAACTCCTTATGAAAATGTTATGAATGTAGCCTTAAAAAAGGCTAAGGCTATAGGAGAGCATAAGGATAATATTATCATAGGCTGTGATACTATTGTTTTACTTGATAATGTTATATATGGTAAGCCTAAAAATAATGAGGATGCTTATAATACATTAAAGAAATTCAGTGGTAAAACTCATGAGGTTGTATCAGGTGTAGCTATTATTTTTAATGATGAAATACATAATTTCTATTCAAAATCAAAAGTTACATTTAAAAAATTAAGTGACAATGATATTAATGAATATATAAATAGTGGTGAATGCTTTGGTAAGGCTGGATCATATGCAATTCAAGGGCTTGGTGGTAAGCTAATTGAAAAATATGAAGGAGAGCTAAATAACATAATAGGTTTGCCTATTGCTGATATTAAGCCTATTTTAGATAAGTATTACCATATGTGGAAAATAGGTAATGTAGTAATACCTAATAAGGTAGTACTAGCACCTATGGCAGGTATATGTAATGAGGCCTTTAGAGTGCTATGCAAGAAGCATGGATGTGGACTTGTTGTTTGTGAGATGGTTTCTGATAAGGCTCTTGGATTTGGTAATGAAAAAACTATTAAAATGACTAAGGTAAATGAGCTTGAGCATCCAATTAGTATGCAGGTATTTGGAGCTGATAAGGAATCTATGGTTGCTGCAGCTAAATGGATAGATAAAAATAGTGATTGTGATATCATAGATATCAATATGGGATGTCCTGTAAACAAGGTTGCCAAAAAGGCAGAGGCAGGAGCCTCACTTTTAAAAGATCCAAATAAGGTATATGAAATAACAAAGGCAGTAGTAGAGGCTGTTAGCAAGCCTGTTACAGTAAAGATTAGAATTGGATGGGATGAAAATCACATAAATGCGGTAGAAAATGCCAAGCTTATAGAGAAGGCTGGAGCTAGTGCTATTGCAGTTCATGGTAGAACAAGATCACAATTCTATTCGGGTAAGGCTAATTATGATGTTATAAAAGAGGTAGTAGAGGCTGTAAGTATTCCAGTTATAGCTAATGGAGATATCACAGACTATAAAAAGGCTAAGGAAGTACTAGAATATACAGGTGCGCAAGCCTTAATGATAGGTAGAGCAGCACAGGGTAATCCATTTATCTTTAATGAGGTAAATCAATACCTAGTAAATGGTACTATAGTTGAAAGACCCTCTACAAAGGACGTATATGATACCATAATGGAGCATTATAATTATTTATGCGACCTTAAGGGTGAGCATTTAGCTATGCTAGAGATGAGAACTCATATAAGCGCATATTTAAAGGGTATGCCAGGTAGTGCACAAATAAGAAATGAGGTAAATACCCTTAGAAATTTCCAGGATGTAAACAATGTTTTACAAAATTATTTATTGAATAAATAATAGTTTTACATACATAAAATTTTATGATAGAATTAATTTATAATTAAAAGAGAGGACTGATATATATGAAGAACCTTAAAAAAATAATCGCATTATTCGTATTTGCAGTTGCCGCATTAATTATTACATCATGTGGTGGCGGAGTTAAAAGCTATAATGTTACATATTTCGTAGAAGATGCAAATGGAGTAGATAGTGTATTTGCAACAGAAAAGGTAGAGGATGGAAAGATGGCATCTAAGCCACGTAACATTCCAACAAAGAATGGATATGACTTCAAATACTGGACAGCATCAAATTCTACAATTGAATATGATTGGAACAAGCCAGTTTCATCTAACCTAGAATTACATGCATATTTCTCTAGAACTTATCAAGTAGTATTTAGTGGAAATGGACATGGAACTATTGAAGGAAACAGAATTTATACTCGTAGCAATATTTCTTATGTACCAAATATTGTTCCTGATGCAGAAAGTACTTTATTTACATTCAAGGGATGGTATAAGGATGCTGCTTGTACAGATGGAAACAAGGTTGAAGCTAATTCAGAATTAACAGAAAACCTTAATCTATATGCCAAGTGGGAAACTGCTAAGATTAGCTATACTTCATTAGATGTGTTTACATCATATCGTAATGATGTTAAGGATGCTGCAGACTTTATTAAGGAAGGACAAGCTCATCCAGGAGACAATACATTATTAGCTGATAAGCAAATTTGTCCTGAAATTAAATTTATTGCAGACAACACATTAAAGCTAAAGGTAATGGCTGACGATCCAACTGATCCAACAAATACAATTGAGTTTGGTAAGAATGGTAAGGGTGGAGTGGCAATTAAGACTGAGTTTAGTGCTAAGCTATCATTTAAGTTTATTTCTACAGGATCTAACCCAACACGTATGTCATTATATGAAGGAACTAATGTTCAAGCTGGATATAGCGTTGCAAAGATGGATGAAAAGAATGCTGCCGCTAAGGTAACACTTCAATCAACAAACAAGGATGACGTTAAGACAATTGAATATAACTTAGTTGCAGGTACAACTTATTATATTAATTGTGACTGCTCAGAGCGTGGAGCAAGATTATATAGTATCGAAATCGTTGCTAACTAATCTTAAATTAATTTAACAATAAAAATTAGGGAGTTAGTAGAAATATTAGCTCCCTTTATGTTTCATAATTAGGAGGGATATTATGAAAAACAAATGGAAAATAGTAGCAGCTGCTGTTGCAGCCCTAGGAGTGGGATTAGCCCCAGCATGCTCATTTAAGGTAAAATCTAATCCATCTGCAAATTCAGGAGATGTGACAGAAAAGAATTGGACTGTAAGATTTGAATCTAATGGAGGAACTACAGTTTCGGATTTAGTAGTTAAAAATGGTAATACAGCAGTAAAACCAGTAGATCCAACAAGAGAAGGGTTTACTTTTTTAGGTTGGTATACAGATCAATCATTTACGACTGAATACAACTTTAATGGCTTAGTTGAAAAATCATTTACTCTATATGCAAAATGGCAAGAAAATGAGCGTACAGAAGAAAAGGTTACAGTTACATTCTCTAATGATGGTACAACATCTGTAGAAATTGATAAGGGTTCAAAGATAACTAAGCCAGCAGACCCAGTAAAGACAGGATATAGATTTATTGGTTGGTTTAATGGAGAGAATCAATTTGATTTTAATAGCAATGTAGAATCTAATATCACATTAACTGCAAGGTTTGAAATTAATACATATACAGTAACTTTTGATACTGCAGGTGGAAGTACTATAGCAGCTCAAACTATAAGCTATAATCAAAAGGCAACAATGCCAACTGCACCAACAAAGGCTGGATACGTATTTGAAGGTTGGTATCTAAATAATGCAAAATACAGCTTTGATACTGCAGTAACATCAAATATTACACTTGTTGCTAAATACGAGATTAGTAAGTGTGTTGTTACATTTGACACTCAAGGAGGAAGTGCTATAAATCCGTTAAACCTAGATTACAATAGCACAGCAACAAAGCCTGAAGATCCTGTTAAGGAAGGCTATACATTTAAGGGATGGTTTAATGGAAATGACGAATATAATTTCCAATCAAAGGTAACAGGCTCTATTACCCTTACGGCTAAGTGGGAGATTAATACATATACTGTATCATTTGATGTAGAGGGTATAGCCTCACAAGAGGTAAATTATAATACTGTAGCTACAAAGCCAGTAGACCCAGCAAAAACAGGCTACACATTTAAAGGATGGTATCTTGGAGATACTGAATATAGCTTTACACAAAAGGTTACATCAAATATAACTCTTGTAGCAAAATTTGAAATAAATAAATATATAGTAGCATTCAATTATACTGGTATTGAGTCACAAGAAATTGAATATAATAATGTGGCATTAAAGCCAACAAATCCAATAAAGGATGGATATACCTTCCTTGGTTGGTATATTAATGATACTGAATTTGATTTTAATACAAAGATTACGGATAATATTACATTAGCTGCTAAGTTTAAGGCTAATGAATATACCGTATCATTTAATACTAATGGTGGATCTAGTATAGCCTCTATTAAGGCTGATTATGATACAACAATCACAAAGCCTACAAACCCAACAAAGGAAGGCTATACCTTCTCAAAGTGGACATTAAATGGCGTTGAGTATGACTTTACAGCTAAGATTACAGGTAATATTACATTAGCTGCCGAGTGGAATATTAATACATATTTAGTAACATTTATAACAGATGGAACTTCAGTTGATAATCAAACTGTAGAATATAACAAGCTAGCAACAGCTCCATCAACAACAAAGACAGGATATGTATTTGTTGGATGGTATTTAGGGGATGATTTATTTGACTTCAATACTCAAATAACAGCGCCTATTACGTTAACTGCAAAATTTGATAAGGAAGCATACGTAGTTTCATTTGATGTAGATGGAGGAAGTAGTGTAGTCTCACAAGAGGTAAAATATCAAGAAAAGGCTACTGCACCAGCTACAAATCCTGTAAAGAATCAATATAGATTTGACGGTTGGTACAAGGATCAAGCTCTTACTCAGACATTTGATTTTGATATTGAAATAATAACATCAGATACTACTGTATACGCAAAATGGATTGAGGATTCAACTCAGGTAGTTGTTCTTCACACAATTACGTACGTATATGACAATGGACAAGAAAATAAAGTAGATAACATTCAAGATGGACAAAAGGCTACAGCGCCTATTGAACCAACAAAGGAAGGATATGACTTTGATGGTTGGTATATAGAGGCTGTAGAATATGATTTTAATAATAATGTGACAGGAGATATAACATTAACAGCAAAGTGGACAATAAAGACATATACTGTATCATTTAATGTTGAAGGAATTGAGCCACAAACTATTAATCATGGAAGTAATGCATCTCAACCTGTAACACCAACAAAGACTGGATATAAATTTGGTGGATGGTATAAGGATTCAACATGTGAAAACGCATATGATTTTACAGCAAGTGTAGAATCTAGCTTCACATTATATGCAAAATGGAATATAGAAAGCTATACAATTATTATTGATACAGCCAATGGAGCTGAATCAACAACAGTAACTATAGAATATGGTACAAAGCTTACAGAGCCAGCCAAACCGACAAAGGAAGGATATACATTTGTAGGATGGTATAAGGATTCTATAGAATATAACTTTAATCAGGCAGTCGAATCAGCATTTACATTAACTGCAAAATGGAATGTAAATAAATATACTATTACATTTAATTCAAACGGTGGAAGTAGTGTAGCCTCAATTACTGAGGATTATGGTACTGCACTGTCAGCACCATTAGCTCCATCAAAGGCTGGATATGACTTTGAGGGATGGTATACAGATGTGGCATTAACTAAGCCATATACATTTACTACAATGACAGAAAATGTAGAGCTATATGCAAAGTGGACTGAATTATTCTATACAATAACTTATGTTACTGAATATAGTAGCGCTACAGCTCTTAATGATGTAAATAGATTACCAGAGGTATTCCCACAGCTAACTTATAGTGGATATATCTTTAAGGGATGGTATATGGAAAGTACATATATCAATCCTGCAGAGGCTGGTAAGAGAATATATGAGGATACAAATCTATATGCAAGATGGGATGTAGATAATACAGCCCAAATATCTACAAATATGATTGCATATATTGATGATTTAATTGATAAAACAACTAATTCATCAACTCCATATAAGCCATCATGGATTTCAGAAGGATTTAAGGATAAGTGGAATTATATAGATGGTGTATTCCTATCATCTATAGTAGATTTATATAGACAAACAGGAAATGAAAAATATAAGAATTTCTTAGTATCATTTGTAAATTATTACATTGATGAAAATGGTAATTTCCTAAAAGCTTCAACAGGAGCGACAGTATCTTTAGGTAATGCGCTTGATGATATTTGTGAATCAAGAATATTATTTGATTTATATCAATTTACACAAGATCAAAGATATTTAAAGGCTATTGAGAATACATACACAAAGCTTATGTCATTAAATAAGGCTTCTGGATCTCCTTGCTATGAGCATAAGGATACATATGCAAATCAAATTTGGCTAGATGGATTCTATATGTATGTTCCATTCTATGCTAGATATGCATTATATAATAATGATTCAAGTATATTTGATACTATAAAGAGCCAATATGAATATGCATATACTCATATGGTTGATGAATCAACTGGTCTTTTATATCATGGATATGACACAACTAAAACAATATTCTGGTCAACTGAAAATAATGGAAGAAGTAAATCATTCTGGCTAAGAAGTATGGGATGGTATATCGCATCACTTGTTGACGTACTAGATTACTTCCCTGAGGGAACTAATAAGGAATATCTAAAGAATCAATTACAAGACATTATGGATTCATTAATGGTATATCAAGATAGTGAATCTAAAATGTTCTATCAGGTTATAGATAAGGGTCCTATTACTGATAGTAATGGAAAGACTAATTATCTAGAATCATCTGGATCATCTATCATAGCTTATGTAGCTATGAAGGGTGCTCGTAAGGGATATTTAAGCAGTGATTATCTAACTAAGGGTTCTGATATTTATGAAGGAATATATACTCATTCATTTGACTCAGAAACAAATAAGCTAAATCATATTTGCTCACAAGCTGGATTAGGGCCTGCATCTAACACAAAGAGAGATGGAACGCTTGAATATTATTTATCAGAATCAATAGTATCTAATGATGCTAAGGGAACTGGACCATTCATTATGGCATATTTACAATATGGTTCATTAGAATTACCAGTTAAAACAATTACCTATGTTGATGATTATTTAATTTATCAGCAATTAGTAGCTGATAATAATTCAGTAATTAGTGAGCCTGTAATTAAGGATAGAGCTGGTTATACATTTGATGGTTGGTATACAACATCTGCATGTACAACTAAGTTTGACTTTACACAAAGATTAACAGCTAACACAACTATCTATGCAAAATGGTCAGAAAAGATAACTTATAGTGTTACATATAATATTAATGGACATGGTACACAACCAGAAAATGTAACTGGTGTAAATGAATTGCCAGCTACATTACCAACACTTACAGCAACAGGATATACATTTGATGGTTGGTATACAAACAGCAGCCTAACAACTAAAGCAGTAGCAGGAGCTGAAATTACAGCTAATACAACGCTTTATGCAAAGTGGACTGAGGTTATTGCTGAGGATACAAATGTATATAAGGTAAATGCATCAGAGGAAAGCGCAATGTCAAATACGATGGGTACTAATTCAATGTTTAGCTACAATGGATCAATTACTATTGATTCTAGCAAGTACTTTAAGTTTGCTAGTAGCATTGCAACAGATGAAACTACTGTTTATAAGAACTTTATTGCAATTACAGTTAATGGACCAGTAACAATAAAGGTTAAGGGTAAATATTCCTCATCTGATGCATCTAAGTATTGTTCACTTAGAATATTAGGTGATGGAATTGATTCTCAAACTAGCAATTTTACAACATCTGAGGCAGAATACACTGTAAACATTAATTTCACTGGTGAAAAGACATTATATATGGGTAGATCAGGTAATACTTCAATGTATGTTAATTATATAGAGGTAACAAGTACAGAATCTGGTGGATCTGAAACTACTAAATATAATATTGTATATAACATCAATGGACATGGAACTCAGCCTGATGATGTTGAAAATGTAACTGCATTACCAGCTACACTTCCAACACTTACAGCAACTGGATATACATTTGGTGGATGGTATACAAACAGCAGCCTAACAACTAAAGCAGTGGCTGGAGCTACAATTAGTGCAAATACAACACTTTATGCAAAGTGGACAAAAGATAGTGAATCAGAGGGTACTAAATCTATTACAATGAATGGTACATCATATAGTACTATTGCAAGTGCTCTTGCGGCAGTACCTACAAGTAGTAAGAGTTCATATAATATTGTTTTAGGTAAGGGAACATATAATGAAAATGGACTTAGCTATAATGGATCAGCAACTATTAAGATTAGTGGTAATACAACTACTCAATATGGAGCTGATGTAATAATTAAGGGTCATGGAAGTAATATGACTGCCATGAGAACTCGTGAATTATTAGAGGTTAGAGGTTCTGGAAATATTATTCTTGAGAATTTAACTTTAGAAAGTGATTGGTCACGTGCTGATCATAGCGGAGATGTACAAGCAGAGGTGCTTGGTACAGATACTACAGGATATACAGCAGCATATAACTGCTCATTCCTATCACATCAGGATACTTTAAGAACTGCTGGTAAGGCTTGGTTCTATGGATGCTATATCGAGGGAGATGTAGACTTCCTATGGATGGAGCAATCTGGTAAGGTTGCATTATATGAGGAATGTGAAATTGTGTCAGTATATGATACTAATACATCAAATCATGCAACATATATTACAGCTCCAAGAATGGCTACATCTACAAATGTAAGTAAGGGACTTGTAATTTATAATTCAACAGTTAGAGAGCAAAATTCTTCACAAAAGACATATTTAGCTCGTACACCATGGACTTCTGGATATTATAATCAAGTTGCATATATTAATACAACTTGCTCAGGTATTGAATCTGCTGTATGGTATGGTTCTCAAATATCTACATCATATCCTAAGACAGTAATTGGATGGAAGATGGACCAAGCTACTGCAAGCTCAATAGGATACGCAGGAAATAATGATATTTTAGATGCACAAACAGTAGCTAAGGAATATAGCGGTAGACGTGCAATTATGAACAGAGTATATAACACTAGTGAGGGTGCATATGAAAAGGATGCATCATTCTACTGGGATATTGATGCATTTATCGCATCAGTTGGATGGTCAGTATCTACAGATACATCAGCAGAGGTTGTTGCAGGAGATACAGTAAAGACAGTTACAACTTACATGTTTGATAGAAGTGCAAGCTCTAGTGGTGTATATTCATTAGACAGTAATGTTCAAGGAAATACATTAACTTGGCAAGGTTTAACTATTGATGCTACTGCATCTGATGCTAAGTTTGCATATAATGGATCAAATTCATATCAATTTAATCCAGGTACTAAGATTTCATTCAGTGTACCAGCAAACTCAACTGTAGAGGTTATTTCATACCCTGGTCAACATAACTTTACTGTAAATGGTACAGCAGCAACTGCTGATTCAACATTAGTAAATATGACTAGTGCAGGAACTATAAATATCGTATCAACAGCTCAATCTTATTTAATAAGCATTGTAGTTACTACTGTAGAGGATAACACTCCTCAAACATTCACAATTAGCTTTAACACTATGGGTGGTAATACAATATCACCTGTAGATGTTGTGGAGGGTTCAAAGCTTACAGCCCCTACAGCACCAACAAGAGCTGGATATGAATTTGCTGGTTGGTACACAAATTCAGGTTGTACAACAGCTTATAACTTCAACAACACAGTAACAAATTCATTTACACTTTATGCAAAGTGGAATCAAGTAAATACAGATACTGAATTAGCACTTACTGCATATGCAGGATATACAGAAGGAATGTACGCAACATTCCCTGAAACTGATGCGACTAGTGCCGTTGTTGAGTATTCAACAGATGGCATCTCATTTAAGAGAGTTGATAGTCCACTTGTTAGACAACAGGATGATACAACAGCTAGAGTAGACGTTGTAGGTTTAACTAGTGGTGTATATAGCTTAAGAGTTACTGCAAGTAATAATAAGACTAAGACTGTAAATGGAATTTATGTAAATGAAGATGACAGAAGTGGATATGCACACTTTGGAAATACAACTGGTATTGGTGCATATAACAATGATGGTACATTAAAGAGCAATGCTACCGTTGTATATTTAACAGAGGATAATAAAAATAATTTGACTGCAACAGTGGCTGGAAAATCAGTTACAGGATCTATTGTTAATATTATTAATGCAGCAACAAGCTCTAGCCATTCATTAGATATTAGAGTTCTTGGTAGAGTATCATCAGCACAATGGAATAAGATTACATATCCATCTGATCCATATACAAAATGGGGAGGACTTCCAAAGGCTGCTGCTGATGGATCAAATTCATATGATTCGAGCCAAATAGTAATTAAGGGTAAAGTATCTGGATATGATAGCATTGTTGCTACAGGTGCAAACTCAATGTCAAATGATTTAGCTAATGGAATTACAAGAATTAATGGTTTAACAAATGAAGTACGTGATGGACTAGATTCTTACTTTAATATGTGTGATGTTAAAGAAACACATAATATCACAGTTGAAGGAATAGGTCCTGATGCTGAAATCTTCCAATGGGGATTTGAGTTCATAAAGTGTAATTCAATTGAAATAAAGAACCTTAAGTTTTCTAATTACACTGAGGATGCTGCTGGATTTGAAGGAAGTAGCTCTAAAATTAATGACTATGGA
The DNA here is from genome assembly GCA_045599405.1 of Anaeroplasmataceae bacterium. Taxonomy (GTDB): domain Bacteria; phylum Bacillota_I; class Bacilli_A; order Acholeplasmatales; family Anaeroplasmataceae; genus UBA3206. Next base: position 11,202 of record JAZRVY010000093.1, read on the forward strand.
AATTATTGGGTACATAATTGTGAGTTTAATCCGGGAGTAAATAACTGGGATGTATGTGATGACCAAGATAAGGCTGATGGTGATGGATCAACAGATTTCAAATATTGCCATAATGTAACAATATCATATACTAAATACAATCATACTCATAAGACAAATTTAATTGGAGCTAATAAGGATTCTAAGCAATATAATTTCACACTTCATCATAATTACTATAATGAGGCTTCTCAAAGGTTACCTCTAGTAAGACAAAGTAATATTCATATGTATAATAACTATTATTATGGATTATCAAAGGAAGCATATTCTGGTATTAGCATAAGATCTCATGCATATGCATTTATTGAAAATAATACATTCAATTTTAGACAAAATCCAATAGAACTTAGAGTTGATAAAGATCAAACAGGACCAGGTGTATTCAAATCAATCGGTAATGAATTCTTAAATACTCCAACGCTAACAACAGGTACATCACAAACTGGATACGCAACTAACAATGCATCTTCAAGATCTCAACAGTTTACATCTACATGTAATGGTGGAGCATATGCTAACTTTGATACAAATTCATCATTATTCTATTATAAGAATGGTCAAAGTGATGTAATGCTACTTGAAAGTGCTGCAGAATCAAAAGAAACAGTAATTAAATATGCTGGAGTATTAAAGTCAGATAATGTTGGTGGACCAATTGTATCTGGTACAACTTACGAAGTATCATTTGTAACTAATAATGGTACTACAGTTCCAACTCAAACAGTAAAGGAAGGAAGAAGTGTAAACCTTCCTACTGACTTAACAAAAGTAGGATATAAGTTAGAGGGATGGTATACAAATTCATCATTAACTAATAAGTATACTGGTTCAGGTATTACAGCTAATACTACGTTATATGCTAAGTGGGTAGAACCTCAAACATTTACAGTAACATTTAATACAAATGGTGGTAATACAATAGCATCTAAAAATGTGGTAGAAGGTAACCTAGTTGAAATGCCTTCTAATCCTACAAAAGATGGAAATATGTTCAAGGGATGGTATACAGATTCATCTTTAACACAAGCATTTAATCCATCTGCTCCAATTACGGCTAACACTACATTATATGCAAAATGGAAGGAAGCAAGTGGAGGAGAATTATTGATTCCAACATGTGGTGTATCTTCTGGTGAAACAATAATCAGTAATGATGTAATTTCTGTAAAATCGGTGTCAATGGCATTCACTCTTTCAGCAAGTGGAGCAGGAACTGTAAATGCAAATGATGATTCAGAATATACATTTGAATCTGGTTTATTAGCTGGTGGAACATGTACTTCAAAAGGAATTGAAATTACTGCATTAGAAAGTGGTACAATAACTATTTATTATACGATTTCAGACGGTAATTTCTTGACAAGTAGTAGTATTAATAAAACTGGCGCATTGTCTATAAACGGTACAGCAGTTGCTGCAGATTCTGCACACTCAAATGCTGTTGCCTATGCTTATACATTAGATGTTGTGGCTGGAAATACATACACAGTATTTGTTACTTCACAAAGATTAATTCTATTTGGAATTGAAACTAAATAAAAAATATGGAACAGTTGTTGCGATACAATATCGCAAAATGCTGTTCCATTTTTTATTTTACTTAAAGAAATAATATAGACAAAAGATATATAAATGGTAAAATCATATTGTTTCCTAATAAGGAGGTACAACATGAGAAAAATTAAAAATATTATTGCATTAGTAATATGCACAGTATTATCAGTTTTAGTACTTGCATCATGTAGTTTTAAATCAAAAAGCTCACCTTCAACATTCGAGGTAGAGTTTATTGTTGAAAATGCTAATTATGAAACTACTAAGGTAAATAGTGGTGAAAAGGTTTCAAGACCAAGTGATCCAAAGAAGACAGGTTATAGCTTTGACAATTGGTATACAACTGATTCATTCACTGTAGAGTTTGATTTTAATCAAGCTATTACTTCAAATAAAAAGGTTTATGGAAAGCTTGTGCAAGATATCATTGATGATGGAGATACAGAAACTTATACAGTATCATTTAACACAAATGGTGGAAGTACAGTTGCAAGCCAAATTGTAAATAAAAACAATAAGGCTACAATGCCTACAGCACCAACAAAGACAGATTTTGTATTTGGTGGATGGTATACAACATCAGCATGTACAACAGAATTTGATTTCAATACACCAATTACAGCTGATACAACAGTTTATGCAAAGTGGAATGAGCCTGCAAAGACAAAATATACAATCACATTTAATACACTAGGTGGAAGCACTATAAGCAGTGTTGAGGTAGAGGAAGGTGCAAAGCTAGCAGCTCCTTCACAACCAACAAAGGCTAATGCTACATTTGGTGGATGGTATACAAACTCAGGATGCACAACAGCATATAACTTTAATAATACAGTTACTAATTCATTTACATTATATGCAAAGTGGACAGCTCAAGAATCAACAGGTGATTTAGCAGTATCTAAATCAGCAGGATATACTGAAGGAATTTATGCAGTATTTGCTGAAACTAATGCTGCAAATGCTAATGTTCAATATTCTCTTGATGGAACTACATTCAAAGCTGTAGATAAGGAATTAATTAGACAACAGGATGCATCAAATGCAAGAGTTGATATTGTTGGACTTGCCGCAGGAAATTATACAATTAAGATTACTAATAGTGCTAACAAGTCTAAGACTATTTCTAATATTGCTGTAACTGAAGAGGACAGAAGCGGATATGCACACTTCGGAGCTACTGAAGGTGTTGGTGCATATAACAATGATGGAACATTAAAGACAAATGCTGACATTATCTATGTAACAGAAGCTACTAAGAATACAGTTACTTGGACATATGATGGAGCTACTTATACAGGAATTTCTGCAATTCTTCAAAATCAAAATAAATCGAACAAGCCAATGGTTGTTCGTATTATTGGTACAATAGGAGCTGCAACTTGGAAGCAAATAAATAATGCTAATTACTCTAGTACAGCAGATTCACTTGCTGCATTACTAAAGGAGTATAAGAAGGATACATCAGCAGGAGGAAGTACGATTACTTCTGATGAAAAGGCTGATATTTTAGCTAAGGCTGCCGTGCTTGATACTAAGGTTAAGGGATTAAATGGACAATATGTAACATGCATGAATTTCTTAAATAATAATCTAAGTGGTGGACAATATACAGAACAAGAAATTATATCTAATGGATGGAATGAATTAGATACATCTAAGTATTCTAAGCTAAATGGTCTTACAAATAAGATTAAGTTTGATGCAAGTAAGTTTGAATTTGATTCATACTATAATATGCTAGATATAAATAATGCTCATAATGTTACAGTAGAAGGAATTGGTACTGATGCAACATTAGATCAATGGGGATTCACATTTAAGGATAGTAGTGCAATTAATACAAGACTTCAAAGCGTCGAGGTACGTAATTTAACATTTAATAATTATACAGAGGATGCATGTAGCTTTGAAGGTACTGGATCAGATGATGCATTAACATCAATTAGTGTCTTTGGTTCAAAGAGATTCTGGGTACATAATAATACATTTAATATAGGTATTAATTACTTTGATGTATGCTCAGAGCAAGATAAGCACGATGGAGATGGATGTACAGACTTTAAGAGAGTTGCATATGTAACAGTATCATTTAATCATTATGCTGGTACTCACAAGACAGGACTAGTAGGTGGAGGAGATACTCAAAAGGATTGTAACTTTACATTCCACCACAACTGGTATGAAAGATGCCAAGCTAGATTACCATTTGCTAGACAAGCAAATATGCATATGTATAACAATTTCTATGACAGCTCAACAGGAAACAACATGCAAATATATGCAGGAGCTTATGCATTTATTGAGTCATGCTATTTCAAGAATTGTTCTTCAACATTCACATTCTCTAACTCAGATGGTAAGGTTGCTGCAGTTAAATCATATTTAAATACATATGATAACTGCTCAAAAACAAATGGAGCTACAATTGTAACAGATAGAACAGCAGCAGTTACTAATGGTAACCTATATGGACAAACATTTGATACAAATTCAGCTATATTCTATTATGCAAACGGACAATCTGATGTTATGCTATTAGAGACTGCACAAGAAGCTGTAGAAACTGTTAAGCTATATGCTGGAGTATTAAAGGAAGACGCTAATGGTGGTCCAATTGCTCCAACAGAGACTTATGAGGTAACATATGTAACTAACAATGGTACATCAGTGCCAAAGGCTAGTGTTAAGTCAGGTAGATCATTACCACTTCCAACAGTAGAAAAGGAAGGATACTATCTAGAAGGATGGTATTCAGAGGCTGCATTTACAAATAAGGTAACAGCTTCAACAAAGGTTACTTCAAATATGACAGTATATGCAAAGTGGCAAGAAAAGAAGGTAGCTTCTTATACAACACTTTATGATATGACTGGAAAGACTGAAACAATTTCAACAACTGCACCAACAACAGGATGGTATTACCAAACAAATAGTGAAGGTGATCCTACATCAGCTATTTCATCAACATTATCAAGTGGAAAGCTTACAGTAACAGATACAAGTGATACACAAACAAATTGTACAATTTACAACGTTGGTGACATGACAACTGGATCTATTAAGATCACAGGAACTGCAAAGATTTTAACAGCAGCAGCAAAATGGTCATTTTTCCAAGTATTAGATGATAGTACTGGAATTGCAATTAGAGCTAATGCAAGTAAGTATCTTACATTAACAAATGATGGTTCATCTAACGATGGACAAGCATTTAATTCAACAGCTTTAGCAAATGGAAATACAGTTTCCTTTGTAATGGAAATTGATATTGATGCTGGAATTATTACCGCAACTATTGGAGATAAGACATTAACAGTTAATAAAGAAATTTCAAAGATAACTGGAATTCAATTTATGACAGCTAAATCTGCAGCTAATAGATCGTTTGAGGTAAATAGCTTAAAGATTGAAGTATCAAGATAATATAAATGAGATGCAAATTCAATGTTTGCATCTTTTTTTACAAAAATCCTTATAGTTTATTTGAGACCTGTAAAATAAAATGATATATATTAGGTGGTGATATTATGAAAGTATTAGCAATTAAAAATGAATATAAACAAGCTATAGGTTATTTATTTTGCTATGTAAAAAGCCAAAAGTATATAATTGAATTAAATGAAGGAATAAAGGATATGGAAGTCCCTTTAATTTTAGATAAATTTGCTAGAGAAAAAACATATACAGTTCCATCATTTGCATCGGGAATATTTGTTAGGCAAAGAGTTATTCCAAGAGATAGACAAAATATAGCTTACATATTAAAAAATGCAAATTTGAAGGTATATGATGAATTAAAGCTTTTGATATTATCTAAAGAGAAATGCTCTCATGATGATTTTTATGTAGAGCAAATAGATTATGAAGATGTTTCTATAGATATTAAGGCTAGAAAAGAAAATAAGTTAGAGGAAGCTTATTTAGTAAATACTGATTTTATTGTATTAATGTATTACAATAAAGAATATAAAAAAATTAAGGTATCTGAATTAAATAAGCCTCAGTTACTTAATAATATTAATTTATTAATGGGGCTATCATTAGAGGTTGGAGGTAATGGTATTACCTTTAATGATGCTATGACAATAACATTAGATGAACTAAATAAGCTACCATCATATCCTATAGATAGTAATGATATCAAAGCCTATGCAGCTAATAATTTAATATCATCATCTAGAGCAGGATATTTAATGCAATGCTCTAGACAAAATATATCCTATTTAGTTAAAGTAAATAAGCTTATTCCTGTAATACAGGGATTAAATGAAACCTACTTTACTAAAGGAAATGTTAAAAGAGTAATGACTGAATAACATGCTATATTTACAAGTAAATCGCCTTTTGATAAAATTATTATAGATATTGTTTTATTAGTAAAGGAAGTGGGACAATGGAGTCATTTGTTTGTAAAATTATTAGCTCTAATGATAAATATTATATAGACATACCTTTTAATGTATTTCATAAAACTAATAAGAAGACTAACACTAAATTTGCTAAGGTAGTAGTTTTATCAGATACAGTAAATGTACTTGATTTTGAATGTAGACTTATACCTAGAAATGTAGAAGGGTTCTTTTATATCCCACTAGGACCTAAGGCTTATTCAATTGTATCGAAATATAATAAGCTATCTGTAGAATTTGAATTAATAGAATCATTAAAGAGTATCAATCATGATAGTCCATATAGCATAGATAATCCTATAAGAAGACAAATAGAGTATGTTAGTCAGCCTACAAAGGGTTATTGTATGCATGCAATTATTTCAATGCTTACAGGAGAAACAATTGAAGAGGTGTGTGAGCGTATGCAAGCACGTGCATTCCAAGGCTCTATATCTAAGCTACTTGAAACATTAGATTACTATGGTATTAAGCATGGAAAGCTTACATATAAGTTTGATACATTACCAAAGATTGGTATCATAAACACAAGATTAGGAAGAAGAAATCATTATTGCTTATTTTATAAGAATAAATTCTACGATCCTACATATGGAATTAAGAACCATATACCAATGGATGAAATCATATCATATATAGAAATTGAAATGGAGCTTTAATTAGCTCCATTTTTATATAATAATATGATAAAATAAAAAGTAGGTGAGGGACTATGGAATTTGAAATTTATAATGGATTTTTAGAAAAATATAATGGTACTAATACGGATATTATATTACCTTTAGAAATAGATACTATTGGGGATAGTGCATTTGCTGAAAGTAATATTGAATCAATTACTATTCATAGAAATGTTAGGAATATAGAAAATTGTGCCTTTTTAAACTGCAAGAACCTTAAGATAGTTGAATTTGAGGATGGTTTAGAAATATTGGGTGATAGAGCCTTTGATGGATGCTGCAGTATTGAAAGAATAGAGCTTCCTAATACCTTAAAGGTAATAGGAGACGATGCCTTTTATAATTGTACTAAATTAACAGATTTAGTCATAAATGAAGGGCTAAAGACAATAGGTGTTGATTCATTTAATAATACTAATATTAAAAAGCTATATATACCTAAATCAGTTAGTCTAATAAGATTATTATC